>JAYVIR010000066.1:0-5928 GCA_043770095.1 Eubacteriales bacterium
AATCATCATTTCAGAGAACGTCCAATCGTGCGTACCATTAAGCTTTTTAGTGAGCGTCTGCTTGCTGATTGTAAAATGAGTTGAGAGTTCATTAAAAGATATATTTTTTTCTTGCATGAGTAGTTCTATTTTACTTTTTAAATCCACCGGTTTACTGCTCATACTAAATTTCTCCTATTAACGTGTATAGTTTTAGCACAAATTGCTATCTATATTTATCTTACTACAAATAATGCGTATTTTCTGTATAATAAGGTATAAAGTAAGAATGACATCTAAAAGAAAGGATAATCTTATGCCTAATTCAAGCAAAACGATAAAACAAGCGTTAAAGATTCTCGAAATCGATTCATGGATCAAACCATATGAAAAAGACTTGCAACTGCGAATGAACCGTTACCACCGAATCAAAAAAGCGCTTCTTGGAACGCATGCAGACTTTAATGCTTTTGCTAATGGTCACCTCTATTATGGGTTTCACAAAACGGAAGGCGGTTGGCATTACCGCGAGTGGGCGCCAGATGCTCAGTCGCTTCATCTTATTGGAGATTTTAACGGTTGGAACACTGAGAGCCACCCTCTAACGAGAAAAGTTGACGGTTCTTGGGAATTGTTTATTCCTGAAGAGGACAATCTAAGCCACCTATCACGAGTCAAGGTTCGCGTTCGATCACACGGTGAGTCTAGAGACCGAATCCCGCTTTATATTCGCAAAGTACAGCAAGATCTCACCACACATGACTTCAACGGTCAAATTTGGATGCCTGATGCACCCTTTACTTGGACGGATGATGATTATAAAGTCAATTCAGATCAGCAAGTCTTTATCTATGAAGCACATGTCGGTATGGCACAGGAAAAAGAAGCCGTAGGCACTTATCGAGAATTTGCTGATTTTACATTGCCGAGAATTAAAGCAAGTGGCTATAATACGGTTCAGCTGATGGGCATTATGGAGCATCCATATTACGCTTCTTTCGGCTACCATGTGTCTAACTTTTTTGCCGCCTCCTCTTGGTTTGGCACTCCGGATGATCTTAAATATTTAATAAATAAGGCTCATAGCATGGGAATTAGCGTTCTCATGGACATCGTCCATTCACATGCCGTTAAAAATATTTCAGAAGGCATTAACGAATTCGATGGCACCGTGCACCAATTTTTCCACCTTGCCGCTAAAGGCAATCACGTCGCTTGGGATTCAAAGCTTTTCAATTATGACAAGCACGAAGTCATGCATTTTCTGTTGTCTAACATCAAGTTTTGGTTAGACGAATATCACTTTGACGGCTTCAGATTCGATGGCGTCACCTCCATGTGTTACCACAATCACGGTTTAGGGGTCAGCTTCGATGATTACAGCAAGTATTTTAGCATGAATACCGATGTGGAAGCCCTCACCTACCTCCAGTTCGCTACTGAACTAACCAAGCAGGTTCGTCCAGATGCGATCTGCATTGCAGAAGATATGAGCGGAATGCCTGGCATGTGCCTTCCAATTGAATATGGCGGCATCGGTTTTGATTACCGTCTTGCGATGGGTATCCCTGACTTTTGGATCAAAATTCTTCAGACCCCCGACGAACGCTGGGATATGCAGCAATTATGGCACGAACTGACCACACATCGCCCTCAGGAAAAGCGAATTGGCTATGTGGAATCCCATGATCAAGCACTAGTAGGCGATAAAACCTTAATTTTCCGCCTTGCCGATAAGGAAATGTACACGAATATGGCCAAAGATCATCCAAGTATCACTATTGATCGCGCTATGTCGCTTCATAAAATGATTCGCTTTATCACACTGACACTGGGCTGTGATGGCTATCTCAATTTCATGGGCAACGAATTCGGCCACCCCGACTGGATTGATTTCCCACGCAAAGGCAATCACTGGAGTTTTAATCACTGCAGACGACAATGGAACCTTGCAGATGACCCACTCCTAAAATATGAGTACTTGCACCATTTCGACCGTGAAATGCTTTCAATTTCAAAAGAGACAAATATACTAAAGACATTGCCACAGCCACTCTGGGTTGATCAAAACAAGAAAATAATCGCCTTTAAGAAAAATGACCTGATTTTCCTCTTCAATTTTCACCCAACTAACTCTTATACAAAGTTTCAATTGCCAACCCACGAACATGCTGATTATAAAGTTGTCTTTGACAGTGATGCCAAAGTCTTCGGCGGACAAGAGCGCATCAAGCACGACGTGGTCTACGCTTCCGCTACACTCCCTGATCAGTTAAAGATTACAGGTATTTTAATTTACAGTCCAAGTCGAACCGTGTTGGTACTGAAGAAAATCAGTTCCTAAGACAGAAAAAGGTGTTTCCCAAAACGATTGTTACATCGTATGAGAGACACCCTTTTTTTATTTAGTAAAAATACTTGCGTTACATTTTGGATTCAATAGATTACCCTAAACCAACTTATCAAGCAATTTAATCAAATAGCTGAGCGTGTAAAAATCTCGATCTAAAGCCGATTCTAGATTGCCAATATTCTTCATAAGCATTTCCTCACCAAATTTTTCAACGAGGATCATAACGCTGATTGTATTGAGTTTCTTGTCTTTCGTGTCTAACACTCTTGCTTTTTTAACAAAAGGATTCTCCATTAATTTTTCTATTGCAGTCCTGAGTTCACTGCTAATTTCTAGTGCTGGCATCTCGCTATAAATTCTGATGTTGGGGTCATTAATATTCAAATTGAGCGCGTTTTCAATATCCGTTGCTACAAATATGGTGTTCTTAAACTGAGCGTCAATAAAATTTACGCCTTCTAGTTTTGAGCCATCAAAAACAGCATTTTCGAATGTCGCATTTCTAAAATTACTGTCCTTTAAATTTGCGCCAATGAATTCCGTTTCTTTAAAAGTACATGCACAGAAAGAACAAGCTTTCATATGGGCACCTCTAAAACAAGCAAAATCAAAGTTTGAATTGCTAAAATTCGTATTAAAACATTTGCTTCTTTGAAGATTTTGATACATAAAGCTCTTGTTTTTTTTATCCATATTTTTAAAATTTATCATTTTTCAATCTCCTCATAAGGTATCTCTTCTACTTTTTCCTGATTGAGCCCTTCAAAAGTGAACCAAGTGCCTAATACCTTCTCAAATTCACCCACCGGATAATCTGCCAAAATTTTAAAGGTAATCAGTGGAAAAGAGGCATCTTTGCATACTTTGCTCACAATGGCATCGCGCCACATTGGAACGTTCTCTTCTTTGGCAGAACCCATCATTTCTCTTAGCATGCTTTCCTTCTCAGCTGTTTTTTTAGGCGCATTTTCCTGATCAGATGTAAGCGCCTCTTTTAATTCAACCGCGCAAATAGGGGCGTATGTATCCTTGTCACAGAGGAGGAAGTCGACATGTTTTTTAGAAATCATATCATAGTATTGATCATATTCCTTATCAAACCCTTCCTTTATTCCGATGAAATCTTTTAATGCCACCTTCGGACAAATTGCTGCCTGACTCTCTATGGCTGACTTTAAAGCATTATAAAATAAAATTTCCTCACGACTTTGAAGCTGTTTCTTCACTTCAAAGGGTAATTTGACACTACTAAGAATGGTCATTACCTTTTCGTTTGGCTTAGTCTTAAGAACCAATATAACAACCAATAGCATGATTATTATTAAACCCAATATTATTTCCACTTTACTTTAACACCCCTTTTCTAATCAACTATAAAAAAACCTCTCCAATGATGAAGAAGTCTTTTCATATCAATACTATTATAACTCAAAATTTACTTGATTCGATACTGTTTTCCTTTAATTTTCTTTGTTTTAAGACCTTTAATAACCAAAGCTTCTTTGCCTTCGTGAATGATGATGTTTGTTACGCTATCACGCATTTCAATTTTGCCAATATCTGAACTGTTCACGCCAACAATATTTCTAATTGCAGAAAGAATGTCTCCGGTTTTCAAGGTGCTGTTGCTAAGACCAGCATTAATTTGAACGGTTACATTTTTCCCTTTGCGCTTTTCTTCTTTATAGTTTTCTTTGCCATTTCGACGCTTAGACTCAGCCTTAGGTTTTTTATCTACATAACCGCCTCTGCAAGGGATTTCGTAGCCAAGGAATTTTTGAAGATCGTTAAACCGATCCATTTCGCTTGGAATAACCATTGTAATTGCGACACCGTGTTGATCAACACGACCAGTTCTGCCAATTCTGTGTACATAGTTTTCATGTTCAAAAGGCACACCGTAGTTAATAACGTGCGTAATGCCTTGTACATGAAGACCTCTAGCCGCTACATCCGTTGCGATTAAAATTTTATATTCACCTTTTTTGAAGGCTTTAAGTTTCTCCATTCGAAGACCCTGATCCATGCCGCCATGTACTGCACAAGTTGCACTATCCCATTTTCTGAAAATCTCAAACAAATTATCCACTTGCTCTTTTGTATTACAGAAGATAATAGACTTCTTTGGTTGCTCATGCTTCATCATTTTCTTCATGAAGTCTACTTTTCGAAGGCCGTCAACCGCATAATACAACTGATCAATTTTCTGGATATTTGGAACATCTGCCTCTATTTCAATGCTTTCAGGATTAATCATGTAGTTCTGGCTTAATGCCTCAACTTCTTCAGGCATGGTTGCCGAGAACAATAAGGTCACTCTTTCCTTAGGCATTTTTGCGATAATCGCTTCAATTTGGTCTTTAAAACCCATGATGAACATTTCATCTGCTTCATCAATAACCAAATATTTAACATCATGAAGTTTTACGTTTTTGTTGAGTAAGTGATCCATCATTCTGCCTGGTGTTGCCACGATTACATGAGGTTTCTTTTTAAGATCTTTTCTCTGCTGTTCCATTGGTTGCTGACCATAAACAGCACAACATGTAACACCCTTAAATTTACCAATATCTGCTATGTCAGATTTAACTTGCGCAGCAAGTTCTCTTGTTGGCGTGAGTACCAAAACCTGTGGCGTTTGAAGCTCAACATCAATTTTTTCGCAAAGCGGAATTGCAAAAGCAGCTGTTTTACCACTGCCTGTTTGCGACTTTACAATTAGGTCTTTGCCTTCCAAAATCATTGGAATAACAACAGTTTGAACCTCTAAAGGATTCAAGAAACCTAACTCGCTGAGCGCTCTTTTAATATGATTGTCTAGTGGGAAATCTTTGAATTTTTGTACTTTCTTTTCCTGTATTGCATTTATATCATTCATCATAAACCTCTCTTTTTCCATATACCGACCATAAAGTTGCAACCTCTTACTATAGCATGTATATGAGGTTTTGGGAAGTTTTTTTTAAAAGACCATTTTATTTAATGGTATAAACAGTCTAAAATAAGTTTAGAAGCACACGTAATAATCGTATCGCTTTTTACGACAGCATACCCCAGACCATCTCTCATAAAGACATCAACCGATTCAAAAAACATGCAGAAGTCTGCAGTAAAGTTATTTTCAAGGGCTTTCAACCCTAATTCATGTGTAAAGGGTATTATAGAATATTTGGGGAAATACTTATCTAATACAGTCTTCCAAACAGGCGACTCAAAAACGACAATCCGATTCTTAGCATGTTCGAAAAGTAACTGAACCAAATAATCCACTTCTGTTTGAACAGGGTCACCTAATAAAAAATAAAAATCAGCAACTGCAACTAGTCCAACGTTTGGCTCGTCTGTATTATCAACCCACGCCGCATACGACCTTCTATCACAGGCCATAAGTAAACTTCTTCTTTGGGGATTTCTATTTTTTTTAAAGCACGTAGGTTTCTTTGTTTAACTCATGCATTGGATAATTCCTCCTATATATAATTTGAATCTAAGATTCAACCGCTCAACATTAGACAGTTCACTATCATTTCATATATAATAATCATAATCAACATATTAGGAGGCTATTATGTCCACTACCTTACTAAAGAAATACT
>JAYVIR010000067.1:0-2138 GCA_043770095.1 Eubacteriales bacterium
GCTGAATATCATCCCAATAAGCTGCTGCGATAGAAAGAGTGTTTCCATCTTTTGCCATACCAAAGCCAGCAACGATTTGTCCAGCACCAGAAAACTGTGTGAAGTTAATGTCGCCAGTTCCTACTGCAATGTTACCATCAGCAATGGCTACATAGCCATGTCCAGATGAAACAGTTCCCTGTTCAACGAAAGTATACATACCACCAGATACTTCATTTTCAGGTGAACCATCACAATCAAGTGCTCTGGTCAATACGAATGCTGAACCAGCAGAACCAAGAGCGGTAACTACATAAATACCATTGTGTGCAGGGATTGCTTGGTTTTTAACAAGAAGTCTATTGCCAACAACCATAGTTACAACAGCATCTTGTACAGGAAGCACACCATTAGCAGAAGCGGTAAGGGTTGCACCAACGCCAGCGACACCATTAGAATAAGTGCAAGCAGGGAGAGCAACCTGTGTAGCAGCTCTTACAGAACCTTTAAGGTCAAGTGAAGATGAAAGAGCGTCAACATAAGCTTCAGTTGCAAGAACGCCATTAACAGATGGCAAATTCAAAGAAACATTGGCGGTCTGAACAAGAGTGGTAGAGAAGCTACCAGAGGTTGTAAAAGCACCAGCCAAGCCTAAATTGCCACCAAGGGTGATTGTGTTGGCACCGTTATTAACGCCAGTACCACCATTAGCAGAAGAAAGGACACCAGTAATAGCAGAAACGTTAACTTTGCCAGCAGTTGAAATAGTTCCAAGTTTAATATCTTGGATTGCAGCGTCATTGGCAATGGCCGCATTGGAAATAGAGCCAGCGATAACAGCTCTTGTACCATGAATACGTGACATAAAGTTTTCTCCTTTGTCATTTATGAAAACAGGAATTTAAACACCAAAAACAGGTTCTATTTAATACTTTCTAATCTTTTGAAAAATAATGTTGACAATCGGCTAAAACGTTTATAATGATTATGTTGAATTTAAAAATAGGAGAACACCATGGACATATCTTTTCAAAAGTCTACGCTTACGATTGGCACCACCAAAAAAACTTTGGTAGCAATGCGCAAGGTAGAAAGCAACGTTGTGGAACAAAAACAGTTCCATCACATCCAAGTTCTTGACAGGTCAGGCTCTATGTGCCGAGACATCAGCACTCTTATCGACAATGTTATCGCTGTTATCAAAGAGCTTGACGCAAACGACCTTATCTCAATTATTTGGTTTTCAAGCCCTGGCGAATATCGCACTCTTATTAAGGGCGCAAAAAAATCTGATAACTTGATTAAGCTCTTGGACACACTCAGAAGCACCCTTGGTACCACATGCTTCTCTGACCCGATTAAAGAAATTGAACTGATTGTGAGTGAACTTCAAGCTCTTTGCCCCAATATTTCTGTTACCTTTTTCACAGATGGGCAGCCTTGTATTCCTTGGAGCCACGATGAAGAAAGACGGAGAATTTTTGACAGCCTTTCCAGACTCAAAAGCAAAATTGTTGCAGTCAACACTGTTGGCTATGGCAATGGCTATAATCAGAGTCTGCTTCGCGATATGGCTTCCGTTACTGAATATGGCGTCTTTGTTCACTCTGCCACTGTTGAAAGCTACAAAGACATTTTTATGAAAAACTATGAAGTCCTGAGCGGGACAGTGTCTAAGCCTATTGACGTAAAGGCTGACGCTGAAATCGTTTACTTCACACCTGCCGAGAAAGCCACGCCGGGTTTTACCAAAATGGTTGAGAACCAGCTTTCATTGTCAAGAGTTTCAGCTTCAAATGTTATCTACGTTGTTGGGAAAGATGATTTTGATATTACGGTCGATGGCAATGTGTTCAACACAAGCACAATGTCTGACGCGATAAATGACAGCGACAAAGAAAACTTCCTGTATTCTTATGCCTACAATCACTTCTATCAGGGCAGACGACAGAAATGTCTTGATATTGTCGCTAAAAACATCAAAGACAAAGCCCTTGCAGATAAACAGATGTCAGTTTTCACCTTTGACGAAGCTGGTAACTATTTGTCTGACCTTGAAAAAGCTGTTTTTGATAAAGCAGCAAGGCTTGTTGATGGCAAATGCCCTGCAAATTACCTGCCCAAGCACAATGCCCACTGCGCAATGGACGTTGTTCTTG
>JAYVIR010000068.1:0-25090 GCA_043770095.1 Eubacteriales bacterium
CCATGATGCTTGAGATGCTTAGACCAAGTCCCAAGTGACCATAGTACTTAGCACTTGAATAGAGTGGGTCACTCACATGAGGCAGTTCCATCTCTGGAATCCCTACGCCGTTATCACAGATTTTTAAAGTAGCAAAATCGCCTTCTGTCCAAAAGAAAAATTCAATTTTGGAATTTGATTTGTCTTTAAGATTAAAACCATGTTCAACAGAATTGTTGATAATTTGATTCAATATTTGCTCAAAAACCAATTGATAAGTATTAATCCTTATATCCGAATCAAAATGTGATTCCCAATCAATCGTTCTAAACGCAGACTGCTCTATCACCACAGCACGAATACATTCTTTTAACGAAAAACTTGAATGTTTAAGGTCTTCTGCAGAAATTGAAAGGGATTTAAAAGCAGAAACAATATTTACCAATCGATCTAACCCAGTTTTCATCACTTGATTGACTTCATTTACCGTCTCAAAGTACTGCTTTAGGTCTTTAGATTTTAACGTTTTGGTTTCAAATGGTTGCTTAATTTCTTCATTTTTTAGCGCCAAGAATGATGCAGACGAAATCACATTTCCAAGAGGGGTATTGATTTGATGCGCAACATTTGAAACCAGTCTGCTAAGCGCCACAATACGCTCATTTTCTTGTCTTTTAGCTTCAGTAATGTCCACAGAAATTCCCAACAATCCCATTTCTGATTGATCCAAAATTGGATAGGGGATTTTTTTAATATCATAAACGTGTTCATTTCCTTGCGCATCCGTTAAATGGTACTCTTTTATATGAGCACTTTTACCATCGCTTAACACAATATCCTCTAAGATTCTAAACCGATTGAGCGGGTTATTCTTATTCGACATATATACTTCTGTATCTTGAAGCCCTTCTATTGCCTTTGTCGACATGCCAAAGAATGTAGCATACTGCTCATTTACAGTGACAAAACGCTGGGAATGATCTTTTGTAAAAACTGGATAGGGAATCAAATCAATGAGTGCCCTGAGCTGCTTTTCGTAAATTTGGCTTTTCTCAAGTGATTCTCGAAGACGCTCCGTTTGACTTTCCACTGTTTTTCTAAGTGTCCGATTCCATATGCCAACCGTTAAAATAATCACTGAGAGTATAAAAATAGAGCCAATCATGATATTTCGATTTCTCTGTTCCACGGCACTGTCAGTAATTTGAGACTTGATCCAGCTCGATTTTATTTCGTTGAGTTTATTTTTCGGAAAATTTAGAATCACTTTATTCATTATGGAAAGCAAAATGGTCTCATCTTTTATAACCGCCATTGAGAGCTTAAGCGGATAAGCAAATTGAACGCTTCCATCCATAGAGATGTTATTGATTTTATAGTAATCCGCATAATAATTGACTTGCCCACTGTCTCCGACAAACGTGTCCAGTTCTCCAACCGATAAAAGATTCAACCCTTCTTCAATGTCTTTAACTTCAACAAGATTTATTTCTGGAAACAAAAGTTTGAGATAATTTTTTGTGGCATAGTCTTTAATGACACCAACTTTTTTATCATTTAGCCCGTCTATTCCACCAACCAAAGGACTTCCTTTTCGAATATAAAATTGATTGGGCATAAAAATATAAGGTGTCGAAAAATTAAGGTACCCGAGTCGATCTTCAGTCGCAACAGCAGCTGACAACATTTGAACCTCTTTGCGCTTAGACGCATCCAGTAAAGCTTTCCATGTATCATAGCGAATAAAATCAAACTGCAAACCGTAGAGTTCTCCTGCAGCTTTAAGATATTCAATCGTAAACCCCTTATACTGCCCATTTTCATAAAATTCTATGGGCGCATAAGCAGGATCGGGTGCCACGGTAATTTTAGGATGTGCTTTGATCCATGTGAGTTCTTCTTCTGTAAAGATGCTTGCTTTTTCCAGCGAATTGCCGAAGGAAAATGAAACGAAGAGGACAGCTATAACAGCAAAAAATCCAAAATTAATCAAGTAATTTCTAAGACTCCTCAATTCACTCACCTCCAACGATAGTATTGTCCTTTCAATTGTTAATACCCAAATTCACTAATAAAACCTACAAAAAACTAATAAGCAACATAATATTTAGAACCGTTAAAACAATGGCAATGCACCATAAAGCGATTCTATCTTTTAGCGAGTTCTTATATTTGCCCATTACTTTCTCTGATGAGGTTAAATAAATTTGTAAAAAAACGGTAATCGGCAATTGAATACTCAGTAACATTTGACTATAAATGAGTCCTTGAAATGGATTGGAAATTAAGAATATAAGTACTGTTGCTAGACCTAATATGCCCGCAACACCAAATTTCGTATGGGTATCAGTGATATCATACGGCTCTCTGTAAAGTCCCGCAAATATAGTACCACCTGCCATTCCAGCGGTTGTCGTTGAAGCAATCCCAGAAAATAGAAGAGCTACCCCAAAAATCATTGCAGCACCGCCACCCACCAAAGGAATGAGCATTTGTTGAGCCTGTCCAAGTTCAGTGACTTTTGTATGATTTGCAAAAAAGGCAGTTGCCGCTAGAATAATCATAGCGCTATTAATCGCCCATCCAATCATCATAGAAAAGAGCGTATCGGTAAATTCATATTTTAACTGCATCTGTTTAATGGCATCGTCTTCAAGGTTCCACTGCCTACTTTGAATAATCTCCGAGTGGAGAAACAAATTATGCGGCATTACCACTGCACCAAGCACGGCCATAATGATTGGCATAGATCCTTGTGGAATACTAATGGTTGTCCAGCCATGAACCGCTGCGTTCCAATCCACATTGACAAGACTTAATTCGTAAATAAAAGAAACGCCAATAATAGAAACAAAGCCTATAATCCAACGTTCTAATTTTTGATATGAATTTGTGAAGAGCATCCATAAAATCAATGCTAATACCATTACAGCACCAAGTTTTATGGGGACTCTAAATAATAAATTTAGTGCAATTGCACCACCCAAAATTTCAGCCAAAGCAGTAGAAACTGCTGCGAGGATCCCTGTCCCAAGAACCGTAAATGCTAGCCAAGGCTTTAAATGCTTTCTCGCCGACTCCGCAAGGCAATCCCCTGTAACAATGCCTAAATGGGCAACATTATGTTGAAGAATGATTAACATGATGGTAGACAGCGTCACCATCCAGAGGAGCTTATAACCATATTCTGATCCTGCTGCAATATTGGATGCCCAGTTTCCTGGATCAATAAACCCAACTGTTACCAATAACCCCGGTCCTATGTATTTAAAAAGTCCTTTTAATCCAAAACTTGGTTTATGATCTTTCGTACTAAGCTGTTTGAATAAATTCATGATCTAACTCCTTTCATAGACTAATAAATATTCAAAGGCTATGATTTCTATCATACCCTAAAATGAACAAAAGACATGAAGAAAATCTTCATGTCTTAAAAGTTTACTTAAAATTATAAGCTAACGATGTTTTCAGCTTGAGGGCCTTTAGCACCTTTAGTTACTTCGAAAGAAACTCTTTCGTTCTCTTCTAAAGTTGTGAAACCGTTTTTTTGAATTTGAGAGAAGTGAGCAAACACATCTGTACCATCTTCAGCTGTAATAAAACCAAAACCTTTTTCTGCATTAAACCATTTAACTGTACCGTTCATAATAATACCTCCAAATTTTCGTTTTTTCTTTCATTCATTTGCAAAGTAAGTCACCTAAAAATTTAGAATCGGTATGATTCTGAAACACTACATGCCTGTTTAAATTTTAAAGTTAGATTATTTTTACGCACAATGTAAGAATAACCTTAGTATACCTGAGAACTGGGAAATTGGCAAGCTTTATTTACTAATTGCTCCCTTTAAGGGGTTTAGACCGCTACATAGAGGGTATTTTAATATTATAAAAATATATCGGTATTCTATGTCGCATAAATTCATACATGTGCGTTTTAACCCTTAGTTTCGAAAGGAGAATTTATTATGACTGAATCAACAAAACAAATATGCCCACATTGTGGAAAAGAAATGATTATCAAAACGGTTGTTCAAAATTTTTGTTCTTCAAGTGCAGAATTTATTGACACACCTTGCCCTGGTGATGAACCCGAAACGTTAACGCCAATTGCTGGACGTGATTCTGAATTGATTGAAGTGTGGTACTGTCCACAGTGCACTGAATAGAATTTTTAAAACTGAGTTCTCAGAGGGTTTGGATCCACAACTCGTTGAATATGGCTTGCAAGTTCTAAAAGAAACCCTGGAGTCATCTTAGACTTCAGGGTTTTGACGTTTCTATTTCTATTCCATGTCCACTTCTATTCCTATTTTGCAGATCTACTTAAGCCTCAACTTGAACCATCCACCTATTAAGAAGCCATACTATTCTCTGATAATGATCTGTCACTAGGCGAATTGACTTTCTTTGATCCTGCGAGAGATTCGCTTCTTCAAGCGTATATCGTTCCCTAATGCTTTCCATAAGCTTTCCTTTATCTGAGGTCATTTGAATCAAGTCTGCTGCAATTAAAGGGTCTCCTTCATTACTTGCATCTATGCAAAGAGATAAAACGGCATGAGCACTCTCCGTCAAATGATTTAATAAATCAGCCTGTTTGCCCTCTAAAGTACTTTCTTTAATTTCCTTAATCATATGATATAAGTTGTCTTCAATAGAACTAATCAAGTTTTGGCTATTGTCTAAACTGAGCAATTTTTCCGAGACACTTCGAGAGAGATCTTTTAAAAACATTTCTTTTATAAAGCGATCTAGCTCGACATTAAGTTTTTCAGTTGCTTCATGAAGGGTCAGAAAATCATAATCGACAATATCATCTACACCCTCATCGATTTCTTCTCTAACCGTATTAATACTCATAAGAAAACGAGACACAGCCCTATTTTGTTCCTTAACAATAAGCTCAATTGCGGTTTCTGGATCTTCTAGAGCTTGATCGTAAATATATTCTGGCGTTGATAAAATTTCAACACTGCCTCTTGGAAACAATGATTCTAACTGCGCTCGTATAGAATGACTAAATAATAAGGTCAGTAAAAATGGTAGCAACCGCATGGTTAACAAAAGTATAATGATTTGAACCGATAACGACTCTAAAAAACGCCACTGCGCTATTGTGCCTAAAGAAAGTCCTGTTGACAAATGAACCACTAAGAATAAAAAAATGACGATAAATCCGACTAACTCGAAAATAATTTGGTAAAACGGCAGCTGTTTAACGGAGCCCTTAAATTCACTCATTTCAAGATAACCAATTGCTGCAGCGGCAAGTGGTGAACCGACTATCATAAATCCCATTTGGTTAAAATCAAGCACGCCTGCATTGCCTAGTGCAATTGCTAAAATGGCTACAGTGGATGTTGACCGTGTCAGTAAGCGAAGAATGACACCAACTAATAGAACCCCAATATAGCCCCAATTGCTATGAAGCTGCAAAAAAAAGTGATGAATCACTGGATTTTCAATCATATGCTCTGCGCCATATTCCAATTGGTTAAGACCAAATAGCATAAGTGCAACGCCCAATAGAAAACCAATAGTGGGGCGTGTTCTGGCACGATCATTGACGCTATAGTAAATAGATACGGTGCCAAGCAATAGCATAATCAGAAGTTTCATGTTCAAATTGACTAAAAGTACAATCAAAAGCGTTCCTACATTGGCAGCAGCTAGTAGTATAAACCCTTGCTCTAAAGTCATCAAGCGACTCATCATCATATTGGTGATAATACCCGATGCACTGCCAGCACTGTGGGTCATTGCACCTAATAAGAATCCAGAACCAATACTTTTGATTTTGGAACTTGTCCAATTTTGAAAATTCATTCGAAATTGTCGTCCAGCCATTTTTTTAATATTGATGTTAAGCGTTTCAACGCCCAATAAAAACAATCCCGTTCCAAGTAGCAAAATAGAAATAACCTCAAGCAAAATAGGCACCCCCTTATTAGTCTAAATATTTTTTAACGAGTGCCACTAAGAACCCACTCATAACCGTGATACCAAGCAAGCCCTCTGCTATGGTGAGTACCCGTGCAAATCCCATAGGCGCAATATCTCCGAATCCGATTGTTGTAAATGTAATCCCAGAAAAATAAAGCGATTCAAAAATAGAAAGAGGATGCTGGGCACTGGCATCAATCGTCATAAAAGTAATGCCTGGCAAGGTGTAAAAAAATGCGAATATAAAGAGCACACCTATGGCAATTTCAAGAAATCGATGTGGTTTTAAAAAGCCACCTACAAGCCAAATGAATACTCTATGATGCCATCTGTCTTGTGATAATAACACCTCATAAAACAAATAATGCATATAATGACCTCTATTATTAACTAAGGATGTAGACTTTTTTAAAAACTGGATCGTTGATAGAATGCCTTTCATCGCCTCCACTTGTTTTATATCTTCAAATGTTTTAAAGGGTATGAATTCAAATAAATTCATATCCAAATTTAACGCCTCATACCCTTTTATTTGTAATTTCTTAGTCAGATAATTCATGCGTTTTGTAATTCCCAAAATATCAATTTGCTGATGATCAAAATCCACTTTTTCAAATTCACACGCTTCCAATTCAAAATGACTAAAATAATTGCTTTCTGCTTCAAAAAAAGGGGATTTAGAGCCATGAAGCGATGCATAGAAAATTCGGCAAGCGCTAATGAGCAAACGGTTGCAATTGATTGATATTAAAGATAAGTTGGCAATGTTGCTATGATAAATTGACAAACTTTCAAATTTAGATTTTCCTGTGCCCACAACCGAAAAGGTATCTAAAAAAATACAATGGTCTATTTCAATTCTAACCTCAGGCCTGAAACTCTGTATTTTTAATATGACAGGGCAAACAAAAATACAATTTCTAAGAGATAAATGATGTTTCACATCTACAATCCATTCATTTTGTGCAAAAATATGATAACTGATTTCTATTTCATCTTCTGGTATTTTGAAAGGTTCTCTTTGCATGACAAAAGGCTCTAAGTTTTCACTTAGAGCTACTTTGTCAAAATCAGGCCTTGATTTAATATTCAAACTCATTAGTACTTTAGGTAATATCATAAGGGTGACACTCCTTATCAAAACTTTGTGTACTTATATAGCTTGCCTTCTCTTGATTTCGTCAATGATTGTCCTTGAAAATTTGGCAAACATTGCACCAGTACGGGCTGTAATCAAATCCTCATCTATGACAATATCTTTATCCACATAGACTGCCCCAGTGTTCGTAACGCTGCCGTAAATATTATTATGACAGGTCACATGGCGTCCTGAAATACTTTTAGGGATGGGGTCAAAAATCCAAAGTGAGTGGCAAATAGCTGCTTTTATAATACTTTTATCTCCCATTATATTTTGAATAAATTGAACAGCCGGTGCTGGTATCAAAGGGTTATCCGAATACCTCAACATTTCTGAAACGTACCCTGCCGGCACAATAAAGGCGGCGTATTCCTTAAGTGCTTCCGCATCAATCGTTTCAAAACTCTGATCAACAGTGTGGCTCATTCCAAGTTCAATGCCTTTAAAAGTCAGTTGTGATTGCCCCCAAAGTCTCGTCAAGAACACAACTTCTAAATTTTCCTCTTGAAAGCGATTTTGATAATAAATAATTTCCTGATCAATAAATCGATTTTCCAAAAGAATGCCTATTTTACGACGTGGATTCATCTACCTGCTCTCCTTTCGAAATATGTGGTCCATGATAACGAATGACCAACATTGTAATATCATCCGATTGAGGTGCCTCTTTAACAAAGTCTTTTATGTCACTTTGAAGCTGATGAACAATTATGGCCTCATCCGAATCTCCCAAAGTTGATAGACACTCTAAAAGTTTGGCCTCTGAAAACTGTTTGTCTTCAATATTCATCGCTTCAGTGACACCATCAGAATAGATAAAAATGGCATCATTGACGCTGAATTGCATGGTTTCTTCGAAGTACTTCGTATTTTCAATTCCTGCAACGACAAAACTCTTATGAGGTTTAATGTAATCAAACGGACTTCCATTCATATGAACAAGCGGCGGGTTATGCCCTGCATTCGCATATTTCATTTCTCCTGTGGTAACATCCAATATGCCTAAAAATACCGTTACAAACATCATTTCTTCATTATCCGAACACAGTATATTGTTCACTTTGTAAAGAATTTGGTCTGTCGTGTCATTTGCCAGTGCTTGGGTTTTGATCAAGCTTTTCGTAATGACCATAAACAATGCTGCTGGAACACCTTTTCCAGAAACATCTCCTAGAACAAAGAACATCCTAGTGTCATCAATGAAGAAGAAATCATAGAAGTCGCCTCCCACCTCTTTTGCCGGATCCATTAAGGCGTAAAGACTCACCTCAGTACGGTTAGGGAAAGCTGGGAAAATTCTAGGCAGCATACTGGTTTGAATTTTATTGGCAATTTGAAGCTCACTTTCAATTTTTTCTTTTTCTGATGTTGTAATCCGAAGGTTTTCGATGTATTTTTTGAGTTCCTCGCTCATGAAATTAAAGGCCTCTGCAAGTTCTTCAATTTCATCTCCTGTTTCAATTGACAAATGGTGTGTTAAATCGCCGCTCCCAATTTTATGGGTGCCTTCAATAAGCACTGTAAGCGGATTGGTGATGCGCTTTGATAACATAAAACCAATCAAAGAAGCCACAATCAATAAACACACTCCAAATTGTGCAATTTGAATCATTAAGGTTCTGAGCTTGTTATAAATGAAATCTATTGAAGCATCTATGCAGACGACACCAGCAATTTGGTCATTTGAGTCTAGAACTCTTGCATATCCTGTAATCCAAACGCCCTGTTCATCGCTATAAGGTTTAGATGCAAAATATGGGACGCCACTATAGATTTGTGTCACATCTTTGACTTGAACCTCATTTTTATTTTGAAGTCCAAATTCAAATCCAATTTTCTTTTCTTTTGTGTTAAAAGCGTCAGTACCATAAAAGACTTGGTCACCGTCTTTCCAAAGGGTATAGGTGTATACTGCCTTCAAATAACGTCCGCCGCGTTTTCCTTCTGTCGCTAAAAATTCAGAGATTTGTGAGACCGGAATTTTATTGGCAGACTCAAGCACAAGCCGAAGTTCTTCTTCTACAGCCGCTAACGCAATTTTATCTTGTTGTTTGGTACTTCTAATTTGATTAAGATTGTCCCCATCTATGTGACTTGCCGCATAATAGGCGAGTGATGATAGGCGTTTGCCAGTGTCGTCTATTAATGCATTATACTGGGCATATGCCGCCGCAATCCCAACGCAGGTCACCGAAATGAGAATAAAAGCAATAAAATAAAAGGTGATTTTAGTTCTCAATTTTAATTTCAAATGCTTTTTCAAACGTTCCATATCATAACCTCTTTGGATTAGGATATGACGGTTAAAGGATTATGCCTCGAACCGTCATGGGGGCTACACACATTAAAACTTCTTTTTCAAATACAATCTGTTTTTACCCTCAACTCTCTCATAACAGACCTTATCCATGATATTTTTAATCATGTAGATCCCGAGTCCACCAATTTTTCTTTCATGAATATCAATTTCCAAATCTGGGTCTTCCGATTCTAACGGATTAAACGCAACACCTTCATCTTCTAGGATAATTTCTACTTCCTGACTTTCAATAAAAATTTTATAGGAAATAGTCACTAAACCACCTTCAGCTAAGTAGGCATAATGAATGACGTTAACCAACGCTTCTTCACAAACCAAGCGAATTTGATGTTTTTGTTTGGCAGTGAGCTCTAGACTTTCTAGACCCATCAAAATGTAATCTAACATTTCTTCTAAATGCTCAATTTTAGCTAAGAATCGACGTGTCTCCATGACCATCTCAACCTTTAAAAGGTATCAGCAATCTTTAAGAAACTATCAAGACCGCTCATATTAATCACTTCTAATACAGCCTCTTGTGGTTTAATCAAATACACTTCCACATTGCTACCCAATTTTTGCTTGGCAAAAATCAGGGTACGAAGACCCGCACTAGACATATATTCCATGTTTTCACCGTAGAATACAATTTTACCGATGCCTTGATTCATATATTTTTTAAATTCGTCCATTAATTCTGGCGCTTTCACTGCATCTAATTTGCCTTTAATATTGACTTTTAGAATATCCTCTTCTTTAACAACCGTTACGATAGATTCCATTAAGCTTCTCTCCTCTCATCTTCAAGGTTTGCCAATTAAAATAATCACCGATCTGGCGCTGACGTTTATTCCCGGCTGATACGACAACCGTTTGACATCTTCTAAATCCCAAATGTCTTCTCCATAGGCCATGTCAGTATTGGCAAATATATACCAGTCATATCCTTCTGGCAAACTTGGTAACTCGACATACTGGCTTTCCCATTTCATATTCATCGCTACATATAAAAACTCATCTTGATTTTCAAGAATCTCGCTTTTGTCACAGTAGAGGACGCCAAGCAAACGGCTTTCTGCTGAAAAATCAGCTTCCCACGGTTTAACGCCATGATAGGAAATGAGTGGATAACCATAAATACTATCTCCGCAGAGATCGCTTATTTGTTTGCTTTTAATGAAATTACAACGCTTCCTCAGCTCAATCATATGCTTCACATAATTTAACAAATCTTTGTTTTCTTCGGGCTGCTTCCAGTGCAGCCACGTGATTTCATTATCTTGACAATACGTATTGTTATTGCCATATTGGGTATTCCCAAATTCATCGCCTGAGAGGATCATTGGCACCCCTTGACTGATGAGGAGCATGCTCATGGCATTTTTTATTTGCTTCTTGCGAAGGAACTTAATGCCCTCATCTTCTGTTTCTCCCTCACAGCCGCAGTTCCAACTGTCATTGTCATCTGAGCCGTCATTATTGCCTTCTCCGTTGGCATCATTGTGTTTATGGTCGTAAGACACCATGTCCATTAAAGTAAAGCCATCGTGGCATGTGACAAAGTTGATGGAGGCAGAGGCACCTCTGTATTTGACATCATAAAGGTCGGGTGAACCTTCAAGTCTTCTGGTCATTGCCAAAGTTTGATTGGGTTCTCCTTTTATAAATTTTCTAAGGGTATCTCGGTATTTCCCATTCCACTCAGCCCATCTTCCCCATGAAGGGAATGAGCCTACTTGGTAAAGACCGCCTGCATCCCATGCCTCTGCTATTAACTTAACTTTTCCTAAAACAGGGTCAAAAGCCAGTGTTTCTAACAGTGGGGGGTTATGCATCGGAGAACCATCTTGATTTCGACCCAAAATGGTCGCAAGGTCAAACCTAAAACCGTCAATATGATATTCAGATGCCCAATATCTGAGGCAGTCAAGAATCATATTTCGAACAACTGGGTTGTTGCAATTTAACGTATTGCCGCAACCGCTAAAATTGTAATAGTAACCCTCGGGCGTAAGCATGTAATAAGTTTTATTGTCTATGCCTCTAAAGGAGATGTACGGCCCGCGTTCATTGCCTTCTGCGGTATGGTTAAATACCACGTCTAGCATGACTTCTATGCCATTTTGATGCAGTTCCTTTACAAGGGTTTTGACTTCATCGACTTGCATGCCATATTTTCCAGTTGCAGCGTACCCTGATTTGGGAGCAAAGAACCCGACGGTGCTGTAACCCCAATAATTTAAGAGTTGCTGCCCTGTCACCGGCGAAGGTTTGGCATTCTCAAATTCGTCAAACTCATAGATTGGCATGAGTTCCAAACAGTTTATGCCCAGGCTCTTTAAATAGGGGATCTTCTCACGTGCCGCTGCAAAGGTTCCTGGATATTTAGTATTTGAAGATTCGTGCTTTGTGAAACCCCTCACATGTGTCTCATAAATGATCAAATCTCGCATCGGAATTTCTAAAGGCTTATCACCCTGCCAGTCAAAGTCGTCTTGCACAATTTTTGAGCGGTATTGAAAAGGATCATTCCAATCGGGTGTCACGCCCCAAATATCCCTTCCGCCCATTGCTTTCGCATAAGGGTCTAACAAGTATTTGTCTTTATTAAACCAATGTCCCATTTGAAAATCGTTTGGACCATCCATTCTAAAAGCATATTCAATGTTTTCAAACTCTAAGTCGAATACCACAATGGTAAAGACGTTTCCTATTCTGTATGCTTCCGGAAAAGGAATAACCGCAAATGGCTCCCGTTCTCGTTTGTTAAACAGCACCAACTCACAGGTCGTCGCATACATCGAGTAGACAGAAAAATTGACACCACCAGGGACAATGGTTGCCCCAAAAGGAATAGGTTTTCCGGGTCTTAAGTCAAAATCACCGTATCGGTCTGTCGGGTACGTATCAACTCTATACATATTATCCCTTCCTTATTGCCAGCTTGGCTTCATCAATTGTTTCAAATCGATCGAAAATAGAACTAAAGCCGGTCATTTCCATCACATCGTGCACTTCCTCGGTGAGGTTCACAAAGACGCCTTTACCGCCAATTTTAGCGAGCTGTTTGGCGGTAATTAAAAGCACTCTAAGACCTGCGCTAGAAACATATAAACATTTTTCCATGTCGATGATAATAGAATGGTTGGGACTGACGTATCCTAGAATTTTCTCCTGTGCATAGTCTGCTGTTGTCCCATCTAAGTTGCCCTCTAATTTCAAGGTTGTAATTTCGTTGTCATTGACAGTTTCAATATTCATGTTTTCCTCCTCAAAGTCCTTATTTTGCTTCTATGCGTACTTTAATTTTTGGTCTATAAGGGAGATTCGGCAAATCTACAGTAAAGTTGTCTGCGTCAAATCTAAACCAAGGCTGGTCATCTACCCATACTTTTGTAATATGAGCTGCGCCTTTAGGGAGGATATCTGGCTCAACGTGGAGCACGTTGTCTACAAAACCGTTTACGTGTGGTTTAAAATACAAATCAACAGGCTGTTTTGTATGAAGCAAGTTGATATACACCGTAGACAAATAGGCAAGCTCCACAGAGTGATAAGCGCTCATCGAGTGGCTGCCTTTTTTTCTTTCATTTCCCATCAAGTAAGGCAATCCATTATTGAGAACGTTAAAGTAGACTGCCCCGTCGTCATGGTCAAGTTGATAAATACTGTAGAATGATGCGCCTTCTCTTGCTAGCTTAAGATATTTTTCGTCTCTTAATACGCCATACATAATTTGATAAGCTAAAATTAACTGCTCCTGCTGCCACCAAGCTTTACGGTCATGCCATGCAAATCGATGTACCTCTTCTTCCCCTCTAAGGGTTCTTTGCATAACGTCGTAGCAACCGCCTCTTTGGTTGTCAATGCCTACCGTTGGCATCACTTCAGCAATTTTCTTAGCCAAATTGACGTACTGAACTTTTGGAATGTCACTGTTAATTCTCATTAAATTCCAAGCGATTTTAAGATTGTGCCCGACGACTGCAGTATCTTGCTGCCAACCCCAAGTCTTATCATGGCTCCAGTCTTCATGGAAACGTTCTTGCACAAATGGGCTGTGCTGATAGTCAGGGAAATATTTTTCAATACAATCGGCTGTATACTCTAAGAATTTTTTGTGTTTCTCGTCTTTTGTGGCAAGCCACAAGTTAATCAAATAAGCAGGTGCATGGTCGCCCACAGAATTCCAATTTTTCTTTGCTCTATTTTGACCCAAAGACTCGCTTCTAGGATTTAACGTAATCGGATCAAGGTGTGAGAAGTAGCCGCCTTGTTCTTTGTCTAAATAGAAACGTTCAAATAAATCCATGGTCATCTGAATATCCTTCATGATAGAAGGGTCGCCATTAACGCGATATGTTTGCGTTGGCCCTGCTAAGGCATAGATTTGTTCATACATTGGAATGGCATCGTAGTCATCTCCAAATTCAGAGGCAAGAATCTTCGTGTCGCCAGTTTCTTTGTAGTCAACGCCATGGTACCAATAAATAATATTTTCATCATAATCATAAAAACGCATGTGATCTCTTAAATACTGTGTGCCCTTTTCAGCAACTTCTAAGTATTTGTCTTCTCCAGTCATTAAATAAGTGGAGGCAAATCCATAAATCATTCTAGAGATGGTGTCAGTTTCCTGTCTATAACTGCCGTCCTTTTGCCCAGAAAGTCCAATAGTTGTTCTATAATTGTCATAATTAATATTATCTTCTGATCCAAACTGCGCCTTAAGGAAAAAGTCGCATATGCTTTTGGCTTGATTGACCCACCAGTTTGGTTCTTCAAATCTGAAAGTTCCCGATTTATGATCAGGAAAATCAATAATTTTGGCTTCGAAGACATGTGTTCCTTTTTGTGGATAGAAAATGCCATAAGCGGATAAATATTGGCCATCTTTCAACAAATTTCTCATATCGCCTGTCACATCAGAGTAATCTTCGTTTAAATTTCTCAGTCCTCTAGCGAAGGTCTGACTGGTCAGTTTTACGGGATGTTCCACCCCATCTGTTGTGGTTAAAACAAAACTCTCGTTACTGGCATCAAATGCACTGGCATAACCTGAAATGGTATCAGAAAACTCATATTTCATACTCTTCATCCTCTCCCTTTTTCTAGATTAATTAATTCCTCATCACTGTCTAAGTCCTGATAGAATTCTGCCCTAGCCGTCGGTTTTTGTCTTAATAAAAGTAAGCTCACCAAGCCAATGAACACGCCTACAATTACCATAATAATTTCTGCTTGAACGACGTTCTCTTGAAGTTTTTGCTTATGAAAATCTCTGGATAAGACAACGTTGATTAAATATTTTTTGAGTGAAGCATCTCGCATAAGTGGCAAATTGAAATTGTACTGCGGGTCAATTAGCTCCTCTTGCATGAGAATCAGATTTTGTGTTTTATAAAGTACTTCTCCTCTCATGTCTGCGATGTAAAGACTTTGAATCTCAGGAACCGCATTGGTCACCATGTTGAGCCATTGTTCAATTTCACCAAATTCTTCAGCGGGAACCCCTTTAGCTACCACTTTGTTGAGTTCCCTTTGAATGCTTTTTGCGATAAACGAGGTATTCGTTTTAGTCGACTCAATGTAACGTTCTTTTAATAAGCCATAATTAACGAAACTGAGTGCCGCTTGCCCTAGAGTGACTACTATGATTAATAAAACACTCAACTTGATAAAATAGCGACGATCAGTGTCCTTTTTATTTTTGAAAAACAATTGTAAAATAATAAATGTTACAAGGGCCGCTGCCACAATCCACAAAGTTTTAATGTACATGCCTTTTGTGTAACGAAGAACTTCTTGATCAATGACACTTCCAGATATGACGAGAACAAGACCAGCAACATTTATATTATCGCTATTTTGTATTGGCAGTATCACATAATGGTTGCCACTAAAAGACACGACATTATGGTGCGTACGCATCATTTCATAAATTGCTTGCTCGTTTTGCACAAACATTTGTTTGACGGCTTCTGGCTCCAAATGATATAATGGGTCATTTTTCAAACTGTATGAAGTGGTGCCATCCGCTAAAATAATCTGTACTTCTAAAATGTCTTTAGATTTTTCTCGAACACTTGTAAGAACAGATGCCATACCAATAAATTGATCAATATTTTTCCCATATTTCAAGGCATATTCAATATTTCGAACAGGTTCGCTGCCAAGAACGCTATAACTTGCTACTACGGACTCGGTATAGTTCTTTTTGAATGTTTGGACATCAATGAAATAGACCATCGTTAAAATGACTAAAATCAACCCTAACGAAATGGAAATCAGCACTTTTCGAGATTTAATGGTGTCCATTGGCTAAACCCTCCACTCGGCTTTTTCAAATTGAACAAACTGAATTTTATCTTTTTGAATAAGATTCGTACCCACAAACCCTTGATCTAAATATTGTCTTTGACTGGCTAAATCGTCTAAGCAAACCATGTGTTTTTCACCACTTAGAACCTTGACTTCGCTATCTGCTCTTCTAAGTAAAATATAGCGCAAGACACCACCGTATTTTTCTTTTAAATTGACAATGACAAACGATTCATCCATGGTACTTTTAAGACTTGGAATATTAAAGGGATAGACCGTCGTACATAAATAGCGATGATCTTTCCAAGTGATTAATGCGTCTCGAAGGCATTCTTTAAACAAAGAACGCATCAAACCATTCCCTCTGTAAGGTGGCAAAACATGGCTCAACTCACCGTGTAGAAGTAGTTGTATATCTTCAAAGCTTAGGCCAATATCAATTCCCAAATTTTCGTTTTCTGGCGGTTTCACAATGACATAAAAGGCAATCATTTTTTCGCCAGAGTAGGCAGCATATACCACGCCATATTGTGGATCCAAACTTCTTCGAAATTCTTCCATCGAAAAATCCACGCAAAGTTCTGTTGACTGATTATAAAGCTGATTCTTCATTTCCATCTCTTTGAGAGGTTGAAGATCTACTATGCTCAATCTTCTATAACTTGCCATTTCAATTTTATCCGTTCTGTTGTTCGTGACCTTAATAGCGTTCGCAGTTTGATCAGTCGTAATGATGAGCAGACCCCCCTTTCTTAGATTTGTTCCAAGTCAGCAAAGTAAATGTAAGGACTAATATTATATAAATAATGCTAATGAGCCCCAAAGTTTCCTTAGCTGAGAACACCAATGCGAGTCCAAAAATATTCGTTCCAATCATCATTCCAAATTTTCTAGCAGTGCCCAAAATACCGATTGCTTTACCTCTGCCTAATTTTACAGAAGCATCAAGTTCCGTAAAGTAAGCGGTCTTTGAAGTGATTGCAAAACTATCTGCAATTGAAATGAGGATGATTACCAAAATAAGAACAGGAATGCTTATATTTTGGGAGAATACTAAGAGTGAAACGCCTACAATAAGGCCTCCAAGTATGAGCATCTGTCTTGAATTCAATCGTTTTCCTAGTTCTCTAATTAAAAATGGCCCCACGTAAATCATTGATACGCCGTAAAGTAAAAATAAGCGCCCCAAATTGGATGGACTGATGTCCAAGGTTTTTGAGTAAAGAGGGACAAAATAATTAAGAAACATAATCATTGCCATTCCAGGTAGTGAAATCAACAAAATAAATTTCCAAACAGATGTGTCCTTAAAAAATCGACTATATGGATAGTGGGGCATTTCAACACCGGTTTCTTCAACCACGTTTTTAACAAATTTAAGGCCAATCAAGCCAGAAATCATAACCAATACGACTGCAAGTATAAATACAATGCGATAATTAAACCTTTCTGAAAGCATTGCACCTAACACAACGCCGCAGTTTGAACCCGCATAAATGCCTGCAATTAAGTCCGCAAAGCCGCTACGTCTTGCTTTTTCTGATTTGAATTTTCCGATATAACCTGCTAAGCTCGTCCAAGACAAGCCATATCCGACCCCTACAAGGCCTCTTGCCAACATAAAGATCCACAGGTTAGGGGAAAATGCACACATCAAGGAGCCTATCGCAACCACCAACACGCCCATCAAAAATGAAGGCTTCCACCCATTTTTATCTATAATGAAGCCCGTCACTAGCGCCATAATACTGGTACCCAACATTTCCATTTGTATAGGTAGCGCCATCGCAATGCTCTCAGACAATACGCCACTGCCCTCAAGAGCAAAGTTTTGACTCATTATCGGTATAAAGGATAGAGAGAGATCCGTTGCAAAAATAAATAGGAATGCCAGATTACGAATCAGTACTGCTGATTCTTCTTCAACAATTTCGCTTTCATCTTTATTTTTGAGGGACTTATTAAGCAGATAAATCATTAAAAACGAAAGTTCAATATAGAATAAGATGGATGCTATAACAATTGAAATGGAATCCAGCAATACGTCGATTAACTTTCGATCTATGTAGTCTTTTGATACCAATACCTGGACGTCTCCGAAAGTTTGATCTTGCAATTTTAAATTGCTACGCATCATATAATTAGGATTCTTCTTGCCCGCTAATGATTGATTTTGGTATTTTAAAGCGCCTTTGTCGTTAAATAAAGTAATTTGTTCTATGTCTGGCACTCGGTGCACAATGGCGGCAAGCCACTGATCAATCCCTTCAAACTCATCCCACGTAAGTCCATTATTGATTAACTTTCCAACACTCTCCTCAACAACCAGAGTAACGCTCTTCGCATTGCTAAAAGCAATTTCTTTGTAAACGCCTCTAAGCTGCGTCAAATTACTAAAGGTATAAACTGTTTGCGTCAATAGCATGACACCCATTAGAATAAACAAAAGTGTTTTTCGGCGGTCTTTTCCCACTTCAAATACTTTGACACCACGTAAAATCACAAGTAACAATAGTGACGCGCCAAAGGTAATCCAAATGGTCGTTCGCTGATTCACTTTTGTAAAGTCTCTAACATTTTCATAAAGACCCTGATCGTTTAAAACGATTTCAAGACCCCCGACAATTACCTCACCCTTAAAAATAGGCATCAGCAAATGTTGTTGCGGAGACTTTTCAATTCGTTGAAGCACACCTTTATTTTCTTCTGAAAAAAATGCTTTTCTTGTCTCGTTCTCCAAATTGCCTTTGACGCTTTCAGATTTTGAGACTTCACTGAGGACCTGTCCACTGTTGTCAAAAATAATGACACTTTCAATAAGGTCATCTTTTTTTAAAATTTCACCTAAAAGATTTTCTATGCCTGAGTATCGCTGCAAACTTTTTCCATATTGAATGGCATATTCGATTATTAATATGCTATTCTCGCCAAGAACGCTATACTTTGAGTTTACTGAGTCGTCATAATTTTTTTTAAGCCCTGAAATATTTAGAAAGTAACTAAGAGACATGGTCAAAACAAGTAACAATACTGTGCCTGCTATGAATAAATATTTCACTGACTTTAACACTCTCACATAGTCTCCCACCTTTCCAAAGACACCACTTGCTATTTTGATTTCGGGTTAAAATATACTTTGTCGGCAATTAGTAAAATTTCAAATTCGGGCTTATAACCAATTTTATTTGCCACATTTAAATTGAGAACGATGTAAGGAACATCCTCATATAAGCATTCTAATTTTCGTGGATTTTTTCCTTTTAAGCTTTGGATGACTATTTGAGCACCATAACGTCCTAGGTCAATAAAATTAGAAGCCGTGCTCATAACAGCGCCTTTTTCAACTTCTTCCCCACCTAATTGAGAGATAACAGGTATTTTTTTTGTATAGAAAGGTTTAAAAAGTTCTGGTAAGTCTGAAGGGTTTAAATTTCCAGCCGTCAAGTAGAAGGCATCCACTTCATCTGATAAATCAACAAATGCCGCAGACATGTCCTTTTTGTATCTAGGATATTCTTTTGGGGTTACATTTTCTGTCACGTGTCTTTCCACCAATTGAATGCCAAGACTTGCACAGACTTCTTTAACATTTTTCAAGTCAGCGTAACTACGTCCCTCAACCGTATCTTCATAAATAATGCCCAGTTTTTTAAACTTAAAAATGTCATGCATTACTGTAACTTGTTTTTGATAGCGTTTGGGGTCAATGTGAGCCCATACATTATCTTTTCCTGAATCTGTGGCAGAAGCAATAATTTCCGATGCCAATGCATTGGAAGTCGAAAATACAAGCACTGGAATTTCAGGCGTCGTTTTAGTAAGCGTCTTTCCTGCCAAAGTGCCGAAAGTTAACATGAGATCTATACCCTGCGCTTTTTCGTGGGTTCTCTTATAAGCCGCAGCCATAACAGTTTGGTCGCCATCAAATTTATAAAAAGCATCTGAAACAAATTCAATATAGATTGAAGGTTGATTGATGCATAACCATTGCCACATTGCAGTTGCTTCATTTTGACCGGGTTTATAAGGAATGCCCTCTAAAGTTTCAATCCAACCAAGCTCCTTTAACCCTAGTAGTACATTGTAAAAAGTGGCAGCATAATTGGCATATTCTGTAGATTCTGTATAGCCTATTTTAAATTTTTTTATTTCTCCAGCGACTTTTACCGGAGGTTCAAATATATTCACAGCGCTTTTTTGAGTTGCAAAACTAGCCATTACAGTTGTGGCACAAAACAATAAGAGTAGTATTCCAATTCTTTTCAACCTGATTCACCTCATTTTCGATAATGGTCTCTAAAAATACACAATGCAATATTTTGAATATTCTGAATATCACGCTTAATACATACCCTTTTTTTACATAAAATACTGCTCATCCTTAATATTAATAAATTTAAAAATAGACCCAACGGAGAGGTCTATTTTCAATCTTCCCTTTATTCAGTTGGTGCTTCTGGTGTCGTTGGGAATAAGAAATAGTTTGTCATATAGAGAAAATTAGGGAGTCTATACTCAGGGTATTTCGCCATCATGCTGCCTAAAAATAATTCTCCGCTCTCCGCACTTTCAAATAGAGCTTTCGCAGACTGAATGTATTCAATATTTCGATCGATGACGGAAGCATCATCAGGTTCGCCGTGCCCTGGAATTACTAATTCGTAGCCACCCATTTTAATATGTTCCAACTGACTCACCCAACTATCAAAACAAAGTTCACCCGATGTCGTTTTCTCACCGAGGAATAAATAAACTTTATTGTAAATTAAATCCTGTGCGATAATTGTTTTATATTTGGGTATATCAATGACGAGCATATAGTTGATTTCTGAATTAACAATTTTCATGACGTTATAGTCAATCCCATCTACTTGTAGCGCACCCGCTTCTATCAAATGTTTTGGAACGACTTTGCGATCTGTGACGAGTTCCCCGTGAAGCTGTTGATGGTAACTAAGCAGCCAGTCGCCCATCTCCTCAATTTGTTTCTTTGTTTCAGCTAAAGCATAAATTTCCTGATCTTCAAAATGCTCAAGACCTGCCCAGTGATCTGGATGACTATGCGTAATTAGAATTCTGTCAATTGGCTTCCCAAGTTGATCTGCATAAGCCCTCATTGCTTTTGAATAAGGGCGAAGCAGCGGTGCATCAATCATCATCAACTTATTAGCAGATTCAAGAATGATTGAGTTAACCAATTCGCCTTCTAAAGGACTGGATACAACATGGATATTTAGATCCCCTTTCTTAATCACTTGCACACTAATCTCACTCAAAGTAACACCTCCTATGTTTTAACAATATACGTTGAACGATTCATTCAACTTATATATATGCATTAAATCATTACGTTTATATCACAAAATCATCACTCATAATCATTTTTATTTTGACAGCATGCGTCAATGCCCTCTAATCTATGTGGCATCAACCCTTTGCTTTTTTTGTCGTTTAAACAAATCCTTGTGCTACACATCTGCTTCACAATTTAGAAAGGAGAATCTCAATGAACAATTTAACAAAAGAACAAGCACTAACCATCATTGAACCTTTTTACAATTTATTTCGATCAGACAAACGAGACTGGGACAAAGCAATAGCCATTCTAGACGATGGTTGGAAAGCCTATTACACCAACACAGATTACCGAACCATAGCAGATACCCGTGAATACATACAAGGTCTATTTGAATTGGTTCCTGACATTCAAGTAAAAATTCTGGATTTGATCATCGATGGTGAGACAATCGCTGTCAGAAGTGAACTCTCTGGGACACCTAAAGCTGATTTCTTAGTGCCATACTCTGGGAAAAAATTTAGCATCATGACCATAGACATCAACAAGACCAAAGACGGCAAAATCATGGAACTCTACCATGCCGAGGATTGGGGAACTGCAATTAAACAACTTAGTGGACAAGAATAGAAAACACATATGAGAATGGAGGTAAGAATCTATGAATAAGAAAATTCTCTTTATTGCATCTAATTATGGTCTTTGGGCAGAGGAACTCCAGGCACCATGGGATACGTTAAAAAAAGCAGGCAATCAATTAACGTTGGCAACCTTCCTTGGCAAAGTGCCTCTTCCAAGTAAAATGAGCATGGATCCTGAGTTTGTAGATCCTATGCAAAAAATGAAGATGAACCCACCTGAGCTGATTAACCGCGTTAATGAAATCTTGGACACAGGCGAATGGGACAATCCAATTAAAACCGAAGATGCCAAAATGGAAGATTATGATGCCCTTGTCATCGTTGGCGGTGCAGGTTCTGTGCTTGACGTTGCTGGCAATATGCTCGTTCATAAATTAATTTATGATGCCTACAAAAGCGATAAAATTATAGGCGCACTTTGTTACGCGGTTGGCGCGCTTGCTTTTACCCGCGATCCTGAAAACGGAAATAAAAGTATCATTTACGACAAAACCGTTACTGCGCATCCACATCAATGGGACTTTATAGGAAATCTCACTTATGAAGTTGTACGCAGTACACCTGATTATCCACAACTTAATTTAGTCACTTGCGGATTTGCTTTTCCACTTCAATTTCTCGTAGAAGATGCTGTGGGTCCAAACGGTACTGTTCACTCTGATCCTACCACCAGTCGAGCTCGTCCGAGTGTCGTCTGGGATAAACCTTTCGTTACTGGTCTTTCAGTTGAATCATCATTGGCATTTGGTCAAAAGTTGGCGGCGGTTTTACAATATTAAACATTAAAAAGGAGAGAGGCACATGAAAAAGAAGATTCTCGTTGCAGTATCAGAACACGGTTTTTGGATTGATGAACTGCTCCTTCCAATCAAACATATCCAAGCAGCAGGCTATGAAATTGACTATATTACCCCATCTGGAGCACTTCCATTTCCAGACGGCGCAAGTCTTGACAGCACTTATGTCGATCCACCGCTTGGACGCCCGGTTACGAGTGCCGAGATGGTTAAATTAGCAGAAAGTCAAAATTGGGAAACTTTATTTAAAAATCGGATTAACCTAAAAGATTGGTTCCCGCTCAGACCGTATCTAAGCACCAATAATTATGTAAATGGACTTGAAACTTATTACAACGCTCGCGAAAAAGCATGGAAGAATATTGATGACTATGCTGCATTATTGCTCGTTGGCGGAAGCGGCCCTATTGTGGATATGGTCAATAATCAACGAATTCACGATTTGATTCTCGGGTTTTACTATGCAGACAAACCAATTGCCGCAGAGTGCTATACGGTTACTTGTCTTGCATTTGCAAGAGAACTCGATGTTAGAAAAAGTATCATGATTGGAAAACACTGCACAGGCCACACGATGGAATACGATTATACCGAAGGCTGGTCACTCCTTGCCAATGGTGACTACTTAAACTTTGGCTCACCTCCATTCTCACTAGAATATATTATGAGAGATGCAGTAGCGCCTGATGGCCAGTTCCACGGTAACGTCGGTCGAAGCACTTCCGTTATTTTAGACTACCCATTCATTACAAGTCGCTCAGTTGAATCTTCTGATTTATGCGGAGAAGTTCTCATTAAGTGTCTTGATGAAGGCATTAGAAAATATGGTTGGAAATAATATGTTAAATGCTTATCAAAAACAACAAACGCTTGCGTTCTTTCATACATTAGAAAAAGAACATGCTGGTTTTTCTAATACCTCAGACGGATTGATTTTGCCACAACCGACACTCAGCGTGCTTAAATCTTATGAGTTTTTTGGACGATGTTATGAGAAACCAGACGAACTGCTCGTTTATATTCAGGGTCTATTTGACGAACCTACAGGTGGCTTCAAGGACCCGATCCATCAAAAAGTCACCGTTTTTAGCACTGCTGTTGCTCTGCTTGCACTAAAACAAATTGCAGCAGTAGACTACTTCAAGGCATGTTCCCTTTCGGCAATGAGGTTTATGCATAATTACGCTCGCATCAGAGAAGAACATTTTATGCTCATCGGCGTTTGCGATGAATGTCATTTGACCTTTCGGCCTAACAATTCTATTGAATTTTTTAAACAACAAGAAGATGAAAATGGACTTTTTGGTGATTCCGTATTAAACAATGCTATTTGTGCGAGTGCACTCCTGCGTATTGGAGAGTCTTTAAAGAATCCAAGTGCCATTGGCAAGTTTCTGTTATCTGCACAAACGATGGAAGGTGGATTTGCTGATTTTCAACAGAATGACTTGGGCAAAAATATGGTGAAAGCAGATCTTTGGACAAGTTACTGTGCCATGCGATTGCTTGATTTGATGCACCTTCGCCCAAATCGGCTGAATCTTCAAGCTTGGATTTTAAAACACCAAAATAATTCAGGTGGTTTTTCGGATGATGGCACTGAGAGTAATGCAAATTGCACTTACCAATGTCTGAGCATTCTCGAATGGATTAGCCGTCCCATTATTGACGCTGCCATTTCAGGTGACCTCGAGACCATTAGGAATTGGATTAAAGTCGGAGGCTCAGCAGATGTTCAGACACTTAAAGGCTGGACGCCTTTACTTGCAGCTTCATCCAGAGGGCAATCTGAAATTGTGAGTTACCTACTCTCTCCTGAAAAAGGGATTGGCGCAAGCCGGGATGTACGATATGAGGCTGGCGACCTATCTCCCCTATTATTAGCGGGGCAATTTTCTGATTTAAAAACTGTGCAAGTGCTGCTTGAAAATCAAGGTGATTTACTCTTTGAAGTTAGCATGGTTAACGGCCATAACATACTACTGCAAACGGCCTTCTTCGGCTCACAGAAACACTTGAATGTGGCAAAATGGATTTTAGAAAATATTGCAGGCATCTTAAAACTCTCGGCTGGCGATAGCAAAGCAATTGACAGTTCACTGTTAAAACTGACTTCCATGACAAACGTGCGTGGTTTTAACTGCCTCACCATGGCAGAGTTATGGGGGAATAAACCCATGGCAGCGCTTTTTAAACAATATGATCAAAGTTCAAAAGAAGATCATAAACGCTACTTAGACAGTCTCTTAGAAAAAATTGCGCCAAATATGCCTTCTAATCCTTGGGAGCTTGAATCTATGAGGCTTACAACCAATTTTATCTCTCTGATTTCAGATTCATTCGTTAAAATTTCTAACCTAAATTCAGATGAACCTATTAAAATTGCTGTCCTTGAGGAAGGCGAATGGTTGCAATTAAAGGATATTATTTCAGACCCTCATTTTGACATCAATCGACTTGGAGGCCCGCTAAGCCAGACGCCTCTGATTGTTGCCCTTACTGGCTCTGATACGAAACCATTTGTTAGCAAATTTAGAGCCAGCTTGGTGAGATTCTTACTCGAACAAGGTGCAGATCCTGACATAGAGGAGCTTCACCCAATGGGAGTAGATGCAGTGATAAGAGCTGCCGTTCTCAATCACTTTGAGATTTTAAAAGAACTGTCCAATTA
>JAYVIR010000069.1:0-16059 GCA_043770095.1 Eubacteriales bacterium
AAACCCAAAGTAATATTTCAAAGAATCCGATGATTGCGCCAACAAGCCTCTCGCCTTTGGTGATTAATACAATTCTTACGGTGCCTAAAGAAACTTCAATAATCTTTGCACATAGAATAAATCCGTAAATCAGCAGCATTTCAGCCATATCAATTTTCCTCCCAACGCTTTTTTATTGTGATAGGGCATCTAATTCTGACTTAGATGTATTTTTCTTTTTAATTTCAACGTACATTTTATTTGGCAAACAAACAATCATCTCTCCACCTTGATTGATGGCTTTCGTGTGTACACAAATCCGATCTCTGCAATTTGAATCTAACACCCTGACTTGATTATTTTCAATTTCAACAACGATAAAACCCAAAGTACTAGAAACTTTGAATTTTTGATTTTCTGCTGGCCACTCAATACTTTTAACAACTTTCCCATCACTGTAGATTTGAATTTGATCTTCCGTTGCATTTATTTTATCTTGAATGACATATCCCGTCATAGCGATTGTCAGGATAATATAAAAGACTAAAAGAACCACATCATTCTTTTTCATTTTAAGAAACCTCATTTTTTTTTATAATAGTTGTTTTCAACTACCAATCTATTATATGATATTTGAGGTATGCATTTCAATCAAACGGAGGAAATACAATGAAAAATAAATTAATTACCTTTTTCACCATGCTAGTGTTACTCGCTACCCTTACATCCTGCAAGAGTGATACTGACACTAGCTCAATATCCGACTCACAATTTAAATTTAATACCATCATGACGATTACGTTATACGGCTACAACGATAAAAATATATTTAATGAAATTTGGACAGAATTCGACAAGATGGAATCCCTCTACAGTGCCAATCTTGACAGCAGTGACGTTTCAAAATTTAATACCAATAAGAGTACTAGCCCAATTAAAATGCCAAAAGGCATTGTTGATATGGTACAGCGCGCTAACGTATATAGTAAAGCTACTGATGGCAAATTCGACCTCACCATTGAGCCCGTTGTAAAACTATGGGGAATATCTACTGAAACTCCGCGCGTTCCCAAACAAGAAGAAATAGACATTGCACTTCCCCATGTCAATTACAATAACCTCATTGCAGATACTCAAAATAATACGCTGCAAAAATCGGATCCAGATCTTCACATCGATCTAGGCGGCATTGCAAAAGGTTATGCTGCCGACCAGATGGCAGCTTTTCTAAAAAATAAAGGCATCGACAGAGCCATACTTAACCTCGGCGGAAACATTTATGCTATCGGCAGCAAAGCGGCTAATACCCCTTGGAACGTAGGGATCCAAAATCCATTTGAACCTTCAGGAGATGTTGTTGGCATCATAAAAGCCAGTGAAAAAAGCATAGTTACTTCGGGTAGCTATGAGCGTTTCTTTGAGCAAGACGGAAAAACATACCATCATATACTTAATACGACGACTGGCTACCCTGTCGAAAATGAATTGATTAGCGTCAGCATCATTTCTGATCTCTCCGTCGAAGGTGACATTCTCTCCACTTCGACATTTTCTCTCGGCTTAGACGAAGGCAAAAAATTAATCAATTCTCTTGATCACATTGGTGCCATTTTTATTACCAAAGATAAAAAAATCTATTTTGCAGGCGATAAAACCCTCACCAGCAGCTTTGAACTTAAAAAAACAGAATTCCAACTTAAGGAGTGATTTTTTTGGATCGTATTCAGCTTAAAGAATGGTTTTCTGGTTATAGTTTCAAACAAGACGGCTTTCGTCATTACTCTGTATTAGTGCCAATCATACAAGTTGATGATGAACTGCATATACTTTATGAAGTTCGCGCTCATACGATGAGAAATCAGCCAGGTGAAATATGTTTCCCAGGCGGAAAACACGAACCTGACGAATCATATGCCCTCACAGCCGTCAGAGAAACCAGCGAGGAACTTGGTATACCGATGGATAGTATCGAGCTTATAGGGCAATTAGATGACATCATCACCCCCTTCAACATGTACATCCATGTATTTCTGGGTCTTATTCCTTATGACTTAGATGATCTCGCACCTTCGGTCGATGAGGTTGCAGAACTCTTTACTGTCCCTATTGACTATCTACTGGATTGTGATGTTCAACATTTTACTAGCAATTCAAATATTATGCCTCCAGAAAATTTTCCATATGAAAAAATCCACCCTAACTACGAATGGAAAGTTGGCAAATATCCAATATTATTTATAGAATATGACGATTATCAGATTTGGGGTATCACCGCTAAAATTACTTCTAACTTCATTGAAACGCTAAAAGACCTATCCTCGTAGTTATTGGGGATAGGTCTTTTCAGTTAGCATCGGCACGGTCGGTGTTTAAATATTCAATTGTATGGCATTCTTCTCTTTCGATATAGATATACCTCCTAAAAATTTGTCTAATGGTTCAAGGTAAAAATTGTTATTGCCTGAACTGTTAAACATTTGTTGCAAATTACATTTTGATGCAATTACTTTTTCACTACGCTTAAAGATAAGCGCTTAATCAAGTAAACTTTCCACTGATAGTTTGGCGTCCCGATTGCCAACCTCTATATAAACCCTCCAAAGAAGGAGTGGTTCATAAATTTTATTTGGTATTGTATATATACCCAAGTGTGTAGCCTTCAAACTTATAAATGAATTTCTTCAAAAGGATTTTCAAAATAATCCATGCCGCCAATTCTTAAAATTCTTTGTAATGGTTCGATGTGAAGTTCAAGCTTTTGAACCGCCATCTTTTTTTTATAAGACATTTGGATATTTCGATTGTCCTTTTTATAAAGAATAAATTCATCCACTAAATGTCCTTTAAGAAGCTTCTCACGGAAAAGTTCTCGAAGTGACTCCACTAAAAATACGTCAACCGATTCTTCAGAAATTTTTGCTTCATTCAGCAATTTAACAATTTCCTGATTAACAAGCTTTACTTCAAGTAAAGTTTGGTATTTTTTATATGTTTCAAGCATATATCCAATAAACAATGTGATTAATAGGGCAATTCCTTAATAAATCATCATTTCAATCACCAATCCCTTGCATAAGTCATTGTATTTTGGATATGATATAGTTAGGTATAATCTTATCTCTATAAATGTATAAGATTACTTAATATATACCTAATTTATGAGTATTTAAACTCAAAATTTGAAATGGAGGGCTTTTTCATGGACAAAAATATAGGCGCATTTTTTGACATAGACGGAACCCTCTATCGAGGCTCGTTAATGATTGAACATTTTAAGAAACTGATTAAGTATGAAGTCATTGACCCTATGTATGGGCAATATAACGTCAAAAAAACTTATGACGAATGGAAAAAAAGAACAGGCGAATTCGACGATTACATGGATACTCTAGGCGAAATTTATATTAGTTCAATCAAAGGTCTTAATAAAAAACAGCTAGATTTTATTACAGAGCAAGTCATCAGCTTAAAAGGCGAGCAAGTCTATTCCTACGTAAGAGATCGCATTGAATTTCACAAAGAAAATGGACATAAAGTCTTTTTCATCTCTGGTAGCCCTGATTTTCTCGTAGAAAAAATGGCTGAAAAATATGGTGTTACTGAATTTATTGGAACTAGCTATCTCATTGACGATTCTGGTTTCTTCACCGGTGAAATCAAACCCATGTGGGATAGCGAAAACAAGAATAGATCTATCAATCAACTTATTGACAGATACAATATTGATTTAGATGCCAGTTTTGCCTATGGCGATACCAACGGCGACTTATCTATGCTTAGCCGAATGGGTAATCCAATTGCGATCAATCCCAATTATGAATTATTGCTTCAGTTAAAAAAAGATCCTATTCTTTCTCAGAAGACAACCATTATTGTTGAAAGAAAAGATGTTGTTTATCAGCTAAAAGCAGATGTCGCTATCATCAGTAAATAAACTCAGGAGTGATTTAATATGGAATTAGAGAAAATATTAAAAACGGGTGCACTTGTCGAACTCGAATACAAAGCAGAAGATGGTTCTACCTCTAAATTGAAAACACTTGTTGACTACCCTTATACAAATGGACGCTTTACAATTTATGCACCCATTATAAAAGGTGCTGTATTCACAATGAGGGAACTTGATTCGATTGCTGTTTTGTTCATGACTGACAATGCTGACAAAACAGATAAAGATATATATAAAATCAACTGTCGAATCGATCAGCGTGGTCATACCAGCGGTATCGCTGTTTATAAGCTTTCAACCCAAGGTGAACCAGAAAAAGTTCAGCGCCGTGGGGCATTCCGTCTTCCTATTGTAAAAGATTTTACAATGGTACTTGGTGATGACCACCGCCTGGTTCATTTAACTACCACTAACATTAGTGGCACTGGCTTAAAATCAATCGTCACAGAAAAATTAGAAAAAGGGACATCAGTCTTATTTAACTTAGATACTGATCTTGAAGTCATTCAAATTCCGTCTACAATCGTTCTCTGCAGTCTCTTACCAGAGAGTCTTAATAAATACGATTTGAGATTGCAATTCACACTTGATAGAGAAGCACTCGCTCAAAAACTTAATGCCTATCTTTTTAAGAAACAGGCAGAAGTCATCCAAAAGAATATTGGCCCTTCAGGCTATAGTGATATGTATTATAAGCTATATGAGAAAGATGCTTATGATCCTGAAAAAGAAGCAGTAAACAAGCAGAGTTCTTTACTTACAATAACCGCTGCATTTTTAGCTTTCATTGCAACTTCTGCTATTTTTATGGCTGTCCCTAAAGATCCTCAAATTATTTTCAAAACACTTATCAAACTAAATATTGTCTATAACACTTGGAATTATACTTACTTACTTATTGGGACTATTTTTGCTGCCTTAAACGTGCCACTCTGCGCAATTGGAATCATTATTAAAAGACAATATCGATTACCTGAACAGTTGCCTTACAACGTGCCATTGATTGTTCTTTTATCATACAGTTTGATACTCTTTTTATACGGAATTTCCAATTATGTACAATAATCAATGATAAAAGACCAAACAGCGATTTAAATATCTTTTCACTGTTTGGTCTTTATTTTATTCCACTCCTTTTAATACAATTAATTCCAATTCAACTAACGCTATTTCACAATTTCAATGCGATAAGCAGCGGTTTGCGCTGGGTAACTCATTGCAGCATAAGGCGCAGTCACTATTTTTAGGATCATCCCTTCGCTCAAATCATCAAAATTCTTAATATCGCCTTTTGCATCTGAAATAACTGTTTTTTCATTAACCGAGACCACAAACTCACTTGTTCCGACGACACGCAGCTGTCTAGAAGTTGCAGCAATGCCCTCTGACGAAGTCTGTTTTAAATAAACTTTGCCCTCAAATAACCCCTCATCCTTTAAGAGAACAACCGATTCAGCTTGTCCAATAGCCGGCAAACTCTTTGTTAGTGCTTTTCCATACTTAATATAAATTCGATCCCCAACCTTAAGGTCTGATAGACTAACAACATTGCCATTCGACAATTTAACAGGAATAGTCATTTTAACCGCCAATGAGACTTCATTTAAACCAAACTCACCATATTTTTGTCCTTTAACAAGTAATTGTACGCCATCTTTGCCATTCTCGATATTGATAATCTCACCCAGAGTTGACGCCTCGTCAGGCGCATATTTTTCAGCATCAATTCTTAGTTGGTTCAAATGATCAAATACTACCACGCCATTTAAAGCTTCTCGGAAAATTTCAGGTGATACGTACAAACTTCCCATAATGATTTGAGCAGAAAAAATCCTGCCATCCATTGTCTTGAGCATCATCCCATATTCACTAGTTGTGTCCTTGAGGAGTTGGAATTTAGTGGTTTGAGTTGGCAGTTCCAACGTTACAGACCGCTCTTTCGCATCCCAAGTTACCTTATAATCTAATTCATTTGAGAATCGTTTAAACGGTATATAGAGTGCACCTGATGGTGAAGTGAATGGCGTAGTGATTGTGTTTGGTTTTAATATTTTGTCGTTGAGAATAAAAGCAGCAGGTAATGACTGGCCGTTATCTGTAATGATTGGCGAAGATACAACGTTATTGGTTAATGTGTTATTAACAGCTGGCAAATCACCAGTAGCAGCAAACGCTGTATTCATTAAGCTGCTTGAAACAAGTAAAGAGGTCACCGTAATTTTTTTCATTAAGTCATTCATGTGTTATCTCCTTTATTCATAATTAGAGGCAATACCTTATCAAGTTGATTTTGCAGCTCCAATATCTTTAAGACGCATGCCCTCCTGATAAAGTTCCATCTATAATAATTTGAATCTATCATTCAAATTATCTATTATAAATTCTTTTTCCAAATCATATGATGAATACCGTCACTCCAGTAATTTTTCAATATTTTTGTGGGTGCCCCCAACTGTTTTTCCCAGTAAGGTTGAGACTTTGTGTAGCCACAATCTAGATAAAAAGAGTGATAACCTTTTTTATTTAAAGCGGTCTTTATACCTTCTAAAAGTTGAACACCAATGCTTAGTCCTTGAAACTCTGGAAGAACAAAAACACTTGCCACTTCTGGTGAAAATGACGGATCTCCTATTTCATACCGCTCAAGATTTTCTGAAATTAATGAATTAGGTACTGTCAAAGCAATTATTCCAACACATTTTCCGTCTAACTTGGTGACAGAGTCGTCTAACTTGGCGACAGAGTCGTCTAACTTGGCGACAGAGTCGTCGATTTTGGCGAGAAGAAAGTAAGGCAATTTATTGGGTTCTTCATAAAAAGCCAGCAAAGCCTCTTCTTTTTCCTCAAGTTCACTCTGTAAGATCTCTTGAAACGTCTCAAAAATACCTTCCCGGCGATATAAATCAAACAAAACGCTCTTAAACAAATCTTTAATTTCAATAAAATCTTCTCGAGATGGTTCAGAAATAGCAACCATTAATTTTTTAGACAATTGAACCCTTCCTCCTTCTTCTTAGTTCTCCAAAGCCAATCATTTTCCCATTGACTTCGTCATACAATTCTAACAATGCCAACTTAAAACTGCCGAAAAATTGAATGGTATTCATGGGTTCAAGACCCTCAACTTCTCCAAAGCATTTTTTAAGATTGTAATTTGGAATTCTAGCGTTTAAATGATGGACATGATGATAACCAATGTGTCCTGTAAACCATTCTAACACGATTGGCAACTTAAAATAAGTACTGCCTTCTAAAGCCGCTTTGACGATATCCCACTGCTCATGATGTGCCCAGTAGACGTCTTCAAATTGGTGCTGAACAAAGAAAAGCCACACGCCAGCAGTTGCGGCAACAAATAAAATAGGGAGCTGAATGGCAAAATACATCTGCCAACCAAATACTGCCCAAGTTATTAAAAAAGTAGCTAATAGACCAATATTGGTAATGGTTGAACTCACCCACTCTTCACGGCTTGTTTCTTTACGAGCAGGAACCCGATTCAATATGGCAAAAAGGACAACAGGTGCAATCACAAATAACACGATTGGGTTTCGATAGAGCCTATAAACAAGACGCCCAAACTTACTGCGACTTGCATATTCCTCAACCGTCAAGGTCCAAACATCGCCCATACCCCTTCGATCAAGATCACCTACTGATCCATGGTGCATGTTGTGTTCATGTTGCCAAGTTCTATATGGGGTAAAGGTTAAAATGCCAAATAGGTGTCCCCAAAAGCTACACGCCCGCTTTGAGTGGAAGAAACTCAAATGGGTACAATCATGGAATAAGATGAAAATTCTCACCATGAATAGACCACCAAAAACTGAAAGTGTGACTGCTCCAAGTATTTTTATCCACAAAGGCAAAGCTGATGTTAAAAGTATGCCGTCTATTACCCAAATTGCCAAATAGGGTAAGACTGAATTGATAATTTGTATAGATGATTTTCTTCTGTTGGGTAAGGCGTATGGTTTAAGGCGTTGATTCCACTGAGCTTTATTTAACGGTTCTTTATTCATAAGATACCTCACTTTCATGACTTAGTATTAGTAGCTGATACTGATTATCATTATACGCACTTGATTTAACTATGTAAAGGAAAGACTTCGTTAAAAAAATATTGAAATACTCTATCCAATAGGACTCATTTACCTTACAATTAAGACTGACTATTGATCTCAAAAGGAGGCATCATGAAAAAAAATAGCAATTTAATAAAAACTGGCATATTCCTCATATTTTTATCATTCCTGCTCCACGCGCTCCACTATGCAATTTTTAGAGATTTAAAGCATATCTTCGTCTACTTGTTAGGTGATATTGCATTTATACCCCTAGAAATCTTTATTGTCACATTGGTAATCGACCAATTGCTTGAAAAAAGAGAAAAACAAGATCGAATGAAAAAATTGAACATGCTTATAGGTCTTTTCTATCAAGAGGTTGGGCTACTTCTACTAAAAACATTTGCCCATACCGACCCACAAATTTCACAACTTAAAATGAAATGTCACGTTACCCACGACTGGCAAGACAGCGACTTTAGAAAATTAGAAAAGCAATTTAATCAAATGGATAAACATGTTGATGTTAACCAAGTTCATCTTGAAGACCTCAGACTTCTGCTTGGTGAGAATAAAACACTTATGATTAACTTGATTTCTAACCCCTCTTTGGTTGAGCACGAGACATTTAGCGAACTATTAATGGCCGTAAGCCATTTGCAAGACGAACTTCAGCTTAGAGAAAAAACGCGAAAAAAATACCCAGAGTATGACAATGCTGATCATCTAAAAGTCGATATTGAAAGGGTTTACGGACATTTACTCTTCCAGTGGCTTTATTATATTGAACATCTTAAAAGTGATTACCCATTCCTCTTTGCGACAGCAATGGCGACGAATCCTTTTGAGACTTCAGATTTGCTTTTGAATGAAACAGTTTAAATAACCCCTACTGCATTTATCAATAAATAAAAAGGCTGTCTCATACTGGAAAAACCAGCAAGGGACAGCCTTTTACTACGACTTCGCATTAAAAAAATATTTAGACAACTGCTGAAGAAACTTTTCGGTATGATCTTCTGTAACACTTCGTGCCATCACTGCATCTTTATCTCTAACAGCCTCTGCCATTTCCTTTAGCGACTCATAAAACCAATCGTAATCGTCAAGAACATAATGGATATATTGTAAAAAACGAGCCGTTTTAAGGTTGAGTTCATCGAGTATTTCCATAAGAAGCGGATTGCCAGAAGCGCATCTGATGATGTAGTGAAAACGCTGGTCGTCTTTGATGCAGTTTTTATAGTCTGCAACGATATCGTATGTTTTAAACCTTTCAAGAATTTCAAACAGTTCCGTAATTTGATCTGGCGTTGCGCGCATTGCAGCTAGCTCTGCCGCTAGCGCCTCCAAATTCTTTTTAATTTCATAGGCGTGGCGTACAGAGGCAATATCAATTTGAGAGACGTAAGTGCCCACTCGTGGACGAATTTCGACAAGCCCAATCTGTTCAAGTCTCAAAATAGCCTCTCTCACAGGCGTCCTGCTCACAGAAAATTCCTCAATGAGTTTTTTCTCTGCAATCAAGTCTCCTGGTTGATATTCCATCTCAACAATGCGTCTTTTTAGTTCTGCAAATATGTCGGTGTACGCCAATATAGGTTCCATTTTTCCATCCTTTTGAATTCTAATTCTTTTGTCTTAACAAATCATATTTTGCTATTTTTTATTCCAGTCCCTTCTCATCTTCGACCATTTTTTATCCCGATGATTGGAGAGAATTTCAATATCTTCTGCTTTTAAATGTTTAAACCGTCCTTGCTTACCCACATAGTCCTCAATCGGCGTAAATTCTTTAGGGTCTTTGTTTAATGTGAATTCCCCATTTTCATATTCCGCTAAGTACCAAAGACCACAGTCAACCGCTTCTTTGGCAAGTGAAATGGTAATCTCGCTCGTCGTGCCCCAGCCTGTTGGACATGGCGCCAAAATGTGAATGTAAGAAGTACCTTTTGTTTCCTTCGCTTTTTGCACTTTCATCATGTAGTCTTCTAAATAGCCAACGCTTGCCGTTGCCGCATACGCAATGTCATGTGCCGCTACGATTTCAAACATGTTTTTTTTCATCGTCACCGAGCCAGGCAAATGCTTTCCTGCAGGGGATGTGGTCGTTTTCGTGCCATAAGGCGTCAGTCCGCTCTTTTGAATGCCTGTGTTCATATAAGCTTCATTGTCATTGCAGAAATAAATAATTTGATCTCCGCGGTCGATAGCCCCTGAAAGCGCTTGAATGCCTATATCAGCAGTTCCACCATCGCCTGCAAAGCCTACTGAATGCGCGTCTTCTATGCCAAGTGCTTTTAGACCAGCCGCAACGCCTGCCGCAACTGCGCCCGTTGACGCAAATGGCGTAATGATCGCATTGCTGACAAATGACATGTTAGGGTAAATAAAAGATACCGCCGACATGCAACCTGCTGGCAAAGAAGCAAAGGTTCTTTCACCAAGAATCTTCATGGCAAGTCTTACCGCTAAGCTTTCGCCGCAACCGCCACAAGCTTTATGCCCATAAAACAATTCCTCGTTCGTCAAATTTTTGCCGTTTAATCTTTCCATTAGATTTCACACCTCACATTCATATACTGGACTCTGTCCTGTTTTTCACCTTTTGCAGATGAAAGCATGGCAACGAACATCTCACGAATATTGTCCTTTGTCACGTCTCTGCCGCCTAAGCCGCAGATAAAGTTATGAACTTCTGGTGCAAAACCTTCTTGTAGAAGGGCTGAATTGACATTTGTAAAAATTGTGCCTTCGTATCCGAATGAAATATTTTTATCGACAATACCCACTACTTTAGCATTTTTAAGCGCTTTTGTCAGCTGTTTCGTTGGAAAAGGTCTGAGATATCTTAGCTTGATCAGGCCTACCAAATGCCCTTCTGAGCGCATTTGATCCACTACCATCCTCGCTGTTCCAGTGATGCTTCCTGTTGTAACGAGCAGCACCTGAGCATCTTCAGAGCAGTAACCTTCAAGCAAGCCGCCATAAGTTCTTCCAAAGGCTTCGCCAAAGGACTTATCGATGGCTTCAATCACGCCTATAGAGGCATTTAAATCTTCGTGCTGCTTGATTTTAAATTCCATATTGAAATTGTTCCCTGCCGAGATGCAAAGACTTCTCGGGTGTTCAAGGCTCATAATATTCTCCGTTAGTTGGATCGGCGGCAAGTAAGCATCTACCTCTTCTTGAGTAGGTACTTCTACCACTTCATAAGTATGTGTCAGGACAAATCCATCGAGATTGACCATGAATGGGGCTAACACTTCTTTGTCCTCTGCAATTCGGTAAGCTTGAATCATCATGTCGAGCGCTTCTTGAGCGTCTTCAACGTAGACTTGAATCCAACCTGAATTCAGAAGGAACATGGAGTCCATTTGGTCTCCGTAAATATTCCAAGGCGTTGCAAGCGCACGATTGGCATTCATCATGACAATTGGCATTCTCGCGCCGCTGGCATAAGGCAAACACTCTGCCATATAAAGCAGACCTTGAGAAGAGGTTGCCGTAAACGATCTAGCACCGACAGAACTCACGCCCATCGCCGCCGCAAGCGCGCTGTGCTCTGATTCAACATGCATGTAAATAGCATCTAACGAACCATCTTCCACAAATTCAGAAAGACGTTCTACTGCAATGGTTTGAGGGGTAATTGGATATGCTGAAATAACGTGTGGTCTTGCGAGTCTGACGCCCTCAGCAACAGCATCGTTGCCACACATAAATTTTCTACTCATGGCAGTCTGCCTCCTTTACCATATCAATGGCTTTGAGTTTGCACTCATAGGCACACACGCCGCAGCCTTTGCAAAAATCATAGTCTATGGCTAACTGCTTGCCAGATTTGTCGATGACCCCATCTGGGCAGACTAAAAAACATCTCATGCAATTGACGCATTTTTCTTGGTTAATGACAGGGCGGTATGTTCTCCACCCCGAATTGATGCTGGTTATATGATTGCTGTCGCAAGTAGCGCCAATGGGATAAGCGCTAACCGAAACAGGTTCTTGCCACTCTTTCATTTTAGGTTTATTCACGATGATAGCTCTCCTTTACCAATTGGTAGGCACTCTCAAATAAATTTACATTTTTAGCCGCAATTTTAGGGTTCATCGAGTCTCTGATTGCATCTTTGCAGTGGTCAGTTTCGACCATTCCTGAGATTGCAACGAGCGCGCCCATCATTGCCGTATTGGTGATTGGAAGATTCAAATGGTCAAGCGCCAGTTGAGTAGCGTCAATGCCAACGACTGAATACGACGTTTCACTTTGGTATTTTTCAGGTGTTTTGGTGTTGATGATAATGACTGAATCTGATTTTAACCCTTGAGAAATATCCGCTCCCCAAAGTGTTTCGTCTAAAACGACAACGTAGTTACAAGTATCGAGTTCGCTACGGTCTGTAATTTTAAAGTCGCTTATGCGGGTAAATCCTAAAACTGGTGCGCCTCTGCGCTCTGGACCAAATGACGGAAAGGCTTGAGAATATTTTCCGCCGTAAACTGATGTTGCGAGTCCAAGTAGCCTAGCTGCTGTAAAGCTGCCTTGACCGCCTCGGCCGTGCCATCTGACTTCAATCATGTTCATCCCTCTTTCATATTCGCTGTATTAGAGTACTACTTCCATTTGGAGACTGGTGGGCAAACCAATCCGCGTTGATATTTAGCTGATATATCAGCTGTATATCTAAATATTACGTTACTCTAATTCCAAAGTCAATAGTCTTGTTCTAAAATCAATACAAAACCCCTGTTCTAATTTTAAGAACAGGGGTTTTGTATTGATTAATGAGAAATCTAGTGGACGATTCTATTGTTTTAACGTATAAAAACCCACTTTGTTTCGCTCGAAAGCAACTCTGAAAATTGGTAGCCTTCCCACGTAAATGCTTTCAAAACACTCGGCTCTTCGACAAGGTTTACAATCGCATAGTTCGCCATTTGACCTCTGGCCATTTTGGCATAAGTCGACTTGGTAATCAATTTCCCATTTTCGACTCTTTCTTTAAAAACAATGCTGATCATAGGGTGTTTAATCGTTTTAGAAAACTCATCCGATGCAAGGTTCACAATTACATCGGCTTTAGCGAACTTTTTATTTAACGTTTCTTGCCAAAAAGAGGTACTGCTTGTTTCAAACACCTGTGATGTCATGTCCAGACGATAAGGACGCACTTCGTCAAAGGGTCTGAGAATGCCGTAAAATGCGCTCAAAATACACAGATGTTCCTGCATATATTCCATTTGCTCTTTTGAATATAGCTCTAAGTTAAGACCTTTAAAAACGCTTCCTGTGTATAGCCCAACCGCCTTATAATGCGCTTGGTGTTCCCAGTGCTGATAAAGGTTATAGGTTTCTTCTAGCAACTTTCCTTTTATTTTCAATTTTTGACCCAATCCCTCTTTTGAAAGACCTTTTAAGACTTCGCAGAGCACTTTGGTTTTTGCGTGGCAAAGAGGCTTTGTAGACAAACTGCCTTCAAGTGAAGCAACCGTTGACACGCTTTGAGTTTTACTTGGAGATAGTAGTATTTTAAACTTGCTCATTCCAATTGCCTATAAAATGTACTTCAGGCTGAATTCTGATCCGCTAACTGCTTTGAAGAGTTCCGGGTAAGGCATTCTACCAGATGGAGAAATCACTTTTTCAAGCAAGAACTGCCCAAACAACTCAGGTTTTTCCGTCACATTTTTTGTCCCGTTTGTTTCATTAAAGACCTTTGCGAGCATCTCGCAAGTCACATCTCCCATAAAGTAATTATGAAGGTAAATAGGATGTGTAGTATGGTGGATAAGGTACGCCCACGGCGGGTTTTCACCGTAAGGTTCTTCGTTAAAGAGTTCCTTATAGAGGCTCCAGTAGAGCTTTTCAATATCCTGCGAACCCTCTAATTTTGTTTGATAAAAGGCTTGATCAAGCAAAATTCTATGAACCGCTCTGAGTGAATTTATTTTTTGCCACTCTTTTATTTCCTTAAAATTAGCATCCACTTCTTCTTTTTTGAAGAACGTGCTATAGAAGAGTTCATCGTATAAGAAGCCTCCAAAGAGGTTGGCAATCCCTTCTGAGATAATGCCGCTGATGCCCATGTTCATGAGGTAATCTTCTGGGTCTGTCATGAATGAGTGGACGCCGTGCCCTGTTTCGTGCAAGAGGACGTTATATTCGCTGTAAAGATCTTTTACATTGGCAAGAATTCTTGAATCTTTTCCAGTTTCGATTGGGAAATTGTAACCCCACTCAGACTTATTGGCTCTTGAGAATACATCATAAGTAATGTTCATTTTAGAAAGGTCAATGCCAAATTTAATGAAGAAATTCTTCAACGTTTCATAAAAGGCGCTCATGTCCACCTTTGCATTTAAAGAAGGCGCAAGTTTTGCTGAAATATACGCTTCATCCCAAGGCATAATTTTTGTATCGTTTAGGAATTTCTCTGCATACTTTTGACGTGCCTCTGTCATTTTAGGAAGCACTTGCTCAACTTCTTGCTTCCATGTTTGGAACATCGCTGGATCAAGCTCGTCATCTTCAAGCATGAGCGCCACAAAATCTGTTTTGCCTCTAAGTACTGCGAGTTCTTTTCTCATGTTTACCAGTTCTAAAAAACCAGCTTCCATAAGGGGCGCATTGACTTGATTCTTTGCAAAGAAAGCGGCTTTTCTTCTATCTCGGTTCTCTTCTTTTGCTAGAATTTGCGCTATTTCAACACTTGAAATTTCTTTTCCTTCGAAAACCGTTCTGTGCTTGTTTAAAATTTGAGACAATTCATTGCTTTTTTCGTTGATTTTTTCCGAGAGTTTATTGACTTCTTCAGATAAATGGTAAGGCTCAAAAGCATTTTTCAGAAGCGTCACACGTCTCTTGTCAATCTCTAAAAGGTCTGGATTTAAAACATCTTGAATGGTTTTGTAATAGGCTTTATTTTCATAAACCTGTGTCAATTCTTTATAAGCTTCATCTACCCCAAAATCATAACCGACTGTATATTGAACCCACGACAATTGGCTGTACTTAATGTCTTTTGCTTTTAAATCGTTTGAAATGAGTTGAATGGCTTCCATAAGTGATACCTCCTGATTAATATATATTCATATTATCATACTTCTATTTACAAGTTGTATAAATTTTTCTAAACATACTTATTTTTTTATTACTTTCTCTTTTTCCCTATGGTAAACTCAACATCACCCATGTAAAAAATCAAAATTTTGACCAAATTCTGCTCAATGTCACGGTACTAGGTGGCAAACATCGCTTAGACTAATTGCCTTCAGAGCGTATTGAAGATGTGAGCCGTTCTCAACTCGCAAAATGGATTGAAAATGGCAAGATTACGCTTGATGGTGAAGCCGCTAAACCTAAAACGACTTTGAGTCTAGAACATTGGATCCAAATTTCACTTTAGAACCTAGGAGGTCTATATGTCTGTTAAAGCAGCAGAAATCGAAATCAAGGACGTTACTGAAATTAATCATATAGACGATGTTCGAAGCTATTATAACTAAGCGGCTAAACAAGAATGGGGACGGCTTAACATCAGTTACAGCCGAGTGGAATTCTTAAGCACTCTTTCTTTGGTCAATCGCTATTTTCCTAAAGAAGGCAAAATTATGGATATTGGTTCTGGTTCCGGGCGTTATAGCTTAGAGCTCCTAAAAAAGGGCTATCAGGTCGAACTTTTGCATTTATCTCATGAGGAACTGAACATTACTAAGAGTAATATCTGCGAGGCAGGCTTAGTAGCTGATGCCTACCACTGCATGAGGTTTACGAGAACTATGTTGCAATAGCGTCTGAGTTTTGTGAAGCACCTCAGTACCGATATGCTACTGAGCATTTGGTGTTTGTTCTACGAAAATAACTCAATTTAAAATAAGGACAAATCGAAACCCCCTTTGCAAAATCATAAAGTTGATTAGCAAAGGGGGTTTTTCAGTTAATCGTTATTATAATTGGTAACGCTATTTATTGATTTGATAAATCAAGTCTGCGCTTGTCTGCCCTGGAATGCTCATTGTCATAATTGGCGTGCAGTGTGCAAGTACATATTGACCCACTAC
>JAYVIR010000070.1:0-12684 GCA_043770095.1 Eubacteriales bacterium
TAATTCTAGCAGACACTCTTGGTGCAAGATCTCTCCCAATAGTCGTCGCACCTACCAATACGATTTCAGGTTTATGAGCGTTAATGATTGCAGTAAGTGCTTTTGTGTATGTTTCAGTTCTGAAAGGTTCAAGAGCTTCATCAGTCACAATGATAACTTCGTCACAACCGAGATGAATTAATTCTTCGGCAGACGTCGCAAGGTTTTTGCAAAGTACAGCCGCTTTTAATTGACAGCCAATCGTATCCGCAATTTCTCTACCTTTTGAAATGAGCTCAAGAGAAACCTTTTGAATGTGGCCGTCTCTTTGCTCAACGTAAATCAATACGTCTTGATATTCTAAATGAGACATCTCATTATCCTCCTTGTTCTCTAGTCTATTCGATAATATACTTTTCTTTAAGTTCGTTAAGGATGATCTTAGCAGCCGATTCTGGATCCGTGTTGAACTTCTTACCAGGCGCTTTAGGCGCTTTCGTGAAAGACTTCTTAACTTTCGTTGGCGAGCCTTTTAACCCGAGGTGCTCAGGATCGATCGTGAGATTGTCAACTGTCCAAATTTCAACTTCTTTCTCTCTGTAAGCATCGAAAATACCGCCAACTGACATGTATCTCGGGGTGTTCATTTCTGTTAGTGTTGTGACGAGGCAAGGCATAGCCACTCTAATTTTGTGGTAGCCTTCTTCAAAGATACGCTTAGCAATGATATTCGATTCTGTGGCATCTAATTCTTGTACGTAACTGACTTGTGGAATACCAAGTTTCTCTGCGATTTGCGGACCCACTTGAGCTGTATCGCCGTCAATTGCCTGACGACCAGCGATGATGAGATCGTAATCGATGTTTCTGATAGCAGCCGCAATTGTCATAGACGTTGCCCAGGTATCAGCACCTGCAAATTTTCTGTCCGTTAAAAGAATTGCTCTATCTGCGCCCATAGCAAGTGTTTCTCTAAGCGCTTTATCAGCTTGTGGAGGCCCCATTGTAAGGACGGTTACGTGTGCACCGTATTTATCTTTAAGAACCAAGGCAGCTTCAAGACCCGCTTTGTCATCTGGGTTTATGATTGATGGAACGCCATCACGAATGAGTGTCCCTGTTACTGGATCGAGTTTCACTTCATTTGTATCCGGCACTTGTTTAACACAAACTATGATTTTCATGTTCTAGGTCCTCCTACTTAAGCATTGCCGCAGAAATGACCATTCTTTGTACTTCAGAAGTACCTTCATAGATTTCTGTGATCTTAGCATCTCTCATCATACGCTCTACGCCATATTCTCTTGTGTACCCGTAACCACCATGAAGTTGAACGGCTTTTGTCGTAACTTCCATAGCGGTTTCAGAAGCATAGAGTTTAGCCATAGCAGCTTCTTTAGCGTATTCGACTTTCTGATCTTTTAAGAACGCTGCTTTGTAAACGAGAAGTCTTGCTGCTTCTGTTTTAGTCTGCATGTCAGCAAGTTGGAACTGGGTATTTTGGAAAGCCGAGATGGGTTTATTAAACTGTTTTCTCTCTTTTGTGTATTTTACAGTTTCATCGATAGCACCTTGGGCGAGGCCAAGTGCTTGAGAAGCAATACCAATACGGCCACCATCTAATGTTTTCATTGCGATTCTGAACCCTTGACCAATTTTGCCAAGCAGGTTATCTTTAGGGACTTTACAGTCTTCCATGATCAATTCACATGTAGAAGATCCACGTATTCCCATTTTCTTTTCTTTTTTACCAACACTGAAACCTTCAAAATCTTTTTCAACGATGAAAGCAGAAATTCCTCTAGTTCCTACAGATTTGTCCGTCATTGCCATAACAATGTAAGTATCTGCATAACCCGCATTAGTGATGAAGATTTTTGAACCGTTAAGGATCCAGTAATCGCCTTCGAGTACCGCTTTAGTCTGTTGACCCGCAGCATCCGTACCAGCGCCTGCTTCAGTTAAACCGAATGCGCCTAGTTTTTCGCCTTTAGCAAGTGGTATCAAATATTTTTGTTTTTGTTCTTCTGTTCCGAACTCGTAAATTGGCGCAGCACAAAGTGATGTATGTGCCGACACAATAACACCAGTAGTCCCGCAAGCTTTTGAAAGCTCTTCTACAGCCATAGCATAAGCGATGTTGTCTGCTCCTGCACCACCGTACACCTTAGGGAATGGAATACCAAAAAAACCGTATTTTGCAAGTTTTTCAACTGTTTCTGTTGGAAAACGCTCTTCTTCGTCGATTTCCTCAGCAAGTGGTTTAACTTCGTTGATTGTAAAACTTCTATACATTTCTCTGAGCATGTCATGCTCTTTAGTAAGAGAAAAATTCATATTTGAGTCTCCTTTTCTAAATCGATTTCATCATTTACTTAATAAATGAAATGAACTGCCCGCATATTATTTATACGCATTTAGGCGGCATAACCGTTGCAATGCCCTTTAGAACCATTTTACTATGCTGATTGGTGCAAATTGTTTCAAGCTTCACTTGATTTCTTTCAAGATTAATCTCTAATACTGTCACTTCAGCCTTCACCGTATCGCCAAAATACACTGGTGCTGTAAATTTTAGCTCTTGCCCCAAATAAATCGTTCCTGGTCCTGGCAAATGGACGCCTAATACAGCAGATACAAGACCCGCAGTTAGCATGCCATGCGCTATTCTCCCTTGGAACATTGATTCTTGTGCTGCTACTTCGTTAATATGCGCTGGATTGATGTCACCGGTTATCCCTGCATATAAATACACATCAGTTTCGGATATTGTTTTTTGAAACGATGCGCTGTCACCGATTTGAATTTGATCAATGCACTTACCTACCATCTATACCTACCTCCTTTGTTTGATAATTAACTAATGCAATTAGTATGCCAATTGGCAAAGGAAAGTAAAAATATAGTACTTTTTAAATCTAACCCCTTTATTTCAACCCTTTCATGATTCATTTCATTGATAATGATTCATTTTCGCGCTCTTAAGAGCGCTTCTGTTTCCCTTTTTTTTAACACAGTGCGCCCTTCTTTAAAAAATTGCTTAAAATATGTAAGGCAAAGATAACAGTTTATATTTTAATTTCAGCTAAATGTATACAAATATTAACTTAAAAAGTCATTAAAGCAGTAAAAATGTACATTCATCACGATCATTTTTTCCTTGTGCCTCAAAAATTTGTTTACCAATATTCCAGTAGCGCTTATATTTTCATAGATGCTTATTTCCGATAAATTAGTCACGACATAGCCCACAAACAAAAAAATGTCTGGTACTATTAATCCGATCAAAGGGGCCAAAAGAAATATCCGACGAAGATTTTATTAAAATGCAGTCTCTAATTCCCAATTGTCTTGTCCATGAAATGTCACACCCCGACCATAATGTTCATTTAGCAAACAAGGAAGAATTTTATGCGTATTTTGATGATTTTTTGAAAATTCATGTCACAACACCGCTCTTGAGTATGGTTCCAAACTGATCAGATTTTTTCTACTTATAAAAAGGCGCTTAAATGTGTGACTTTAAGCGCCTGACTTTATTGATATTTTCTTTTATGATCATATTCTAAAACCTCTAAATTCAACATCTCACATGCTTGCGTTTAAAGCCAAATCTTCCTTTAGAAACTTCACTTTGGATTCTTTCAAGAGCGTTGTTTAAAAAGATTGATTTTCCGTTTTTTAGAACTGTAACATTTCCCATTCTTTCAGCTGAAAGCATTGCTTCGTCGTGAAGAGGCGTATAAGAAACACCGACCGCAATCACAAAACGGTTCATGGATTGTTTGGTGTAATGGGGTTGGGTGTGGATTGTCTCTTCCACTCGTCTTAAAAGTTTCTGAAGTTTATTAGAATCAAATTCTTCGTCTTTCCTTGAACCAAGAAGCCATTCATAGCAACTCCATCCGCCAGACATCGTCAAATCAACGCCGCTATCTATAAACCCATCAGCCACTTCCTGCGCTATATCTGTTTCAGCTAGGGTTACCGATACAACAAAATCAGAAATCATATGAAAATAGGCCCGCTCTATCCAACGTGTAAAATCTTCAGATGTCATCTTCTTGGGTTCAGCTATCATTCCAGCCAAGTACATTGCATCATAATTCTCCGTTGCAAATAGTTCCTCTGCCAAAGTCTGATTTTTGCCAACCCGTTTTAAAATAGGTTTCATTGCGCCTGTAGCCACACCAAACAACGGTTCAATGGCACCTTGTCCCATATAATTTTTCTTTAGCTGATCCTTTCCCAATGCTTTTAGTTCATCCATTATTTCAGTTAGCATCAGCGACATATCTCTGCCTCCTAAGTGCTTATTGCCATATTAAGTCATTAAACAGCTATTCTACCGGTAACATGAAGGATTCATCCATGTAACAGACTTCCCATTGATGACCATCAATATCCACAAATCGCTCATAGTACATCCACCCCTCATTAATAGGGTCTAAATAGCAATTTGCACCCATTTCCAATGCTTTTTTTACAACTTCTTGTACCTGTTCTTTGCTTTCCACTTCTATAGCAATCAAGACTTGAGTTGTACTTCCATCCGCAATGGGTCTATTTGTAAACGTTGAAAAGTACTCATGGGCAACAAGCATTGCGAAGATTGTATCATCCTTCAATACTATGCAAAGCGCTTTTTCATCACTATATTTTTCATTAATATCAAATCCTAAATGACTCCAAAATTCTCTTGTTTTTTGTATATTTAATACAGGCAAATTCAAGTATAATCTTTTAATTTTCATGCTTGCCTCCTTTTTAATTGTACAACTTTACAAATTAGTTGCTAGCTTACGCGACTTATCTTTAACCGAAACAATGACTCTATATCCCATTATTGCCGTTAAGCAATTGTTCATATTATTATTTTTACCCTCTTTTCTATAGAATAATCAGAGATTCATAACCCCTTCAAAAACATGACCTCAACATTTTTGACCCCCAGCCAAATATAATGATATAATTTTATTCGTGTATTAAGGCTTATAATTTTCTGAAAATAACAAATTACCCATAGGAGTATTCATATGACGTTTCAAGATTTATTACTAAATCCCTTCATTATTAAAGCAATTGAGGAAAAAAAATATGTCAAACCCACTAAAGTACAAGAAAAAGCAATTCCCGCTATTTTAAGTGGCAAAGATTTGCTAGGGTGTGCACATACGGGCTCTGGTAAAACAGGCGCATTCGCTATGCCGATATTACAGCTGATTGCAGAGAAGTCTACCTTTTTAGAGGAGCATCATGGGATTAGAGCGTTGATTTTAGCACCTACAAGGGAGCTCGCTATTCAAATTGGTGCGAGTTTTGAATCGTATGCAAAGTATTTGGATGTTCGAATTGGTGTTATTTTTGGTGGGATCACGCCAAAACAGCATATCAAAGTATTAAAAAGAAATCCCAGTATTTTAATTGCTACGCCGGGGCGCCTTTTAGATTTAATGGATAAAGGACATGCAGATTTAAGTCAAGTTGAGATTTTTGTACTTGATGAAGCGGATCAAATGCTTGATTTGGGAACGCTAGACGATGTCAAAAAAATCATCTCAAAATTACCTGTGACTAGACAAAATATGCTCTTTTCAGCCACGATGCCAAAAGAGGTCATGAAAATGGTAAATTCTATTTTGAAAAACCCTGTAAAAATTGACGACAAAAGCGATTCTCCAAAGGGTGCGGATATCAACCAACTTGTGTATTTCGTAGAAGAACCCGACAAAACAGCGCTCGTGCTTGAGTTAATGAAGTCCAAAACTTATGAACACGTTCTTATTTTTACAAGAACGAAAAAGAAAGCGGATCTAGTCTGCAAAGCATTGAACATTCAAAATATCCGATCCAAATCAATCCATAGCGACAAAAATCAATCTGAACGGTTAAAGGCACTGGAACTTTTCAAAAATAAAGAAATCAGAGTTTTGGTGGCAACTGATGTTGCAGCAAGAGGGATCGACATCTCTGACATCTCTCATGTGATCAATATGGATATTCCAAATGTACCGGAAACCTATATTCATCGAATTGGCAGAACGGGCCGAGCTGGGATTAGCGGCACTTCCATATCTTTTTGCAGTCAAGATGAAAAAGTTTTTTTAGAAGCCATTGAAAAATTACAAGGCAAGTCCATTGAGATTGCAGCGAGACCTTAATTTTAAAGACAATATGAAGAATCCCCAGCACTGAAGACCACTTAGATAAGTGATCATAATGCTGGGGATTTTAGTTTTTAGTTGCTATTCTTTTTTAGTTATTGTTGCCAATTATTTTTTAGTTTTTGCGGACTTTTTATTTTTAGAAGCAGGACTGTAGCCTGTTTTGAATATCTTCCCCAAAGTGGTACAGGACTTGGTACAAAACTCATCAAGCGTTCTTGAGTCATTCGCCTCACAAGCTGCGATGAGTACATTTGCACAAGCTCTGGCATCTTCAAGGGCATTGTGGTGTTTGAACTTAAAGCCTAACTTTGAGGAGACAGTGTGAAGATCGTGGCGGTCGAGTTCGGGCCACGTGACTTTGGCCGCTATGACCGTGCAAAAGTAATTAAACTCTGGGTAGGGCAATTCGTAAGTATCAAGACAATACCGAAGAACGCTAAAGTCAAAGGCAGCATTGTGCGCAATCACCGGGTTGTCCGAGATAAAGGCAAGGATGCTTGACCAATGTTCACCAAAGTTTTTTTCATTGATCACATCCTCAGGCTTAATGCCGTGGATGAGGATGTTTCTGTAATCAAAATGCATGCTAGGCGGCTTGATCAGCTCATACCATTCTTCCACTATTTTATTGTCCATTACTTTGACCATGCCTAGGGAACACGCACTGTCACGCGAAGCGTTTGCTGTTTCAAAATCGATTGCAACAAAATTCATTGGTTTCTCCCGTCTCTCTTTTATCATCGTTTATGAATAAAATCATAGCATATTCATCTGCATAAGTGCCATCAATATATTTAAAGGCATGTTTCTTTGTTCCATAAATCTCAAAACCTAAAGATTTGTATAATGAAACAGCACGATCATTTTGAGAAATGACGTTAAGTTCCAGCTGTTCAATACCTTGTTCTTTGCACCATACAATACATTCTTGCATCAATATTTTACCAATACCCATGTTCCAATTCGCCTTGCATACAGCAATGCCAATTATGGCTCTATGGAGATACCGTTTCTGATTTCGAATCAATCCAACTGATGAAGATGCTATGATTTTACCACCTAATTCAGCAATTAAAAACCAACTTTTCTTATCGTTCAAAGTATTCCTAATAAATTCTCGTTCTTCTTCCAATGTAAAATTAAATTCATTAGCTTCACGCGATAAAAATTTTGTTTCGCGATCAACGGTCTGCGTTTGATCAATTAATCCTTGTGCATCACTTTCATCAGGAATTCGTACAATCAGTCGTTGACCATCTTTTAATAAATATTCATTTCTGTATGGTTTTTTAGCTACTTCTTCAATTTTAAGATTATCCATTGTAAAAGCCTCCTATGTCAACTTACTTCTTGAAAGGTATACAAGTCCTTATAAATAGGACTTTCAGACATTAACGACTCATGTGTTCCTCGGGCAACCACGCTTCCTTTATCTAGCACATAGATCACATCTGCATTTTGAATTGTAGACAATCTATGCGCTATAATAATAGTGGTCTTGCCCTTTCTCAATTTATCAATATTCTGTTGAACCCTATATTCCGTTTCCGTATCCAGTGCAGATGTCGCTTCATCCAAAATAAGGACTTCTGTATTTTTCAATATTGCCCTAGATAATGCAATACGTTGTCTTTGTCCGCCGGATAAGCTTGTTCCACGCTCGCCAACTTGTGTTTCATATTGCTTTGGAAATCCTTGAATAAACTCATGGCATTGCATGTCTTTGCATACATTTTCAATCTCTAATGCGCCATATTCTTTACCAAATACTAGATTTTCTTTAATGGATGAGGGCATAAAGTGTGGTTGCTGAAAAACAGCTGAAATTTTATCTGAATATTGTTTTCCATAATCATTAACACAAACGCCATTGATCGAAACCGCTCCTTTTTCTGGCGAATAGGCTCTGAGCAACAACTGGGTAATAGTAGACTTTCCGCTACCACTTTCACCAACAAGTGCAATTTTTTTACCAATTGGAAAATCAATGGATAGGTTATTTAGTACCGAATCTGAATCCGATGAATAGCTAAAGGTTACATCGTCTAACTTTATAGACTTAATGTCACCACTAAAATCAAGCGACCCAAACGCCACACTTTCCTCACACATAACAGATTGAATGCTTTTAACCGATGCCTCTAATCTTTTGCCTGTTAGCGCTTGTTGGAATAACAGCCCGAGCTCTGTCACCAATTGATCCACCAAAGTAAAACTGACGACAAATTCTCCTAATGAAACATTATTTGAAATCGCATTCATACCGCCAAACAAGATAACAATCAATTTCGTTCCATATAAAAAAGGTTCGCTTGCACACAATATTTTAGTTTTATAAAGCCCTTCCTTAATAATCGCCTTAAAATAATCGTTAAACTTATTCTCAAAATGCTCAAGTTGCCAATCCTGTCGATTATAGGCGACGATTTCTCTTACTGCCGATATGCTTTCTTCAATCGTAACAGAAACATTTGCCTTTTCCGCTCTAACACGCTTCGAATACGCCTTCGTTTTTTCTCCAAACTTATGTAGTAAAAAATAGTAAATAACCGCTACAGCGATTACAATAAGGAGCATTGTGACGCTTATATAGGCTATCGAACAAGACAACAATACAATGGTCAGTATAATCTTCACGGATTCTGATAGCAGTTGGTTAACCGCAACATCGCTCGCATCCGCAATGTCCGTTCTAATATTGTTTAATAATTTGCCTACATGCTCTTTATTAAAAATTCCAGTTGGCAATTCATAAACTTTGAGTAAAAACTGATTCGTTAAAGACATTTGAAGATGATAGCCAATATGGAAAAACGTAACCTTTCTAACCGTAAACCATAATTTCGGCCCAAAAAAGAAAATGCAGTAGAGTGCGATTAACATCGAAAATTGTTGATACTGCTTATCAACAAACACTTGATCAATCAAATCTCGTTGAAGCAAAATAGCAATAATCGGCGTTATGCATTCTAAAAAAAGCGCAGAATATCCTAGTAGAAACCAGCGTTTCTTATTGACGTGTTTAAGTATGAATCGCATACTAGACCTCATTTTCAACACCTCTCATTACCAACCGATGAAACAGCCCTTTCATTTCCATCAATTTTTGATAAGTACCTTGTTCCACTATTTTACCCGCTTCAAGGACGATAATCGAATCATATTCCATAATGGTAGAGAGTCTATGAGCAACGGTTACTAATGTTTTGCCCTCAGATAGCATGCCTAGAGATTTCTTAACGGCGACTTCGGTCACATTATCAAGCGCAGATGTCGCCTCATCCAACAGAATAATCTGCGGCGCCTTAATCAACATTCGTGCAATTGAAATACGTTGCTTTTGACCACCAGATAAACGAACGCCACGTTCTCCAACCATCGTCTCATAGGCATTTTCCGTTTCCATGATAAATTGATGGCAACTTGCTTGTTTAGCCGCTTGTATCACTTCGTCATCTGTTGCATCAGGTTTCCCAAATTTAATATTGTCTTTAATGGACAGGTTAAACAAATAAGTGTCTTGGAAGACAAATCCAAAGTTTTGTCTCAAGTTCCCTAACTTCAATTGTTTGATATCGTGTCCGCCAATTGTAATTTCACCTTCAGTAACATCGTAGAATCGCCCTATTAATTTTAATAGCGTGGACTTACCACTACCGCTCTCCCCAACAATTGCAGTCTTTTTACCTGCTGGAATGGTGAAAGATACGTTATTAATAATTGGTTGATCCGTATTATAAGAGAACGAAACATTTTTAAAGTCGATATCAAAGCACTCCATTTGAGCATCTAAGCTGTTCTCAAATTCTACGACATCTGGTTCTAAGCCCATAAACTCATATAAGTCCTTTGCATAATTTAGAGCGTGGTACTGAGCGGGTATAATGTAAAAGAACACTGAGAAACCGCGAGAAACTAGCCCCATAAGGAAACTGTATCCAATAAATTCACCCAGTAGCAGCTCGCCACTTTTCACCAAATCTAGTCCGTAAAAATAAAATAATGCTATTGAAATTGTTAGTGTGAGTCCTACGGTTGTGTACCTAAAATATCTCCAAAATATTGACCACATTCTTGGCATTCTAAATAGATTGAACGCGTCCATGGTCTTTTCTATAATCCAGTCTTTGCTTCCCATCGCCTTTAATTCTGTTGTAGCCACAATGGCATCATATTGTGATTGCTGAGATTCTCTCGCCGCTTTTGTTTCAAGCCCTAAATAATGATGTATTTTCTTATTTGCACTTTTATTAAGAAATATATAAATAATATTTCCCGCCATTGCAGCCGCAAAAAATATCGGTTCGCCTAGAATTAGAATAATGGATGGCACAGCAAACTGAGCCAAAGCGTAAATGAATTGCGGAAATAGAAACGTATATGTTTTTTGTGTCTCTCTTACTGAATTCTCAAATAAAGATAAAATTTGTCCCGTAGGCACCTTCTCATAATATGAAAATCCTAGTTTTTGCAGCTTTGTCATCAAATCCATTTGCTGATTCTTAATGATTCTATTGGATATGATGAGCTCTAAAAAGTTAAAGATTAATTTTGCCACTAAAATCAGTACAGCAATAGCGCCTAAAATTAACATTTGATTGATCAACCTGTCCATATTTTTAAGCGGCAAAACATGATCAATCAAATATCCCATACGGCGCGGAATCATAAGTTCGCCCCAAATCATTACCCCGCCGCATAGCACATATATCAGCGTTAGCAATACAAATGGTTTGAAATAACTTAAAGTCCATAAGTATAATTTCAGCATTTCTTTTTTTCCTATTTGTTTGTTCAATGACGCCTCCGCTAATTTTTCTGTATTTTCTCTCGCCTTAACTCATAAAAATATCTGACCACTGGATGTTTCGTGTTCATCTTTTCTTTCATTGCCATCAGACGTTTGTTGCCCACCCTGCGATCGACTAACGCAAATACATTGAGTAGAATATCGTTACTTTCTAAACTGGTTTCAATGGGGCTTGATAGATAAATCAGTGCAGTCTTTTGGAAATCCGATTTGAAGAGCTCTGCTTGTGCTTTAAGAATTTCTTTAGCGCAGTGCTTGGTTTTTCGATCTTGAGCAATCACGCGAAGTCTCTCTTCAGGAACACTTCCACCCATGCTGCTTCGAACACTTTCAATGTCTTCCGTGGTCACGTTGATGATGAAGTCAGGGTCGCTAAGGATTTCTTGTTCTGTTTTATACCAATTAACAGAAGTCGCTTGATCCTTTGAATTGAATATTTCTTTCTGATCTACAACCATGTAGCACTGAACCGATTTATCGGGTTGGTACCGGTACCCGTTTTGCCGATACTGTATGCGCTTACAAAGAGAAGGATTTAGAAAACTCTCCAACTGTTGTTTTAGTTTGTTAAAGTTCATCTGATAGCCCCTTTCGGTTAAAACTCAAAAACCAGTCACGCCCTGATTTCATTTATTATATCTGAATTTTAGATCAAAGTGTTACAACTATTAGTATATCAGGACAGTTTAAAATGATCCGCTGATTGCAGAGTCTGATATTAGGGTAAAATTAACTCAACTAGAATGAATATTTATAGAAAGCAACTCGTCGTTCATACACACTTCATTAAGAGCTCTTAAAAGGAGAATCATTATGAAAATCTCATTAAGTACTGAAGTCGAGCAGTATCTTTCAAAAAAACACAAAGACGCTATAGAAGTTTTTGTTGAAAAAACGTATACGACCACGCTAGATAACGTTACTCATATTGAAATCAAACTTGGTGCGCCTGATTCAAAAATTCAGGATAAATTTACGGTTATGGAGGTTCATGGTTTCAAAGTGTACGTTGAATCCACTTTAGTGAATGAAGAAAGCGATATCCGCGTGCATCTTGAGAAACATTTGGGAATGAAATGGATGGAAGTTGACGGGTTGCAACGGTAAGTAACTATAAATCTAGATATTAGCAATTTCAAAATTATAAACTGATGTTATAAAAAAATGGGCTTGCAAGGTCAAAATATGCAAGTCCATTTTTTTATAGTTTTTTTTAGGAAATTACCTTCTCCAATCAGCTATTGGCGCTCTACTTTTCAACCTACTCATTACTTTATGTGAAAATACCAATTTAAAATCCGAAGCGCCCTTAACGTATTCCACCTGCTGGGCTGCCCTGCTTTTTCCATGTCAAAATGAACTTCTCCAGGATGTTTAGAAGGCATATTCCATCTGCCATCTTTCTTTTTAAGGGCTTCTAATGCAGCAATTGCAGGTTGCAGCTCTTCTTTATTTTTTTGTGACAAACCTAAAGAGTCTTTTGCCTTCAATAATAAGTCTGTCGTCTGCAGATAATCAAGTGCTCTAAAAGCATCGTATTTCACCTAGTCGGAAAATGCATTTTCAACATTTGAGGGTGTATGGTCTCGCCTGTTTTATCCGACTGAAACAGTTTGTGCTCTAGGAGAAAGGCATTTGAAGTCTCCCTTACCGCTTCTAAATCGTCTAAACGATACTGGTACCCTTTGTTTTTATAAGTCTGAATGCCCTCCAAAACGCTTATGGTCG
>JAYVIR010000071.1:0-37437 GCA_043770095.1 Eubacteriales bacterium
ATTACCCAATACATCATTAATTTATGATGGCATGATGAATACGATTGGAGATGACATTCAAAAACTCCAAGCAGGAAGCGACAGTGATAAATCGAAAGCATCGGATATGATGGTGGCCTATTTACTCAAAAAAATTAATGAAGAACAAGTTAAACGCGTTGAAAACACGATTAAAGTGACACTAAAAATCGTGGATGGAAAAACTGTTATTATACCAAATGAAGATTTGTCAAAAGCATTGTCAGGGATATTGGTTGCGAAATAATCGTAAGAAATTGCTTATGAAACAATCACCTTGTGTTCTATTAATTAAATTAAGTTTGAGACCCTTTGTATGAGGTATAGAGATGAATAGATCTCGTTTTCCTTATTATGAGGGGGTTTTTTATGTGCAGATTGCTAGATATTATGAGCAAGTAGAAAATTTAGCCGTTAAGTGCCATTTGTGTCCGCACCATTGCCTAATTGAAAATGGAAATTTTGGATTTTGCGGGGCAAGAGAAAACCAAAACGGCATTTTAATGGCTAGAACGTATGGCGTTATCTCGTCTTATGCATTTGATCCAATAGAAAAGAAACCACTGTTTCATTTTTATCCTGGAAAGCAAATTGCTAGTTTTGGTAGCTTTGGATGTAATTTCAAATGTCAATTTTGTCAAAATTATAAAATTTCGCAATGTATTGAAACGGGAACAACAATAAGTGTTGAAGAGCTTATTCAAATGTCTTTGCTAAATTCAAGCAGCATTGGTATAGCGGCAACCTATAACGAACCTTGCATTCAAATTGAGTATCTATTGGATTTATTTAAAGCCAATCGGGTAATTGGGAAGAAAAATATTGTGATCAGTAATGGATTTGTAGAAACAGCGCCACTAAAGGAATTAGTAGCGCTGACAGATGCATTCAATATCGACTTGAAGGGTTATACAGAAGGTTTTTATCAAGATATTTGCGGGGGGAAATTAAAACCTGTCATCGAAAATATCGCAAGCATTTATGGTAAAAGTCATTTGGAATTAACATTTTTGTTGATTCCGGGTCTTAATGATCACCCAAAGGAAATGGCGTATATGTTTGAAGCCATTCAAGCGATTGGAGCAGATATTCCGCTTCATATCAGTCAATACTATCCCAATTACAAAATGAAAATAACTCAGACGAGCTATAATGAACTGTTAGAAGCCGTATCGCTGGCGCGACAATATTTAGATGATGTCTATTTAGGAAACGTTTATGACCATGAAAATAACACCGTATGCAAGCGATGCGGATATACGCTCGTTACGCGCTCAACAGGATCCGTAAAAGTCAATTTTCAAGATGAAAAATGTCCTTCTTGCCAAGTAACTCACAATATTCATTTCGATTAAACCAATTTTGGCGGGGTATAAGTAAAATAATTCGGAGGTGAGTTTATGGAATTTCTTTTTAGACCGATTAAAGATGAAGATGCAAATGTCATTATTAGTTATAAACATGGAAATGATTTTAACTGTTTTGACGCAGATAAACATGCCTCAGACATTGATACTTTATTAGGTGCAGTCGATGTTGATTTTTATGTGGCAACGAATGATGAGGATGAGATTGTTGGATTTTCTGAAGTAACGTTTGATGAAGATGGCATTATGGAAATGAGCGGCGCTTTATTTCCTGAATTTGCTGGGGAAGGATTAGGGTATGATTTTTTAACGCAATGCATCGACTATTTGGTTGAATTCTATGACTATGACAAACCAAGCATTGTCACTTTACTTAAACCGGAAGATCGAAAGGCGCTTAAAGTATTTGAGCGTGTAGGATTCCAACTTATTGAGGAAGATGACGATTGGATTCAGATGAGCATTGACTTGTAAGCTGTAAGTGAACTGAATGTTTGAATTTAATGTAAAATAGAATCTTAGCGCATGAATAAGCAAAAATTGTTTTTGTTTAAACATTTTTTCTCAGCGCTAAGATTTTTTTCGTGGTAAAATAGAGAAAAAGCTCAAGAAAGTGTGGGAGATGACTTGGAACAAATACTGATATTCTTAACCATTATTGTAGTCGGTGTATTTGTGAGTGTTAAGAGCTTCCACCAGAAACTCAATAAATTGCCATGGGTTGGTTTTTTGTCTTTTACGGCGTTGAATATTCTTCTGATTTTTAGGTGGGGAGGAATATGGCAACTTTGGTCAATACATTTGACAATAAGCATTTTGATGTTGGAATATCTTTTTATTTCATTAAATCATAAGAAAGCATTTCGGGTGATGATTAAGTTTAATCGAAAATTGTTTTTATTGTGTGCTTATGTGAGTTTGTGTGGATTAATTTTATTTCCAGTAGTGACAAAAGTGAATCATCCTAATTCAGATAAGCCAGTTGGGACATGGAAAATGATTGTCGAGAGTACTGAACGCGAAGAAACTTTGGCTCAGACAAATGGGTTAAAACGCAGATTTACGGTTCAATTATATTATCCAATTCAAAATAAATCTGGAAAACAGAAAAAATGGTTTGATGGTGGAAACCCTTCAATAAAAGGGTTGGCACTTAGTTACGGTTTTCCGCAGATGCTTGTCAGTCACCTTAAAAAGGTGGATAGCGGTGCTTATTTGTCACGGAAAATCAAGTTAAAAGATTCGCCTTATCAAGTTGTTGTCATTAGTCATGGTTTAAAAGGCAGTAGTGACCAATATACTCAGTTGGCTGAGTCACTTGTGGAAAAAGGTTATTTTGTAGCGGTAATCAATCATGCTTACAGTTCTTATGCAACGGTATTTAACCAAAATGATTATATATTGGGAGCAAAATCGCTTGCGGCACAAATTGATTTTATTGAACAAAAAATTGAATTAGAAAAACAAATTACGTTAATACAACAAGGGGACTTGATGGAAACCTTTAAAGTATTGGATCAAATCAATCAAGGAAATTATGACCCCATTTTTAAAGCGCAACTCGATTTGAGCGATATGACTTTAGTAGGTCATCAAATTGGCGGTGGAGCCGTTTTGGTAACACTTAATCAAGTGCCTTATGTTAAAACGGGTATACTTCTGAATCCTATCATTGAACAGATTCCGAAGAAATATATATTAGAGGGCAGCATTAAACCTGTTATCAGTTTAGTAAGCAAAGATTATGTCTCTTCTAATAACGCAACCTATTTAAAACGATATATGCAAGGCAGTAAAGATGCTTTGTGGATAGAAGCCAAATTGGGTAAAGACTTAGATATGACTGATTTGAATAAAGTAAGTACTTTTTTTGCATTTAATGGGATATCAGATGGGAAAAAATCCAGTGATCGTCTGATTGAGGCACAAGTCGCTATTGTTGACCAAGCCATTCAAAAATATAGCCTAGGCCAAATATTTGAAGATATACCTCAAAATTTGGATTCGGCACATTTAGGCATTTCTATTCTAAAACCAGAGGCGATAGATGGCAAATAAGATTAGTAGGTGAGTGGGATAGAATCCGTATCCTAGCCACTTTGGAACTCTAATGCCAAGCGGTGGCAAATAGAAAATAATGAGAAGCACGGGTAAAGCATAAAACTGATAAGGATTAGAAAATTGAATGTAGTATTGACAGGTAGCCAGTAGAAATGAGACTATTATCATTAAAGGCTTTTTATCAAACATATAGAAGGTCAATATGAGTAGCAATCCGTAATATGAATACGATAAATTTAGGGGCACAACACAGAATGCAATGAGTACGCTTATCATTTTAACGCCCCAGTGTTCATGACGGAGGCAAAGAAGCATCAACAATCCTGCGAGTAAGGTGAAAAATATGTTGGGATCTAAGAGTGAATACCAACTATTATTGGTAAATAAATTATATGGAATTTGAGAAATCAAAGCAAATGTGAAAAGTCTAAAAGCATATCTTTTGGGATTTGACGTTCGTCGAGCCCCACGAGCTAGCAAATAAGCAAAGATGGGGAACGATAATCTGCCGATTACTCTCAATATAAAATGTTGAGGAAAAAGTAAGTAACCGATATGATCAATAAGCATTGTTAAAAGAGCAATAAATTTTAATGTGTCATCTGATTTATGAGAGACTTGGTCGGACATAATACCTCCATCAACTAATGTGATTGTAAGAATATTATATCTATTTTATTGAACATGTAAAACAATAAATTATCTAGGAGGATTTTAAAATGATTAGCCAAAAAACAACAAAAGTAATTGCTATTTTAGTTATTGTATTAATGGTACTTTCAACGGTTACAGCATTTATTGGCACTGCATTTACCTTATAGTTAAGGAGGTAGACTAGATGGCTATAAAAAAAATTGGCATTATTATTGGAATTGTAGCTGTTGCAGGTGCTTTTTTCTTCTTCAAGCAGATGGGTAGCAACGATCGAACGGATTTCTATTATAAAGATGAATTTGACTCTCTTAATTCAGAAATGTGGTATGTGGGAGAATGGGGTACTGGATTTCCTAAACCTGAAAAAGTGAGCATTGAAAATGGGATTCTAACGGCTAAGGTTGGTGAAACTGATCGAGGTCCGTTTATGTTATCAAAACCTATTGAAATTAAGGTGAATTCTTTAATCACCATAAAACGGCGCGTTAAACTTAAATATGGAAACAATCAATTTACAGGTGGATTTGGACTTTTTCAAACGGAACAAAAAACTTTAGAGCCTCAATTGATTGATAAAGATTGGTATAAAAATTTTGGTCAAAGTCTAATGCTAATGGAATATGTGCATACTACAGATAAGAAGAGCACGCGCCCTGGAAATCATAATTTCAGACTACTGGTGCCGGATTGGCAGACAACTGAAAACTTTGCCATCGCCAAACCAATTTTTGACGAATGGTTTGAAGAGACGTTTACATTTGACTGCGGTAGTGGCAGGGTTACTTATACCAATGGGGACAAGCTATTGGTATTAAAAGGTTACCGACCAAGTCAGCCCAATTTTAGAATGTTTATGCACCCTTATGGATTCTATACTGGACATGAAATGAAGATGGATTGGATTGAAATTAAAGTGACTCAACCCAATCAATAGCGTTCAGTTCAACTCAATGACAGTTATGGTGGTTACTAAATATGAGTCGATTTAATAAAGAAATTGAGAAATTCAGTGGTGAAATCACGAAAATTGAAGTTCAGAAAAAACGAAAAGATCGAATCAATATCTATTTGGATAGTGAATATGCTTTTAGTTGTCACATCGATTTTATTTTTGATTTTAAATTGGAAAGAGGGCTTATTTTAGAAGTTAGCCAAGTGAAACACATGGTTGAAATGGATGATCAAAGAATGGCTTACCTCTATGGATTGAGGATGGCACTTACCAGATCGATGAGTATCATTGCTTGTAAAAGAAAGCTAATTCAAAAAGAATTTTCTGAAGAGGCTGCTGAATACGCCGTTGAGAAATTGGTTGAAAATCAATATTTAGATGATTTGAGATATGCTCAAAATTATTTTGAAATGAAACAATCAATTTATGGTCGATTTCGCATCCAGCAGGATTTGATGCGTCAAGGCGTCGATAAAAGTATTGTGATTAGCGTTATTAATGAAAATGCCAGTGAAGAACTAGAATTGGAAGAAGCGTTAAAAATCGCTCATAAAAAAATGAAATTAGAAACAAAAGCGTTAGATCAAAAAGCGTTTGCCCGCATTTATGGATTTCTTGCTCGCAAGGGATATTCTGCTCCAGTCATTCGAACTGTAATGGATCAAATGAGGTCACAGAGTAAAGCTGAATTTACTAATTTTAATGAATTTGAATAGCGTCGAACAATTTAAGTGCCTTAAGGGCACTTTTTTTTGCGGGAAAATATAAGGTTGGAAGTTGAGATGCAGTGCTCGTATTATTAAATATAGTTAATTGTGATATTAATATAATCAATGATTGTATTGATTATATTAAAAAATATATTGACAATATAAATTTAATGGACTATATTATGAATATAAATAGGAGGGAATGCCATGATACATGTATTGACAAAATGTCCTGTATGCACGCATCAATTAAAAGCAGTCAAACTGAGCTGCCAAAATTGCGGAACGAACATTGAAAATAGCTTTGATTTCCCTAAGTTAATGCACTTGACAAGAGAGCAACTTGATTTCGTAGAGGTATTCATTCTTTGCAGAGGCAATATTAAGGATGTTGAAAAAGAATTGAATATTTCGTACCCAACCGTTCGAGCAAAATTAGATCAGGTAATCGAAGAATTAGGTGACACAAAAGCAAATTTTGCTGCAGAGGACATAAATGAGAAAAAAAGGAAAATAGATTCTGCCACATCTAATAGACAAATAATTTTAGATCAGTTGGAAAAAGGAGAAATATCTCCAGAAGAGGCTGTATTAAAACTTAAAAAATAGGGAGGCATTCTTATGAAAGAAGAAATCGCACGCGTGCTTAAAATGGTAGAAGAAGGCAAAATGACATCTGAACAAGCCGTTCAGTTAATTGAAGCGTTAAAAATCAGCACTGTAGAAGAAATTGAAACGCCAAATAATAAAGAAGAAGCAACTGGTTTTGATAGAGAAAGTTTTCTGAGAAATGATCTTAAAGCATCACCGGGCGAGAAATTTCTTCAAATTAGAATTCTCAGCGGAGAAAATGATAAAGTTAAAATCAATTTGCCATTAAATTTTGTTAAGGGCGTTTTGAAGGTGACTGGAAAACTTCCAATGATTCAAGTGGAGCAAATGGAAGGCGTAGATGTACCTGCTATTATGGAGACTATAATGGCAGCTATTGACAGTGATTTGACGGGTCGATTGGTAGATGTGGAGTCCTCAAAAGGTGATCTTGTTATCGTAGAAATCGTTTAGGCACATTTTATGAGGATAATTATAAAAGAAGAAAGTAAAAAAAACACTTTCCAGATCAGCTTGCCATATCATATTGTCATCAATTTGCTTGTACGCAAAACTTGGTTTAGAATTGCACTCAGACATGGCCTTAAGACAACTGCAGTAGATGAAACAAAAGGATTAAACTATTTAGAATATCTAGATTTTGGAGAATTGAGAGAGGCACTTCATAACTTAAGTGCGCAAAAAGGGTTAGTGCTCATAGAAGTTGAATCTGCATCAGGAATCTATGTCAAAATTACGACTTAGAAAAAGGCAAAATAAGAAAAACGAACCAGACTTTATTCTTCAAAGTCTGGTTCGTTTTCTTGGTTGGGTTCTTCTAATATGCAAATTTTAATTTTCCCAATTCGATTTTTTTCAACTTCAAATATAGAAATTTCCAGATTTTCATACAAAATGATTTCACCGGATTCGGGTAATCTACCAAGGATGCCGATGATATAGCCACCAATAGAGTCGAAGTCTTCGGATGTAAGTTGTAGCCCAAGCTGCTCGTTGACATCACCTAAATGAGTGGAACCTTCTATAATATAGACATTTGGCTCAATGATGTTGATTTCAGTAGTGCCATCATCAAATTCATCATCTATTTCACCGACAATCTCTTCAATGAGATCTTCAAGCGTAACTAGGCCTGCTGTTCCGCCATATTCGTCCAATACAATAGCCATCTGATGTTTACTTTGACGCATTTCATTGAACAAATCCGCTGTTTTTTTAGATTCATATGTAAAGAATGGTTGACGCATATGCTCAGAAATATTATATTCTTCAGGTTGTCCATCGTAAAACATCCATTTTTTAATATTTAAGATACCAACAATTTGATCTTTGTTTTCTTCATAGATGGGAACGCGTGAAAATTCTTCGGATTTGAAAAGTTCGTAAAGGGTTTCATAATTGGCGTTGATAGGTGCCGAGATAATATCCGTTCGCGGTGTCATAATTTGAGAGACTTCAATATCGCCAAATTCAACAACGTTATAAATCATTTTTTTCTCTTCAACTTCAAGGACGCCACCTTCATGACTGGCGTTGACGTAACTCATTAATTCTTCTTCTGTTATAAAGGGTTTACCTTTTCCTGGCGTACCACCAATTAGCATAATAAATAAGTCGTTGACCCATAGCATTAACAAAATTAAAGGATATAAAATAAAACTAGAAAGAGTAATCAATGGACTAAGCCGATGAATCATTTGTTCAGGGTATAAAGAACCCAATGATTTTGGAATTATTTCTCCAATGATGAGAATAAAAAGACTGACAGTTAAAATAAAAAGAATTGGATGAATAGGCATTCCTTTTTCAACATAAAAAAAGGTGATTAGAATGACTGCGGTAATGTTAAAAATGTTATCGCCAACCAATAAAACGCCACGAAGTTTTTCAGGTGTCTTCATAAGCTGCACACCACTCTCTAATGAGGTATTTCCTTCATCGAAAGCTTGACTCAGACGCAATTTGTTAATTGATCTAAACGCAACTTCCGCAGCTGAAAACAAAGCTGAAAATAACACTAATAATAAAAACAAAGCAATCTGCCACATACCCTCTGGTTCCACAGAACATCACTCTCCTGACAAAATATTCATAACTATTTTCTATTATATCACATCAGCTGTGTTATAATAGAAAAAAAGAAATAGGTGGGGTAATGCTATGGCAGCAATTCACATTGCTTTCGGAGATTCGGCTGCTAGAAATTTAAAAGCGGCTTTAAAAATAATTGCAAACAAACCTGGACAACCGTGTAAGCATTGTTTGGAATGCGCATTAAATTCGGTAGTTTTGTCCTGCTCAGATCAATTTTCTATAGGACCAATTTTTGAAATGGACCTGCCCTGCGGATTCTTTGATCGCGTAAATTGGATGGGCGATTTTTTGGAAGATTGTTTAGAACCCGATATGACTTTAGATGATATAGACGATATGTTAGAAAGAATTTCTGATTTCTATAAAAAATTGGCATGGATTGAAAACGAACAGAATGTCGTGATTTGGCATGGTAAGAATGTAATTGATCAAATGGGCGCGAGACTTCTTGTAAACCTTTTGCCAGACTGTCAGCTCTATGAAATAGATCTTGAAAATGCTGCTGCGTGTAGCGGATTTGAGCAATATAAACATCAAACCTTAGCAGCGTATGATTCGCAGTTTATAGAAAAACTATTGAATTTTGTTCAGCCTATTTCACAGGAAACAAAAAAACTTTGGACAAGCGAATGGGAGAGCCTCATTCAAGAAAAAGGACTGTTGCGGATATGGAATGGCAACGGCATTGAAACAGTTGAGATTGACTATTTTGATGTAGCGCTTTTGCGTCATTGTAGCGAGTTTCCTCGCAGTGCTGCAAAAGTCATTGCGGATGTAATGGCAGAAGGTATTTGTGAAACTGGAGAAAATTTCTTGTACTTAAGACTTCAACAATTGGCAAAAACTTATCAAATCGTTGGAGAAGGCGATCTGGAATCGTTCAAAGAGTTTCATGTTATGCAACTTCCAGATCAAATTGTTTAGAATTTTATGATTGATTTTTTAAAAAATACTGAAGCATTAAAAGATAAAGCGATGTATTCTAGTCTTTAGTCATAAAGAGTGGAATACGTCGCTTTTTAGAGCATTACTTTTTAAGCGCTAGAATAATGATATTGTAAAGGAGAAATCTATGGAGTGTCGTGAAGGTTGTGCAGCTTGTTGCATTGCGCCGTCTATCAGCTCGGTCATACCAGGAATGCCAAATGGCAAACCGGCAGGCGTACCTTGTATACAACTAAACGAGCAAGGGTTATGCAAGATTTTCGGGAAAAATGAGAGGCCTAAAGTTTGCGGTTGCTTGCAGGCAAATTTAGAAATGTGCGGTCAAAATAAATCAGAAGCATTAAAATATTTAACTGAACTTGAACGATTGACGGCACCGACAAAAGTTAAGATTTAAATTTAACTTACTTAGAGCAAAAAATAATCCTTTTGCATTTATCAAAATCCATGTATAATATTTGTGGTTGATGTGCACATGCTTATGTGCATTTTTTTATGAACATTTCAGCAATTGTGCTGTTTTATAGTAGTTGCGCAATTAGAGCACTTTGAGCAACTCTTACACTAATAAAATAAGTTGAATTTTTAATTCAACTTATTATAGGTAGGACATATTGCATTTTAAGCGTTCTTAATAGATGAAAGGAGGAAGCCTTTTTATTAAAGAAATAAAGGGGCAAAACAATTATGATTCAAGTTACGGGTATTAGTTTAAGATTTGGCGAAAAAAAATTATTTGAAGATGTTAATTTGAAATTTACAGAAGGAAACTGTTATGGGGTAATCGGCGCAAATGGCGCGGGTAAATCGACGTTTTTAAAAATTCTCTCCGGAGAGATGGAACCAAATAAAGGTGATATATTTATTACGCCTGGCCAGAGACTTGCAGTTCTCAACCAGAATCACTTCGAATTCGATAATTACCTTGCAATTGATACGGTAATAATGGGTCACAAGCGATTATACGAAATTATGAAAGAAAAAGACGTTCTTTATGACAAAGCTGATTTTAATGAGGAAGATGGCATTAAGGCAGCGGAATTAGAGGGCGAATTTGCAGAATTAGATGGATGGGAAGCGGAAACAAATGCAGAAAAATTGTTGATGGGTCTTGGCATTCATAAGGACCTTCACAGAAAAGAAATGAAAGATTTAAACAGTGGCGAAAAAGTTAAAGTCTTGTTAGCGCAAGCTTTATTTGGCAACCCACACATCCTATTGCTGGATGAGCCTACCAACCACCTTGATTTCAGAGCAATCAGCTGGTTAGAAGAGTTCTTGATCAATTATGACAATACAGTTATCGTTGTATCGCATGACCGTCACTTCCTTAACAAGGTCTGTACGCACATGCTTGACATCGACTTCGGCAAGGCTAAAATGTTCGTTGGTAACTATGACTTCTGGTATGAATCAAGTCAATTGATGCTCAGACTTATGAAAGATTCTAACAAGAAGAAAGAAGAGAAAGTGGCAGAACTTCAAAGCTTTATCGCGAGATTTAGCTCTAACGCCTCAAAAGCCAAACAGGCAACTTCTCGAAAAAAATTGCTTGATAAAATCAATATTGAAGACATTGAGCCATCATCAAGAAGATATCCTTTCGTTGGGTTTACGCCTGATCGCGAAGCGGGCAAAGACGTTTTGTATGTTGAAGGTTTAACAAAGACAATAGACGGCGTTAATATCTTAGACAATGTGACGTTCACAGTCAATAAAGGGGATAAAATTGTATTCCTTTGCAGAAATGAAATTGCTATTACAGCCTTATTCAAAATTCTCATGGGCGAAATGGAAGCGGATGCGGGCACTTTCAAATGGGGTGTTACAACCAGTCAAGCCTACTTGCCTAGAGACAATAACGAGTTCTTCGATGGTGCTGATTTCAGCTTAGTAGATTGGCTCAGACAATATTCTACTGAAAAAGATGAGACTTTCGTTAGAGGTTTCCTTGGAAAAATGCTATTCTCTGGAGAAGAGGCACTCAAAAATGCTGCCGTACTTTCTGGTGGCGAAAAAGTGCGTTGCATGTTCTCTAAATTAATGCTTTCAGGCGGAAATGTATTGATTTTAGACGATCCAACAAACCACTTAGACCTTGAGTCAATTCAATCTGTAAATAACGGCTTAGCGGCATTCAAGGGCACAATGTTGTTCTCTTCTCATGACCATCAGTTTGTTGAAACCATTGCAAACCGTGTTATTGAAATGACGCCAAGCGGCATCTTTGATAAAGAAATTGAGTTTGATGTCTTCCTTGAAGATGAAGAAATTCAAAAGAAAATTGAAGAGATGTACAAGGCTTAGTTTAAATAGACTATAATAAAGGTATTAATAAGATAATTCAATGAAAAAACCCTGAAATTTGTATTTTCGGGGTTTTTCGTATTGCTTTCTAATGGACATTAATAAGTGAGGCGGTTGATAAATATGAGCGAAAAAGTATCGGTAATATACAATGCTTATTCAGGTCTATTGAAACCTCAATGGAAAATTGAAACGTTAATGCAGCGCCTATCGGAAGATTTTGGCTATGAAGTGACCTTAATTGATATTGCACAGCATGACGATCTTGAAGTGGTCGTTATACAAACATGTCTTGATGGCGCAGATCTCGTGTTAAGCTGTGGTGGTGACGGCACCGCACATCGTGTTCTTAATGGCATTTTAAAAAGCAAAAAAGCAACTAAAATGGCGATTGTTCCTTTTGGAACGGTCAATGATTTTGCAAGCGTTATTGGCATGACGGATGATATTGATTATTTTTTAGAAATACTTAAAAAAAATACATTCAGACAAATTGATGTAGGCAAGTGCAATGATACCTATTTTATCAATGTTGTAGCGGCAGGTGCGTTTACGGATATTGGTTATGTAGTGCCAAGAAAACTGAAGCGTATATTTGGACGTTTTGCATATTATTACTACGGTTTAAAGGACAGTATAAAACACCTCAATAAGGCGTATAGAGTGAAAATGGTCATAAATGATGAGGTTGTTGAGAAAAAAATCAATCTCTTTACCGTCAGCAATTCAAATAGTATTGGTGGGTTTAGAAATTATGCGCGCCCGACAGGGGTCGACGATGGATTCCTTTATTTGATGGTTATGGAAAAATTAAATTTTTTCGAAGCGATCGGCATTGTGGCTAATTACCTAGCGACGAGTGAGCTAAAAGGTGATAAGATTAAGTATCATTATATAAAGCATTTTGAAATTTCTTGTGAAAAAAAACTTGTATTTGATATCGATGGAGAAAAAGGCGAAAAACTGCCATTGACAATAGACGTGATTGAAAAGTGTTTAAATCTGCTGATTAATGAAGATGTTTATCAGCCTGAAATATAGAGTAACACGAGATTTTGTCGTAGAGAGGAAGTGACGAATATGCTACAAGTTTTAAAAACCTTTGAAGGAAAGATTGAAATCTGCGACAAGATTGAAGATGGCGTCTGGATTAACCTCGTCCAACCCACTGAAAAGGAACTTCAAAAAATATTAGATGAGTTTCCTGAAATTGATACAATCAGTCTAAGTGCGGCACTGGATGAAGAAGAACGTGCTCGTATTGAAATAGACAATGGCACAACCCTCATTTTAGTCGATGTTCCAATTGTTGAGCCTATCAATAATAATCTCTACTATTCGACGATTCCTGTAGGCATTATACTTGTTGGTGAAACCATTATCACGGTCTGCACTAAAGAAGTTCCAATTATAGAAGATTTTGTGAGAGGACGCGTTAAGAATTTCTACACTTATAAAAAAACCCGATTTATTTTGCAAATCTTATATAAGAATGCGACCTATTACTTGCAATACCTGAAGCAAGTGGATCGACGCAGCGGTCATATTGAGCGAGAAATGCACAAATCAATGAAGAATAAGGAACTCATTCAATTATTGGAACTTGAAAAGAGTTTGATGTTTTTCAGTACTTCACTCAAAGCAAACGAAATTGTCTTAGAACGTATGATGCGTCTGGACTCTATCAAAAAATACCCCGAAGATGAAGAGTTGCTTGAGGATGTTATCATAGAAAATAAACAAGCAATCGAGATGGCGATGATTTACAGTAACGTCTTAAATGGAACGATGGATGCATTTGCTTCAATTATTTCAAATAATCTAAACATCGTAATGAAATTTTTAACTTCTATCACCATCGTTATGGCAGTCCCGACGATGGTTGCGAGTTTCTTTGGAATGAATGTACCTGTTCCAATGTCAACGTTCCCTTATGCATTTCCAATGGTCCTAGGTATTTCGTTCGTATTGTCAATCACCTTTGCCTTGGTGTTATTTAAAAAGAAAATGTTCTAGTTTGTAATGGTTACAAAAAATTAACCTATTTCTAACTGTTATGTTGTCAAAATTTTGGATATAATAAGGACAATAGATGGTTTCTTATTTATATCATAGGAAAGACCATTTTCAGAAATTAAACCTTTTAGGGAGGATGATTATAATGGTAGTAAGATCAATAGTAACACCAGCAAGCGATTTAATGATCGTTTCAACCCATGATTTGGCTAAAAAAGCATTTGAAATGATAGAAGAGAATGGTTTTTTATCGGTTCCTGTTGTAGATAACAAGAAATTTGTTGGATTTTTATCAAAGCAATATATTTATGATCGATTTTTTGCATCAAAACAATTGAGTTTAAATGATTTTTTAGAAACAACTGTAGGCGAATTCATTAGTGAACAAGTAGATACAGTTAGCGAAGATCTTTCGGTAGAAGAAGCAGCGGATTTATTCTTTAATAATAAAATTAGATTTTTACCAGTTGAAGATAGTTATGGCAACTTTGTTGGCATCGTAACTCAAAAGTCGCTATTTAGAATCATCACTAAAATTTATGGTCTTAAAGACCCTAAAATTGTTATTTTGATGGATGACTTCAAGGGAATGCTCGCAAAACTTGCTGAGATTATTTCAAGACATGGTGGAAACATCGTTAACATCGCCCATATTGATACAGAAGTTATGGGTCTTCAAGAAGTTTCTATACGCGTAGAATGTGACGATTTGGATAGACTTGTCGAAAAACTCAAAGAAAAAGGATATAATGTTAAGGAAGTCGTTAAATAAGTCGAGTTTCTTAAAAAAAGGCTGTCCGTAATGGGCGGCCTTTTTAGTATGTTGTGTTAAGTTTTTAGTAAAGGGCGGGTGAGTGTGATGAGTTTTTTATTTCAACCATTAAGCATTGGTGATTTAAATTTAAAGAATAGAGTTGTAATGGCGCCGATGTGTATGTACAAGGCAGTTGACGGCATGGTAAATGAATGGCATCTGATTCACTATACCACTAGAGCCATCGGTGGTGTAGGGCTTATTATTGTGGAAGCAACAGCTGTTGAACTTAGCGGGCGAATTTCTAAAGATGATTTGGGGCTTTGGTCCGATGAACAAATTGAAGGACATCGAATTCTTGTGCAGAGCATTCATGGTCAAGGTGCAAAAGTAGGGGTTCAATTAGGCCACGCTGGCAGAAAAGCCAATGTTGGTTATGGTAGAGTCATTGGACCTTCTGAAGTTGCCTTTAATGAGACTTACAGAACGCCTGAAGCGATGAGCGAACAAGAAATCAAGGATACTGTTGAGCATTTTAAACAAGCGGCTGAGAGGGCACTAGAAGCCGGATATGACGTTGTTGAACTTCATGGGGCGCATGGCTATTTGATCAATCAATTTTTATCCCCATTAACAAATTATAGAACGGATGCTTACGGCGGGGATCTCGAACACCGCTCAAGGTTCTTAATAGAAATCATTCAAGCGGTTAGAATGGTTTGGAGAGCGCCAAAGCCTTTGATTATAAGATTTTCAGCCGAAGAGTACCAAGTCGGTGGCAATACAGTGGCTGAGATTATAGAAGTTTGCAATCAAGTAAAAGCGATGGGCGTGGATGTCGCGCATATCAGTTCGGGTGGTGTGGTAGATGTTGGTGTAAAGACCTATCCTGGCTATCAGGTTGGGTTTTCGGCAGAAATTAGAAGAAATACGCAGTTGATGACCATTGCAGGTGGTTTGGTAACAGAGGCGCATCAAGCAAATGAAATTTTATCGGATCAATCTGCAGATTTGATTTTTATGGGACGCGAACTGCTCCGAAACCCTTATTGGTGTTTGCATGCAGCAAAAGCCCTTGGTGCAGAAGTGTCTTGGCCTGCGCCTTATGAAAGAGCGAAGCTCTAAGGTTTTTAGCGAGGAGGCTAAGTATGGCAACAACCAAATTTTTTTTAAAAATTAAAGTGTTCATTATTATAGGTTTGGTTACCATTTTATTGGTGGCGTGCAGCTCTGAAAGCAAGGATGATAATTCTAGTGCTGCAGTGGGTTTGGCACAAAGCGAAAGTCAATCAGAAGCACTGTCTGATGTTTCTGAAAGCGATGAAGGCATTGCGCATGAACCAGAATTAGCGCCCTCGTTTAGCTTAGAGACTTTAGATGGTGAAGTGGTCACTCTAAAAGACTATGAAGGATCTTATGTCATTCTTAACTTTTGGGCAACTTGGTGCCAGTACTGTGATCAAGAAATGCCTGATTTAATGGCATTTCAAGACAAATATAAAGACGAAGTAACTGTTCTTTCAATAAACGTAAAAGAAGATTCTAAAACCGTACAGGCATATGCAACTAAAAAAAACTTAAATTTGACCGTTCTTTTAGACAAAGACGGACAGATTGCTAAAGACTATCAAGTCGGGGCATATCCGACGAGTTTTTTAATTGATCGTGCTGGTAAGATTATTGGTTATCTGCCAGTGATGATGTCAGCAGAAGATATGGAAGTTAGTTTTAAATATTTAAAAGATCATGACACGGTTAAATAGTCACAATTTCTCTTTAATTTGAAAAACATGACTAGATGCAGCTTTGACTGCATCTAGTCATGTTTTTTTTGATGTGTTCAGGAGTACTGAAGTTTACCTATATGAGTTTTAATCCTTATTATTAGACGTTGAAAAATAGCTTTATTGCAACGAAATAACGTATGTTATGTTTTTAGCGAATGAGAATAATTATCAAGTTAGCTTTTTTTAGAAGAATATTCATTTTTAAAATAGGCTCCTGAAACAACAAAAGGTTGAAAAAAGCCAATCACGGCTTGAACTATGCAAGGCAAGGGTTATAGAGATAAAAAAAATTAACAAAAAAGATATTGACATCAAAAATAAAAAGTGTATATTTAGTATTGGTAAACTTAATAGTTAATAACACTGTTCGAAAAAAAAGAAACAGTTAACAACGATTCAAAGTTTAGCCACACTAAACAAAACAACGAAAAAATCAAATGTATAGAGCTTTCTGAGTGGAGGTTAAGACCGAAACGACTTCAAAAAGCTCAGTTTTTATACAGTATGAAAAATTATCGGTTTAAAAAGGAGGCGTTCTTATGAAATTAGAACAATTGGGAAGACACATTTTGGTGGAGTATTATAACTGTGATAAGGAGCTACTTAACGATCACAAATTTATTGAGGAAGCAATGGTACAAGCGGCAGTTGAGTCTAAAGCTACAGTTGTACAAAGTGTCTTTCACTTGTTTAACCCTTGGGGTGTAAGTGGTGCGGTTGTTATTTCCGAATCACATTTAACCATCCACACATGGCCTGAATATGGTTATGCGGCGGTAGACCTATTCACTTGTGGTGATGAAGTTAATCCATGGGACGCATTCGACTATTTAGAAAAAGCATTGAAATCAGATAAAAGCGAAACAACAGAAATTGCAAGAGGCTTAGTGGATAAAATTGAACACTTCAGCCCAGAAAATCTTAAAGTAACTGCTTTTAAAGCGGTATAAAAATAGCATCGGGTTATAAAACTAAACTGAAATTTGGAGGGAAAACTTATGGAATTATGGTACACAGAAGAACATACCGACAACGTTCGGTTTAGCTTAAAGGTAAAAGAACATTTATTCTCGGGTCAAAGTGATTTTCAAAAAGTTGACGTGATTGACACGTTTGAATTCGGAAAAATGTTACTCCTCGACGGCTTGGTTATGTGCAGCGAAAAAGAAGAGCACGCTTATCATGAAATGATTGCCCATGTGCCTATGTCTGTCAACCCTGAGATCAAGAAAGTTTTGGTTATTGGCGGCGGCGACGGCGGTACGGTGAGAGAAATCGCAAGATATGCTCACGTTGAAGAAATTCACATGGTTGAAATCGATAAAATGGTTGTAGATGTTTCTAGAGAATATCAGCCAACAATGGCTTGTGCCTTAGATGATCCAAGAGTAACGCTTTATTACGAAGATGGCATCGAGTTCGTTAAGCAAAAGAAAAACTACTATGACTTAATTTTAGTTGATTCTACAGATCCTATAGGACCTGGAGAAGGTTTATTTACAAAAGCATTCTACACAGATTGCTATGATGCGCTTACTGAAAAAGGCATTCTCGTCAATCAAAATGAGAGCCCATTCTATGAGAATCAAAGAAAGAGCATGCTCAGAGCGGTTGGCAAGAACAAAGAAGTATTCCCGCTTTCAAAAGTATATATGTTCCATATGGGCATCTATCCTTCTGCATTATGGTTCTTTGGCTTTGCTTCAAAAGGCCTTAATCCAGTAACAGATCAACAAGCTGACTGGTGGAATTCACTTGGACTGTCTACCAGATATTACAACACGGACCTTCACAGAGGTGCTTTTGCAATTCCGAACTATGTAAAAGAATTGGTAGAAAGCAATGAGTAATTTCATTGGATTTGACAAGTCTTTTGAAGAATCAAAAGTTGTTCTTTTTGGAATTCCATTTGATGGCACCACGTCTTTTAGACCAGGAACACGTTTTGGTCCTCAGGCGGCAAGAGCGGAGTCGTTTGGCATTGAAAGTTATAGTCCGTATTTAGATTTGGATCTTGAAGACTACAATTTTTGCGACCTTGGCGATATTGATCTGCCTTTTGGCAACACACCAAGAGTGCTTGACGATATTTATGAATTTGCAAATGATATTATGGTAAAGGGAAAAAAGCCACTCATGATCGGTGGCGAACATTTGGTAACGTATCCTGTGTTCCAAAGTGTTTTAGAAGCACACCCGGATGTGGTCGTTCTCCATTTTGATGCGCATACAGATTTAAGAGATGATTACATGGGTGAGAAAATGAGCCATGCGACTGTGATCAAGAGAGTTTGGGACCTTATCGGGGATGATCGAATTTTCCAGTTTGGTATTCGTTCTGGCATGAAGCAAGAATTTGAATGGGCGAAGACACATACTCACCTTGAAAAGTTTAAGGCAGATACGCTAAGTGATATCATTGAAAAGATTAAAGACAGACCTGTGTATTTAACCATCGACCTTGATGTGCTTGACCCTTCCGTATTTTCTGGAACGGGCACGCCAGAGCCGGGCGGACTAACCTTTAGAGAGTTCATGGTAGCCATCGTGGCGATGAAAGATTTGAACTTGATAGGGGCAGACGTGGTTGAATTGTCACCGCACTATGACCACAGCGGTGTATCTACGGCAGTGGCGTGCAAAGTTATCAGAGAAGTAGCGCTGTTACTTGCAAAATAAGCATAAAAGTTAAATGCTAAAATATAGAAAGTATATCCGCTCAGAATATTTAAATCGGACATACAGCACATAGACGAATTGTAAAAAGGGGGGGATTAGTATGAATCAGAATCATACACCATTATTCGACGCATTAAAAGATTATCACAGTAGGGGCGTCATACCGTTTGACGTGCCAGGCCATAAACATGGACAGGGTTTGCAGGAGATGAGTACGTATTTTGGCGAAAAAATGCTGCAACTCGATGTGAATTCAATGAAGTGTTTGGATAATTTATCCCACCCCACATCTTGCATCAAAGAAGCGGAAGATCTCCTTGCAGCGGCTTATGGCGCTGACTATGGCTTTTTCATGGTCAACGGCACAAGTTCAAGCGTGCAGGCGATGATCATGAGTGTTTGTCAGCCAGGAGACAAAATTATCCTGCCGAGAAACGCGCATAAATCTGCGACTAATGGGATGATCCTTTCTGGAGTGCTTCCAGTCTATGTGCAACCTGAAATCTGCGATGAGCTCGGTATTGCAATGGGCGTGACGGTAGAGGCGGTTAAAGCGGCTATTGAAGCGAACTTAGATGCAAAAGCGGTGTTTATCATTAATCCAACTTATTACGGCGCGACTTCTGATTTGAAATCAATCATTGAATTAGCCCATTCTTATAATATGGCAGTCCTAGTTGATGAAGCTCACGGCGCTCATTTCCATTTCCACGACGAGTTACCGCCATCGGCAACATCGCTTGGAGCGGACTTGGTTGCGGCAAGTGTTCATAAAACAGGCGGATCGCTTACTCAAAGTTCAGTTTTGCTAATGAATAAAGGGTTTGTGAACAAGAAGTATGTTAGAACGATTATTAATTTGACGCAGACTACAAGCGCATCTTACCTTTTGATGTCAAGCCTTGATATTGCTAGAAAAAATTTGGCGCTAAATGGTCAAAGAATTCTTAGCCACGTTTTGGAATTGTCTCGATATGCGAGAGGCATTTTAAATGAGACACATGGCCTCTATGCGTTCGCGAGAGAACTTGAAGGGACGCCTGGCGTTCATCTTTTTGACGAAACAAAGTTGACAATCAATGTGACTGGCCTCGGATTAACAGGTTTTGAAGCTTATGACATTTTAAGAGATGAATACAACATTCAATTAGAATTAGGCGATGCAAACAACGTTCTTGCGATTATGAGCCTTGGTGATACGAAGGAGCATATCGATGCCCTTATAGACGCCTTTAAAGACCTCAGCAAGCGATTTGCGCATCAAACCAAGCTAACTTATGTCCATGTCCCAATGGACTGTCCTAAGACGGCTATGTCGCCTAGAGAGGCATTCTATAGAGATAAGGTAAGTGTAACGTTAAGAGATGCTATTGGTCGAATCAGCGGAGAGTCATTAATGGCTTACCCGCCAGGAATTCCAACGGTTACGCCTGGTGAACTCATTACTGAGGACATGGTAGACTATATCGAATATTTGAAGGAGCAAAATACACTCCTGACTGACTTAGAAGATGAAAATTTAGAAATGATCAAGGTGATTGAGTAATTATGGCTTTGTTCCTAAAGCTATTTTGATTAGTTGCCGATAATCCCTATGAGGAGCGTTTAAGACGCTCCTTTTTTAGAATCTATATTTAAAAAGGGAGGCGATGTCATGTTTTCAGCAGAAAATGAAAGACGGTTTTATAGTTGGAGTCAAATTTGGGAAAGCGAAGACAGAGAAAAAGCGGTAGAACTTGAACTGGCTTTATATAAAATGAAAATTCATGCAAGAATAAGTGAAAATAAAGGACTTTGGATTGTTCGAGTACCTTGGATCTATAAAAAGCTTGCGATTGAAGTGACTGAAGCCTATGACGAAGAGTTATTGGATTATCCTCACGAAATTGAAGTAAATCATAAATGGAAATCTTATGAACGTTTTGAAAAACCCAATCTAAGAGCGCGGGGTTCAAAGACTTTTTTGGTGCTCGGATTTGTTGTGTTTCTATTGTTGTTTGTAAGAGTTATATTTAGTGCTGGATTTTTTAAGTAAAACTGTAGGACTAATTTATAAAAGTGAAAAAATCAAAAAAGTTAAAAGGCTTATGCATGGGGCGCATAAGCCTTTATTTCGGATTAATTGTTTGAATGGCAATAAATTAAGGGGGGTCAATTTACTGCGAATATTGAGTGGGGGGCACTCAATATTAAATATGATTACCCTTATATCATAATCGATAGTTGTGACCGCTCTGTATCTAAAAGATTAAAAAAAGATTAATTTTTTAAAACACGCTTGTCAATTTCCTGTTTTGTGATTTGATGTGAGTATAAAGTGCGTAAAACGAAATAAAATTACAGGAGGCATCAATGGAATCGTCTGAGAAAAGCAAAAAAAAGATTCGTTATTGGCTAATCTGGTTAATTACTCTTTTGGCTTTATTTTTTGCTGTGGCAGGTTTGGTATTTTGGATTCAAAATACTCAGAATCAAGAAGCGTTAAAAGAACCTAGAGATTTTCCATCCGAAGTTGAACTTAAGAATACTTGGGATTTAAGTGTGATGTATAAAGATATGGCAGAGGCCCAAACGGCATATAAAGAACTGTCTGATCAAATTAATACGTTTGAAAGTTATAAAAATCATTTAAATGAGACTGCTACTTATAAAAAAGCGGTTCAGCTTCATGAAACACTGCTCATTACAGAAGAAAAACTACGCATATACGCTAGTCTCAAAAGGGACATTGCCCTTGAAGACGGTGACGCAACAAATTTTCTATCACAGGTGGATCAGCTTGACACTCAATTGACAGAAGGTCTAGCATTCTTTAAACCAGAGCTCTCACGACTTTCTGAGGAGAAACTGAACACTTATTTAAGACTTAGCGAATCTAAAGCGTATACGAAGATGCTTCAAGAAATTATTGAAGATCGACAATCCTTTCGCAGTGAAAGCGAAGACCGTCTTTTGGGACTATTGGGTGAGTTGAATTTGACATATGAGAACAATTATCAAGCTTTTTGGAATCGATATGACATCACCTTGAAAAATAACGCTTATGATAATTATTTTTCCAAAGACGATGACAAGCGATTTGAAGCGACTCAGGCAAGTCTTCAAAAACAAATAGACGCAGTGGAAGTTTTGGCTTCCAATTTAGAAGGGAAGGTAAAGTATGACAACCTTACCGCTACTGCCTATGGATATGATTCTGATTTAGAAATGGTTCTTTCTCAAGATTCAATCGAACATAAGGATTATTTGGCATATGAAAAAATAAATGAAAAGAATTTAAAGCTGTTACACAGATGGATTAGCATCAAACAAAAACTATTAGGACTTGAAAGACCTTATCAATTTCATGACAATCAACTCCCTATTATGAAAAATGAGCGTACTTTTAAATATGACAAGGCTGTATTAGCTGCAAGAGAAGCTTTTAAACCTTTAGGTGATGAATATTTGCAAATTTATGACGAAGCAACAAAAAATCGTTGGATAGACGTGTATCCTCGAGAGGGTAAGTACACTGGTTCTTATACCTGGGGCGCCTATGCAAGTCATCCATATGTTCTTCTAAATTATGAAGATGATTTTGTAAGCGCAGAAACGTTTGCGCATGAAATGGGTCATGCTGTTCATACCTATATGTCCTCAAAAAATCAAGGCTTTAACACGTATGAAAACAGCATCTTTAAAGCCGAAATTGCATCCACTGCAAATGAAGTCCTTTTTCTTGAAAACCAGCTGACGCTTCAAAAAAGTGAAGGGAGACAAGAAGTGCTCATACAATATATTGATTTGATTGTTGGTACTATTTTTGAGCAAATGAAGGCTTCCGAGTTTGAAAAACTCATTCATGCTGCACAGACGAACGGCAAAGATTTAGATGGCGATTTTTTAAAAAAGACTTGGCAAGAGTTAAATGCTAAATATTATGGGCCAAATTATAAAGTGACTGAACTCGATGGTTATGGATGGACTGAAATTGACCATCTTTATTGGAATTTCTATATGTACAAATATGCAACCGGGCTAGCCTCAGGATTTACTATCGCTGAGCAGCTTCTTGATCCCTCTAAGGATATTAAGTCTGATTATATAAAATTCTTAAAATCAGGAAATACAATGGATATTTTAGTGGAATTAAAAGGACTGAATGTGAATTTGGAAGATGGGAAGGCATTAGAGGCATGCTATCAGAAATTATCTAAATTGTTAGATGAACTAGAGGTTATCAATCAATAAATTTCTAGTTTATAACTTAAAATAAAAAAACAAAAAAGATGTCTTTGGCGGTCTTTTTGTTTTTAACGATCAACAACGGGGTATTTTAGATAAAGTAATGCCTGAGACTAATCATATTGGAGAGAAATCTATGAAAACTATACTATTTGTTGATGACGAAATTCAAATTTTAAAAGCCTTAAAAAGACTCTTTCATAGTTGTCCGTATGAGGTTCTTTTTGCTGAGAGCGCTAATGAGGCTCTAGAATTGTTTGCAGAAAAGACCATTGATTTAATAATGACAGACATTAGAATGCCAGATATGGATGGCTTTGAACTTCTTCGCATCATCAAGAAGAAATATCCATTAACACTAAGAGTGACTTTAAGCGGTTATACAGACAGCAAAAATATTTTTAAAGCGCTAGAAGATAACCTCGCAAAATTATATGTGTTTAAACCTTGGGACAATAAGGAACTTACCAATACGATTGACCAACTCTTTGAAGTAGAAGCGTTATTAAACAACAAACATCTGTTAAATCTTATTAATAATATTACAGATTTACCAACAGTTCCAAATTTATATCACGAAATTTGTGATTTGATTGAGGCAGATGCGAGCATTGATCATATCTCAAAAAAAATAGAGAAAGATCAATCCATTGCAACCAAAATATTAAGAGTTGCAAATTCAGCTTTTTATGGCGCAAAAACTGGAAATATTACTCAGGCAATCATGTATATTGGTTTGACGAACGTTAAGAATATAGTTTTGAGCAACTCCGTTTTTAATGATTTTGGAAAACACAAAAATCTTCATTTAAGCCTTTGGGAACATGTTAACATTACCAATAAATTGATGAATGCCATTTATCCGCGACTCTTAGGGAAAAAAGTGCCCAATGTTTTTGCATCGGCTGGACTCCTTCACGATGTGGGTCGCGTAATTGTTCTTAATTACTTTTTAGAAGAACATGACAAAATGGTTCAACTCGTGAAAGAAGATCCGACGAAATGCATCACAGAGCTTGAAAATGAACTCATTGGGACAAATCATCAGTTGATTGGCGGCTATCTTCTTAAATGGTGGGAGATCCCACATCCGATTGTTGAAGTCGCGATGTTCCACCATGACCCATTGAACTTGGCGGTGATTAATAAAGAACTTGTCGCAGTGGTGCATTTGGCCAATTATTATTCATGGGAAATATTACACGATGACGTTTTTAAAGAACAGTTAGAAGAAGGCGTCTTTGAGCGGTTAGGAATTACACACGAAGATTTAAAAGTCATTGTAGATGAAATTGCGAACGAGAGCAGGCAATTTTAATGTGCAATAATTAGTTTAAAGTAAATGCAGCAATGAAACAAAGGTGAGGAGGTGTCACTTATGGATCAGGTAGTATTGATTGTCGATGATTCACTTTTAATGTGTGAAATGACCAAAGACTTTTTGAAGAAGAGTGACATTAAAGCATCAATTCATGTATGTAGCAATGGTCGTGCTGCGATAGATTTTATAGAAACGAATGAAGTAGACGTGGTCGTCTTGGATGTCATAATGCCGGAAATGACTGGAACAGAAGTAATGGAGTATCTTGTAGATCATAACTATCTCGCCAAATTGAAGGTCATTATGTTTACGTCTCTTTCAGAACAGCATTATCTTAAAGGTTTCTTTGAAATGGGTGCATTCGATTTTATTACCAAGCCTATTCATGAAGAAGAATTTATAGCTAGAGTTAAAAATGCACTAAATGATCAAAAGTTGCAGAGACAGCTATACCAGACGATTGAAGTGATTAAAGATCAAAATGAAGTGTTAGAAACGTTAAATTTGCAACTTAAAAATTCTCAAATGATGGTGATCCAACAAGAACAATTGGCTGGTATTGGTCATCTTGCAGCAGGTGTTGCTCATGAAATTAATAATCCACTGGGGTATATTATTAGCAATATGAATATTCTTCAGGGATATGCAAATAAAATAAATACGTGGTCTGCCACTGTTGAAAGTGCCGTTTCAGAGATGGATGAGCGTAAAGCCGAATTTCCTCTACTGGAAAAGTGGGTTACGGAAATTACGACGCTCAGCAAGTCGTCAGAAATGGATTTCATTTTAGGTGATTTAACAGAACTTCTTGAAGATACATTTAGCGGACTAGAACGGGTTCGGAAAATTGTCAAAGGATTAAGACTATTTTCAAGGATTGATACCGGTCAAGAATTTGAAGCTTATAATTTAAATGAAGGCATTGAAAACACTTTGGTGGTCACTCGTAATGAGACAAAATATACCGCTGAAATTGAAGTTGAATATGGAGAAATAGTGGATGTGCTAGCATTAGGCGGTGAAATCAATCAAACTTTGCTTAATTTAATCATTAACGCTGTAGCGGCGGTTCGTGAGAAGTATCAAACGCACAAAGGGAAAATAAATATTTGTAGTTATATGGAAAATAATTATGTTTGCTGCGTTGTTAAAGACAATGGAGTGGGTATAAAACAAGAGACCATAAAAGATATTTTCAAACCCTTTTTTACGACAAAACCAGTAGGTGTTGGGACAGGGTTAGGTCTTAGCATATCTTATGACATCATCGTTAACAAGCATAAGGGCATTTTAGATGTCCAGTCAGTTTTGGGAGAAGGTACGACCATGACTGTAAAATTGCCTGTTTGTCGGTGATTTTTTTTTAAACCTATCATATTAAAAGGATGTGAATTTATGAAAACAGTTTTAATAGTAGATGATGCGATGTTTATGAGAAATACACTCAAATTAATGCTCGAACGAAATAATTTTGAAGTGATTGGGCAGGCGGAAGATGGCGTCGAGGCCGTTAAAGAATATGAACGCTTACAGCCAGACATTGTCACAATGGATATAACAATGCCTAAAATGACGGGCATCGAGGCTTTGATTAAAATAAGAGAAACGAGTCCAAATGCTAAAATTGTAATGATTACTGCAATGGGCAATGAAACTATGGTAAAGGAAGCCATTTTAAGTGGTGCTACAAACTTTATTGTGAAGCCGTTCCAAGAAAATAAAATTGTTGAAGTACTGAGTAAAATATAGAACCTGCGCACTCGAAGGTGTAAGGAGGGATGAATCATTGTCACGGGCAAACGAACCTATGATCGATCTCTATATTCAAGAAACCAATCAGCTTCTTGATCGACTTGAACAAATCATAATGGAATGCGAAAAAAATCATAACTTAAAAGAGCATATCAATGAGATCTTTAGAATAATGCATACAATTAAAGGCAACTCGATGATGATGATGTATGACGGTATTTCAGAACTTTCTCATTGCGCTGAAGATATTTTTGATTATTATAGGCAACATTTAGATATAGAGATGGAAATATCGGTTTTAACTGACATTATTCTCGAAATTTTAGATTTTGACAAGGTTCAAATTGGTCTCATTGAAGCCGGTGAGGTGACTCAGCCTGCGCCACCTAGTTTGATTGAAGGTCTAAGGGAAATGCTAGAAGGCATTAAGTTTATGAATCCAGAGCAGGGTGTTAAAGAAGAGGGATTGAACATTGCTTTCGAGAGTAAAAAAGAGAAGGCCTTGAAATTTTTTATGCCTCCAATTGGCGAAGAAAATCTGTCGGATGTTGTTGAAGAAGAGCATTATTTCAAACTCAAAATCATCTTTGAAGACGGTTGTCAGATGGAGAACATTCGTGCTTTTACGATTCAACATCACTTTAAGAATTTCTGCAAAGAAATAGTGACTTATCCTATTAATGTGGTGGATGATGAGCAAGCGACTGAATTAATTCGCAAAAATGGGTTTCATTTGATATTAAAGACTTTTAAGTCTGAGGAAGCCGTAGAGAATGAGGCGAAAAGCTCTGCATTTGTTTTGGAATACGATATCAAAGAAATTGATAAAGAATTGTTTGAGGAGTATCAAGCTGAGTTTAAAGGGGATAAAAAGAAGACGCGAAAGGTACCTACATCGCCCCTAGAACCAGAACCTTTGCAAATAGGCTCTGAAGATCTTATTTCAACTGAATCGACATTGCCGCCTAAGTCTGTAGCTGCTATTAATAATGCGCCAACAGCAAGCGCCCCAACTCAGACACATATTAATGTAGACGTGGCAAAAATCGATCTGTTAATGGATTTGATTGGTGAATTGGTAGTTTCTGAAGCGATGGTGACCAGAAATCCTGATCTGTCAGGCGTTGTTTCGGAGAGTTTTGAGAAAGCCAGCAGACAACACAGGATGATTATTAATGAACTTCAGGATTTGGTCATGAGTGTTCGGATGGTTCCACTTGCTCTGACATTCCAAAAAATGAACCGAATTGTTCGAGATATGAGCAAAAAGATTAATAAGAAAGTAGATTTGACCATTTTGGGAGAGGACACAGAGGTCGACAAAAATATCATTGAACATATTGGTGACCCATTGATGCACATCATTAGAAACTCTGTGGATCACGGCATAGAAGATGCAGAGAGTCGCAGGTTGTCTGGTAAATCAGATATTGGCAAAATTGTACTCGAGGCCAAGCACACTGGCGGCGAGGTTTGGATTGTCATAGAAGATGATGGGAAGGGTTTAGATCGATTTAAAATTCTTGAGAAAGCTGAAGAAAAGGGCATGTTGAGTAAGGCTCCATCTGAACTTAGCGACAGTGAGGTCTTTAATTTAATTTTTGCGCCTGGCTTTTCAACGAAAGACGCCATCACTGAATTTTCAGGAAGAGGTGTAGGGTTAGATGTTGTCAGCCGAAACATTACCGAACTTGGTGGCACAATACAAATCGATTCAGTTTTAGGCAAGGGTACAACTTTTAAAATTAAGATTCCACTGACTTTAGCCATCATTGAAGGCATGATGATGCGCGTTGGGAATTGCTTCTTTGCAGTACCTATTATCAACGTCCAAGAGTCTTTTTCAGTCAAATCTGCAGATGTCATTATTGATCCGAATGGCAATGAATTTATGATGCTCAGAGGCAAATGCTACCCTATTATGCGCCTTCATAAAAAATTTAGCATGGCAGCCAAAACGTATGAAATTGAAAAAGGTATTTTGATTATGATCGAATATGCGGGTAAAAGCGTTTTACTCTTTGCAGACGAAATTCTTGGTGAGCAGCAACTTGTGGTTAAAAGCTTATCCAAATTTATGCGCAAGGTCAGAGGTATTTCGGGTTGTGCCTTGTTGGGCGATGGGAAGATTAGCCTAATTATAGACCCTTCAGGACTTGTTGATGATGAGAGGTGAAGTATGTGGGTAGCGTAACGGACAGTGTTTATTATGAAGAAGACACACAGCAAGGAAAATATCTGACATTTGCACTTGGCGTAGAGCAGTACGCCATTGAAATACGCCATGTTGTAGATATTATCGGCATTCAGGATATTACAGAAGTCCCTAATCAACCGGATTATATTATGGGCGTCATCAACCTTAGAGGAAAAATTATTCCGACGATGGACGTCCGCAAACGATTTAATAAAGAGCGGTTAGAGTATAACAAGAGAACTTGCATTATTGTTGTTGAGTTAAATGCCATCTCGGTAGGGCTTATTGTGGACATGGTATTAGAAGTTATTGCCATCGCTGATGAGCAGATTGCCGAACCTCCAACGTTCAATTCTGACTTCAAAAATAAATTCATTCTGGGGATTGGTAAAATTCAAAATCAGATTGTCATCCTTTTAGATTCTGATAAATTGCTCAATGAGAGCGAATTAGATGAGGTTAGAACTATCAACTGATAGGAGGTTGTTGGAAATGGTAAATGGGAAAAAAATAGGCATGAAAATAGCAACAGGCATTGGCATTATGTTGTTTATTATTACAATTGTGATTGGGGTAACGATTTTCAACACAAGCAATATGAAAAAGTCTTCTACTCAAATGAGTAAAGTGAATTTAGTAAATGTAAAAATGAGCCAAGAAATTAATGCATTGACATCTGCTATGAGAATAGAAATGAAAGGTTATCTTTACACGAGTGATCCTAAAACAATAGAATTGGTCAATCAGTTATCTGCTTCTATTGGCGACAAATTGAACAAAAGTGAAGAATTCACAATGAACCATCAGAGTGAGTTGTCGCTAGAGGTTCAAAAAAATACAGACGATGCACTGATTGCCTATAATACATATGTTAAGGGTGTTGAAGACTATAAGGCTAATATTGCTAAGTTTATGGATATTAAGGCAACGCTATTAGGTACGGTTGAAGAATTTTATGCCAATGTAGGGAGTTACGAAGAGAAGCAAATGAGTGATTTTAAAATAGCGGTAGCAAATACAAACACAGCCAATAGTATATTTGATGCTCGACTTAATAAAATTGTTGGGATTAAAGACATTACCAATTCAGCGAATGTGGCTAGAATTTATGCTAATAAAGCACTTGAAGCTAAAGATGCGACGTATTTTGATAAATCGTTAGCTGTATTTCCTGTGATTTATGCAACGGCAGATAAAATGTCAGATAAGGATGCACTGAGTAAAACGATTGCATCTGCAAAAAAATACGAATCAAATTTAGTCACATTTAAGGCACTAATGTTAGAACAACAAACTTTACAAGCTGTTTTATTGGAAAGTGGAAATAAATTATTAGAATTATCCAACCAAGTGTTGACTTCAAGCTTGAATCAAAGCATTGTAGATGCCACGGCCAATGAAAGTTCGGCTAATTTCACCAACATATTCCTAATCATCGGATTTGTGACTGCGTTTATTTTAGGAACACTCGTTAATTTCCAAGTCATTCGTGGCATTACCCGAAATATTAATAAAGTGACAAAAGCAGCAGAATTGATTGCGATCGGGGATACTAGCTTCGAGCTTGCAGTAGACTCAAAAGATGAAATTGGTCAATTGACAGAAGCTTTCAATCGGATGAAGGAAAATATTTCGACGCAATCACAGTTGGTGAAAGAACTTGCAGAAGGTAACACTGATTTAGACGTTACAATTCTTTCTGAAAAAGACATTCTCAATATAGGTTTAAAAGGTGCTGTTGAGGCCATTAATCATATGGTTGAGGACATTAATCGTTTGACTCTAGCAGCAGTCGATGGAAAATTGGATGTTCGCATAGATGAAAGCAAACATCAAGGTGAGTATCGAGAAATTGTTAAGGGTATTAATAAAACCTTGGATATGGTCATTGAACCCATTAAGGAAGCTTCCGTGGTATTGGAAGAATTTGCTCGAGGCAATTTAAGTGCTTCTGTTAATGGGAATTATAAAGGGGATCATGCGGTCATTAAAAATGCTTTAAACAATACCGTTCTCAACGTATCTGCCTATATTAAAGAGACTGCAGAAGTTCTTAATAAAATGGCAGATGGCAATTTGGTTGTTCAAATCAACTCAGATTTTAAGGGTGATTTTGGAATGATGAAAAATGCCATCAATAATATCGTTGATTCCCTCAATGAAGTTCTTGGTGAGATTAATATGGCTTCTGAGCAGGTTGCGACGGGGTCTAGACAAGTGGCTCAATCTTCTCAAGCGCTTTCCCATGGCTCGACAAATCAAGCCAGTTCAATTGAAGAAATCACCGCATCCATGACCGAAATTGCTGAACAAACCAAAGAGAATGCCATCAACGCTTCAAAGGCCAATGAGTTTTCTAATTTGGCAAAAGATGCAGCCAGCAAAGGGAATCAACAGATGGTGGAAATGGTAACCGCCATGAAAGATATCAATGATTCTTCTGCTAATATTTCTAAAATTATTTCTGTCATAGATGAAATTGCATTCCAGACCAATATATTGGCATTGAATGCTGCTGTTGAAGCGGCTAGAGCTGGTCAACACGGCAAAGGGTTTGCAGTGGTCGCTGAAGAAGTCAGAAACTTGGCGGCGAGAAGCGCGAATGCCGCAAAAGAAACAACGGTAATGATTGAAAATTCAGTCATTAAAGTAGGAAAGGGGATGAACATCGCAAGCGATACTGCAAAGGCGCTTGAAGAGATTGTTGGCGGTGCCTCAAAAGCCGCAGATTTAGTCGCCAATATTGCCTATGCTTCCAATGAACAAGCCACTGCGATTTCTCAAATAAATGAAGGCATTTACCAAGTCTCCCAAGTGACGCAAAATAATACCGCAACAGCAGAAGAAAGTGCCGCTGCCAGCGAAGAGATGACCTCTCAAGCGCAGATGCTTAAGGAAATGGTAAGTCGTTTTAAACTCAAAAAAGGGCGAGGCACAAGCAAAATGTCTTATGCATCACCTGCTCCAACTTACTATGAAGCGCCAAATTCAAATTTTGCAAACCATGAAGCATTTTCAATCTCCTTAGATGACGATGAATTTGGAAAGTATTAAATAAAATTAGGCGGACGAAGTCCTCGTCCGCCTTTGTTTTTAAGGAGGGAAGAAAAATATGAAGCCCTTAACGAATGCAGAATTTAAAATGTTTTCTGAGTATCTATATCAGTTTGCGGGGATTAATTTGACCCCTCAAAAAAAGAATCTATTAGCGACTAGGTTATCTCAAATGATTGAGAAACAGGGGTTTAATAGTTTTAAGGATTACTATGAACATATGCAAAAAGACACTACTGGCAAAACGTTAAGTGAATTCATCAACAAGATTAGTACCAATTACACTTACTTCTTTCGTGAAGAGGAACATTTTAATTTTTTACAGCAAAGAGCATTGCCAGAACTGAAACAGAAATTGATCATGGAGAGAGATTTAAGAATTTGGAGTGCTGGTTGTTCTAATGGTTCGGAGCCATATACCATCGCCATGTTACTTGCTGATTTTTTTGAACAGGAAAATACAACGTGGGATACCAAAGTATTGGCTACTGATATTTCTGAAAAAGTATTGAATTATGCAACAGAAGGCATATATAAAGCCGCTGATATCGAAAAAATTCCGCCGCTATGGCGAATGAAATATTTTAGTAAATTAGAGACTGATTCTTTCCAAGTGGTATCACCTATTCGCCAAAATGTGATTTATAGACGTTTGAATCTTTTGAGCGATTTTCCTTTTGCAAAGCCGTTTCATATTATTTTTTGCAGGAATGTGATGATTTATTTTGATGAAGCCACCAAAAATAGAATGATACAAAAATTTTATGACAAACTGCAACCTGGTGGCTATTTGATGATTGGCCATTCAGAGACGATAGACCGTACGATTAGCAAATTTGAGTACATTATGCCATCGGTCTATAGGCGGGAGGGCTAAGATGCAGATAAAACGCGTGATTCGAGTTCTAATTGTGGATGATTCCAAGTTGTTTAGAGAATTCTTAATCAATGGCTTGCAAAATGACCTTTCGATTGAAGTGGTAGGATGGGCTTCTGATCCTTACATGGCAAGAGATCGAATTATTGAACTGCGCCCAGATGTCATGACGCTCGATGTGGAAATGCCAAAAATGGATGGCATTGAATTTTTAAAAAAATTAATGCCTCAGCATCCGATGCCCGTAGTTGTTGTAAGCTCTATCGATACGAGAGTGTTTGAAGCTTTGCATGCGGGTGCCGTAGATTATGTGAGCAAACCAGCAGGAAAAACACCGCAAGGCATGAACTTAATGATCAAAGAACTTGCTGTCAAAATAAAAATAGCATCAACCGTAAATTTAAGTCTTTTAAAGCGAAAATATGCTAGAGCTGAAATGCTCACGTCTACAAAACAGGAACGTATTACAAAGAGCATTATTGTCATTGGAGCGTCTACGGGTGGCACTGAAGCGACACATAGCATTTTAAAAGAGTTGATGCCAAATATGCCTCCGATTCTGATTGTTCAGCACATGCCGCCTATTTTCACGAAGCTATATGCAGATAGAATGAACGCTACTTGCTCTTTGAATGTGAAAGAGGCAGAAGATGGAGAAGAACTTAAAAATAATTATGTATACATAGCACCTGGTGATTATCATATGAAAGTCAATCGGAGCGCTCAAGGAACCTTTATCAAACTATTTCAAGGCGAGCGGGTTAACGGGCATTGTCCATCTGTGGACGTATTGTTTGAATCGATATCAGAACAATACGGGAAAGATGCGGTAAGTGTCATACTTACAGGAATGGGAAATGATGGTGCGAAAGGCATGCTAAAACTTCGCCAAAGAGGCTGTAGGACGTTAGGGCAAAATGAAGAGTCTTGTATCGTTTATGGCATGCCAAAAGTGGCGATGGATCTTGGCGGTGTCGAAGACGAACTGCCTCTTAAAGAAATGGCAAGGGTAATATCCAAATTGGTCACAATGGACTAAAGGGAGGTTTATAGGATGACAGAGATAGATTCAGCGTTAAAATCCTCTGTGACAGCATTTGAATATCTACCTAATATGGTAGTGGTCGTTAATCGTGAAATGAAAATTGCGTACGTTAATCTGGCTTTTGAGAAAATGACCGGTATCACATTTGAAATGGTTAGTGGATTAGAGGTTGATCAACTCTTTCAAATGGCCGATGAAAAGTATGTTTTAAAAGCGTTTAAATTAGAACATTCAAATCCAGAAATACCAAGTGAACGCGAGTATCATGGCAAAACGAGTTCTGGTGAAGACTATTGGCTTAGAATTAATGAATTCGCTATTGTTCCAAATGAGTTTCATCACGATTATAATGTTTATATTATTGATAATATTACAGAAACAAAAAAAAATAAATCAGAATTAGATCTTGAGAAATCAAGACTGGAAGTCATTTTTAAAAGTGCGCCAGTGGGGATGATTTTTGTCACGAGTGACCTTCGAATTGTTGATATTAACGACTTTGCAGTGTCTATGCTCAACAATTCTAATCCTAATATACTTGGAACATTGCTCTGTGATGTTCTGAATCACAATCATAAAAACAAAGAATTATTTCATGCGTTTGAACATTGTGAACTAGGTGATAACATCCAAGAAGCGTTTAAAGACAGTCAAAAAAGCAAAGAAGTTGAATTTAAGCAATCGTTTAAAGGTACTTGTGGCGTTTATGATAAATGGTTTAAAGCACAAATTTCTATTATTGAAATCAGCGAATCTCTTTTTGCACTTGTTATTTTAGAAGATATTACCCTGAGAAATCAAATTGCCAATGATTTGATTGCGAATGAAAAACGCCTTCGCCTGGTGACGGACAACATGTTAGACCTCATTACCCAAGTGGATCAAAATGGGATAATTACCTATGCAACCCCTTCTCATTTTTCTATTTTAGGTTATTATCCAGAGGATATCGTTGGAAGAGCACTTGTAGATTTTATTTTTGAAGATGACAAAGCTTTGGTTGAAAAACACTTCAAACGACGTTTGATGACGGAAGAGAATTTTATTTCTGAGATGCGTGTTGTAAAAAGAACGGGTGATTTACTATGGATGGAAGCGACAGGCAAAGTGATTACGGATGATCAACATGGAAAAAGCATTGTCTATGTCAGTAGAGACACAACCATACGAAAGCAGGCGGAATATGAAGGTCAAAAGGCAAAGGAAATTGCAATAGAGGCTAATCGCTCAAAATCACAATTTCTAGCCAATATGAGCCATGAAATTCGAACGCCGCTAAACGGCATTATAGGCATGACAAATTTGACGATTATGACAGATATCAATGCCGAGCAAAAGGAAAATTTGATGCTTGTAAAAAGCAGTGCCATTAATTTGCTAAACATCATTAACGATATTTTAGATTTTTCTAAATTAGAAGTTGGAAAAGTTGTTATCGAAAGAATTAAATTTAATTTATTAGACGTGTTGAATGGGGTAATCAAGCCTCTTAAATTATTGGCACTTGAGAAAAATATCGATCTTGATCTTAAAATTTATGAAAAAGTACCCACATTTGTTTATGGAGACCCAGTGCGTATTGGGCAAGTTATTTCGAACCTTGTCACGAATGCGTTAAAGTTTACGCAAAAAGGTGGGGTTTTGATTGAAATTAAACCAATGAGCACGAAAGGTGATGTGATACAAATTCTGTTTTCGGTACAGGATACAGGCATTGGCATCATCGAGGATGATTTAGAGCGCATTTTTAGAAGTTTCTCACAGGCAGACGGATCCATTACCCGAAAATATGGTGGAACGGGTCTCGGTCTGAGTATTTCTAAAATGTTAGTAGGGCTTATGGGTGGTCTTTTAGAAGTGAATAGCCAATTGAATTACGGTTCGAATTTTCACTTTTCAATTCCGTTAAAGGTCGCACAGATTAATATGGATCATTTAATGAGAGATGAAGACCTTGAAAATATACCACCAGTAGAATTTAAATTAAATATATTGATTTGTGAAGATGACAAAATCAATCAAAAACTGTTTAAAAGACTATTGCTTAAACAAGGGCATGATATTGAAATTGCTGAGAATGGGATTCAGGCAATTGATATTTTAAAAAGAAGCAAATTTGATTTGATTTTGATGGACATTCAAATGCCTTTAATGGATGGATTGACAGCGCTCTCTATTATTCGAAATGAGCTTAAATTGAAAGTTCCTGTCATAGCTGTAACGGCATATGCTTTGAAAGGTGACAGGGAACGATTTATCACAGCGGGGATGGATGAATATATTTCAAAGCCGATAAATATTCGTGAATTTTTTGAGAAAATTGAGAGAATTGGTACACATAAGGGTAATGATAATAAAGATGATTTGTTAGAAAAAGTTTTGAAAAAAGAAAAAGAAGGTTTTGTGATTAATAAAGAATTATATGCGGTTCCGCTTTATGAAATAAAACTCTTCTTGGATCAAAATGACTCTGAAATGTTAGAAAGAACAAGCCATTTGATCAAAGAACGTTTTGAAAGCGAAGGGGCGGCAAGCCTTAAACGACTGGCTATGAAAATGGAATTGGCTGCTAGACGTCAAAATATAAGTGAGGCAACCCAGTATTACAGTGAAATTTTGCAGCTGATGGATATTTGAGTTGGAGGTGTTTCATGAGAATTTTAATTGCAGAAGATGATTACGTAAGCCGAAAATTTTTATATAAATTCATGACACAGTTTGGTGAGTGCGATATTACAGTCGATGGGATGGAAGCCATCGAGGTTTTTTTGATGGCATTAGATGAAAAAAATTACTATGACTTGGTCTGTCTAGATATTATGATGCCTGAAGTGGACGGTATTAAAGCACTTAAGACCATTCGTAAACTGGAGGAAGAGCGTGGCGTACCAAAAGATAAATTGGTCAAGGTGATCATGACCACGGCTTTAAATGACCCGAAAGGCATATTTGAATCGTTTGATTTGGGTTCAGAAGCTTATGCTGTGAAGCCCATTGATACCGATAAATTTATGGAAGTACTCAAGCGTCTTAAATTGCTGAGTGATAAAGATTTAAAATTATTAAAAAAAGAATAAGCAATATGAAGTAAGAAAAGATAAGGTCTCCGTGGACAGAATCTCTTTAATTTGATAAGATAGTTCAAGAAAAAGATTCTAACTTACGAAGGAGAACTATATAATGAATAATCAAATCCTTGCTATTGTTAATGGCAAAAATATTACCAGAGATGATTTAGAGCGGTTCATGATTCAACTCGGCGAAAACGCAGCAAGATATGCCAATCCAGAGGGCGAAAAAATTCTCATAGGTGAATTGGTACATCAAGAACTTTTCCTTTCTGAAGCTTTACAAAATAAAATGGATGAAGAACAAGCATTCAAAGATCAAGTTGAATTTGAAAAACTTCAAATGTTAAAGCAATATGCCGTTAAAAAGTGTCTTTCTGAAGCAGTTGTGGATGAAGCTGAATTACAGGCTCACTATGAAGCTCATAAAGAAGAATTTGAAAAGCCTGACCGCGTTAAAGCGAGCCATATTCTTGTAGATTCTGAAGCAAAAGCTTTGGTAATTTTAGAAGAAATCGCTACTGGCGTAACATTTGAAGAAGCTGCTAGCGCGCACTCAAGCTGTCCTTCAAAAGAAAGAGGCGGCGATCTTGGCTACTTTGGCAGAGGTCAAATGGTTCCTGAATTTGAAATGGCAGCATTCGAAATGCAATTAGGCGAAATCAGCAAACCGGTTAAAACACAGTTTGGTTATCACTTGATTAAATTATCAGAAAAAGAAGAAGCTGGATTCTTTGATTTAGATGAAATCAGCTTCGACTTGATGAAAGATTTAACGATGAAAAAACAAAGCGAACTTTACACTTCAAAAGTGGAAGTATTAAAGGGTCAATTTACGGTAGAAATTCTGTAGTGAATGCATTGTACGCGAAGTGAGACTAAGAATTTCAAACGCAGTCCCCCTGTGAATGGGGGACTTTTTTAGTGAGAGATAAAGGCG
>JAYVIR010000072.1:0-11620 GCA_043770095.1 Eubacteriales bacterium
ATGTTTTCGATTTCTTCAAGGTCTTTTTTCAGTTTGTTGTTGTATTTTTCCACTGATCTAAGCCCGGTAGCCTCAAAATACTGGTCATTCTCGCTAATAACACGTTTCAGCCGTTCTCTGAATCTCAAAAGTTCACTCATTTTATCCCTCCATTATTTTTGATACAATCAAATCATCAAAGATTCTTTCATCACCCAAAATAAATATCTGGTCTTTGCTCAAAACCTCATCGGCGCTATCTTCAAACTCAATCACGCCTTCAATGCTGCTGATTTCAAGCTCATCTTCTTCGGGTGAGCTGTCATCGGGGTCGACAGCCAATACTGCCGGTTCAAAATGCCCATAGTGCTTAACTTCAAGATTTAATGATTTTGCGTCCTCGAAAAGTCCCAACTCATCACGCATTTCATCGGTTAGCTCAATTTCAATTTGTGTCGTTACGTTCTTCCACATTCTACTGCCCTTTACCATTGTTTTTACCCCTTTTTATGTGTTGTTGAATCTTACTAGCAACCATAACAATGTTTTTCATCGAAATATTGCCCTTTTGCATGTTTATTGCTTGTGTGCAAGCGGCTATATTGCCTGTTACGTAGCCTTTTGAATTGTCGATTCTGTCTATGCTTCGGTTGTCATCATTCAACGGTTCATTAGTGTAAAAGCAGTTCTTTGCCCTTAGCATGTTGGCAATGCCCTGCAAAGTCAGATTAAATTCTATCCCTCTTGCTTTTGCCGATGTCATTAGATTTATAAACTTATTGGCTACTTTTAAGTCAAACGCGCTCATGTTTTACCTCTTTTTTAGATTAAGCAGTTTGAAAACTTGCTCAGGTTTGCACAATCAAATTATGCTTTTTACAGTTTCAGTAAGGGTTGCGATTTCATTCGCAATCTGATTCCAGTTTTCCTTGACTGATTTCTGCAATTCATCAAAGCAAACGTTCATACCACTTACATTTATTTTTTCAGCATAGTGCTTTGCAATCATCATAAATGCTTCGTTTTCAATCATTGTATTAATGTTCATTTCGTTCACCTCATTTTTAATTTGTCGTCCTTGCGCATAAACTAATAATAACACTTTGCTTTTCAGATTGCAAGCAAAAAGATTAAAAAAGAAAAGCGGGAGCCGAAGCCCCCGCTCAAAGTCACGACTGAACCAGTTTTGTCAGCTCGTCGATTGACATATTTTTTAAGCTCTCATTTTGTTTTTCTGCGATAATGCCAAGAATCGTAGTTTTCCGATCTGCATTTGCTTTTATTTGTTCCTGAATGGCTTTTTCTTCAAGTCGAGTTTTTACAATGTGTTTAACGATTGTAAGCTTAAGGTCTAGTTCTGTGTTTGCCGCCGTTTTCGTAGCAAGCAAGCTTTCTTCATTTTGGGCTTTTGCCTCTTGATTCAGTCCCTTAAAGATCGCATCAATGGCGCTCAATGGCATATCCCACAAGTCCTCAACGCTGCAAACGCCTTTGTGGTTGAAACGAACCTTCATTCTAGTAGCCTGTTCAAATATTTTTTCCATTGTCATTTTCTCCTTAGAATTTTATTTTCAGAATACGGGTGAATTTCCCGGAAACTTTACACACGATTGAATTACGCTGAGTCGAACTGAATCCAAGCCCTGAAAGCTGATCTTCGGCGGGCACAACGCTCATTTTGCTACCAAGCGCCTCAAATACACGTTTATGCTTCATAAATTCTTCACGTAAGAACTCATTGAAAAAGCCATTCGGCGCGGTGTCGTTTTTGCAGCCATTCAGCATGAAGAAATAGTGTTTATGGCCTATTCCATTTTGTTCATTCCAGTAGTTCGGCGAAAACATAAGAACCGATACCGGCATGAACTTATTGGTTTGCACGCTCCAAATCTGTCTTGACGATGATTTATGGTCGAGTGATTTAACCAATTTGAATCCGCCTACTTTGGTGTAATTTACCACAGCCACAATTACTTTTTCATAGCTCTTGCTGTCTTGATTGTGGTCAAATTCAAATATCTGGCCATCAAATTCTACTTGTGCCCTGAATCCAGATTTGCCGCCCCGATATGAAAATGTGTGAACATAAAACTCGTAATCTCCTTCTGGCATTGCGTTACCATCAAGAAAATTAATGTTTTCTACTGCGATATTATTGCCGGGGCTAACAATATCGACATCTAACATGCCGGTGGATGATTGCCTATGGCCTTTTCTCGGATAATGAATCAGTAGGCCGTCTGGCTGCAAGCAATGCGCGTCGAAGTCGTTCTGATTGTCACCATCTTCATTCCACTGAATAGAAAACCGCAAAACACCATCTACGCAACCGCCAGCGGCCTTAACACGCTCTTTCATGGAATCGGTTATGTTGCCATTATAAGCCCATGAGAAAGGATTATCCCACTTGAACAATGTCGGTGCATCTACATTTTCAGGCGCAATCAGTGACACAAGATTTGATACGTGCTTCGACTCCATAAGCAACTCAACGCTAGTCAATCCCGGCAAAACATCTTTTGCAAACGATTCAATATCAATTTCTTCGGCCTTGTCGAAAGATTTCACGTTTTCCGCTGTTTCGTTTTTCATTTCATCGAAAACAGAGCCTTTAACCCGTTTTGCCGCGTCTTTATTGTGGAAAAGAATGTTATTCACGGTAATATCATCAAGAGTTGCATGCCGGCGGCCGAGCGAATCAATCAAGCCATCTGATTCAAGTTGCTTTTTTGCTTCTTCAATCATCTTTTGAGTAAAAATAGCTTTTGGGCGCTTGTAGTTTGTTGGGGCTACAATTGCCTCGTATTTCTTTACCGCTTCGTTTAAATCCATGTTCTCAGAGATATTTATCAGCAGGGTGCCAATTGAGTGATTGCGGATTTTGCCAATTACCGGCCCTACTTCTATTGATTTTGTCCAGCAGTAGTTGTCTTTTTCATCGGCAGATAGTTTTGAGTATTCAGTCTGAATTGCGGCAAACTGAATTAATACGCTTTGCCATTCTTCTCCCTTATAAAGGGACTTCTGCGCAATCAATTCAATCACGGTTGCGACCGATTCTTGCGTGATTTCTTCAAGAGAACGCCTGAAAACATTCTTTACATCACGTTTTGCCGCTAACAATGTTGGGATTTTGTCTTTGTTTGTTTCAACAAACCTTTTCGGCAATTCAGTTGCTAAGTGTTCCCATGTTCTGACTGCACCGTCTGGCATCGCTTCAAAGTTGGCATCAATACCTATTTTGGCTTGTGGCGTAAGATAAATGTCAGATATGGCCTGAGATTTTACTAGATTTCGCATGGCTTCAACTAAGGGCTTGTATTCAGCACCATCAATCTCAATATCCCACATACTTACAAGTTTATTGTCCTTGATTGCCACAACGCCGCCAAAGTTTTTGATAAACTGTCGGCAAGCAGAACAGTCATGTTCCCCGCGTTCCCTGAAAATCTTGTTATATTCGGCGGGAAAGCTGCCAAGATAGGCATTCCATAGTGCGTCTTTATCTACTCCGGTAGTAAACAAAAACGATGCACCGTCGATCATTTGCGCAATTTGCGCGGAAAGAATCTTTTTGAATTGTTTAAATTCCATTTTTAACCCCTTTTTGTAATTTTAACCACAATCCCATAATACTACTAATAAACCAAAATTGCAAACATTATTTTGTTTATTTTGCAGTATCTTTCAAAAGCCTATTCCATGCACGTTTGCTTTTATCATCGTTACAACTCATCCAGCTTTTTGTCATTGAGTTAATAGATTCTATTGTGTATTTTTTCATAGTCCGAGCACCTCGCTAAGTTGTTCATTGTTCAAATCACTCAACAATTCGTTAATCTGGTCATTGCAAATACCATTAGATATAGCCGTTATACGCTCTATGCTCGCAAGCTCAGTCGATTTCTCGCAGTATTCACTGTTTACAGCCCATAGATTCGCGCTCACTAATAACGCTAATGCTATCAAGATCAGTTCTTTCATTTGTTTGCCTCGTTTGTTTGTTTAAGCCCTTACTTGATATATATCTGCATTTTACCCTGAAAACATTAGCGTTATTTTATTTTTCTTTGTATTCACTTTTTAATAAGGCGTAAACATCAGCAATAGTCTGCATTTTGATAGGTTTTCCCTTTGCATCTTTTACGCTGTCTTTTCGGTATTTCTTACCGCAATCTAATTCATAAAGCCAGTATTCTAGCCAGCCAGAAGTGTCTTGCATGACGGTCGATAGCAGTTTGAGCAATCCCGGCAATGCAAATCTTGTATCAAACCAAACTTTACCACAATCGGCGCTTATAATCTCACTCATGGCAGCTGATAACCTTCTATCTTCGTCTAACTGTGTAGCAATAGCGCCCAAAGCATCAATAAATTCTATTTTACTTAACATAATTCACTCCTAAAAATATCGTTTTTAACTTCCAATAACGTAAAATTCCGCGCCCATCGTCGATATGGTGTCAGAAAAAAGCCTTTTTCAAAGAGATTGCAACCAGCTTTCTTCTCCCTATCTAACGCATTTAATACCGCTTCCCATTTGCCAATGGTGTCGATATTGCGTTTATGCGGGTAACAAGCATCATGCACCTCGGTCAGCCAATAGCCACAACCATGACCGATTGATTGCACGTTTTCACGCAGAAGCAACCGGCGCATGGCGTTAGATACGGGATATATCATGTTTTCAGCGCCAATTCATTATTATTCACAATATAGAAACGTGCCTTATCATAACCGTCGGCATCTTTCGGCCAATTAAAACACTCAAAACCGTTAAATATTCCCTTTTCGCAATCAAAATATATACTTGATTGTAATATTTCTAGCAATGACGGCGAAAGCCATATAATAGTGCCATCTCCGTTTTTTCTGCCATAAAGACATTCGTTAATAGCATTTTCCCAAGTCTTTAAACTATACTTCATTATATTTTCTCCATCAAAAACCAACTAATATCATCAAGCGGGTATTTATCTCTATGATAAACAAAACCATAATCAACCAATTTAATCGGTAAGGTGCCTAACATTTCCCCTGCAAAGTCGCGTTTCCATAGCTTGCCCTTTTCGCCCCTGTATTCGATTTCTACGGGCTTAGGGCTGTAGTATTCACAAATCAGGATATAACGCCGCGACAGGTCGAATAAACGCTGATATGCGGCCTTTAAATCGTCGGGGTGAATGTGGATTAGAACGCCTTTGGTAAAGGATAGGTCATATTTGCCGGTTATGCGGGTATCAAAAAGATTGCAATTATATGCGGTATCTGCAACCTTAACTAACTGCTGAAAGGCCTTCTCGTTGATTTCTACGGCATCAGCTTTAATCTGCGGCCAAATACGCTTTATTGCAGCTATATTCAAACCTATATTTGCGCCTAACTCAATAATATTAGTTACTTCATCGTCATAGTTAAGCATACCTAGGGCTTTACAAAATAATCGCCAATTTGATTCTAGCAGATTTTTCGCGTTATTCCTGCTGATATACTCATCGCCAAACTCTCCAGCCCAAAACTCAGACGGTTTCATTGTTTGCCTCCATTTTTAGCTCAATTAAACAAACTTTCGCCCAAATCAGGGCAAGTGCTATTTCAGTTATGTTTCTGCCTGAAAATATCACATAGAAGAAAGTAGCTAATAAAGGCCACTCAAGCGCATCATAGATTTTTATAATTGTTTTTGTTTTCATGTTTACCTCAATTAAAAAGCGGGGATTGCTCCCCGCCGAGTGGTTATTCCATTTCTTCTAATTCTGTTTCAACTTCTGGCTCTAGCTCGGGCTCAAGATCAGTGAAAAGCGATTGCTCTTGTGCTTTTATTTCTGCAATCTTCATATTTTTTACTGCTTGCTTAAAATATCCTTCTTTAAGTTCAGCTCCGATTGCTTTGCGCCCCATTGATACCGCGATATATGGCTCGCTGCCTATCCCTACGAATGGCGAAAATACAAGATCGCCTTTATTAGACCAAAGATGAATAGCTCTTTCGATTACTTGAAGTTGTAAGGGGCAAATATGACGCTCATCTTCATCTGATGTGGCGTTTCTATGGCCTTGCAACACTTTCGTTTGCTGAATATCAAACCAAACAGGGGAAGCATATCTTTGCCATACTTGTATGCTCATGTGCCTGTCTGACTGAACGTGCTCAGGTGGTTCTTCTCCTATGTATTCGGTAAACCTTACTTTGTCTGATTCTCCATGCACAGGGTTCGGAAATACTTCACCATCCCATTTTCTGAAAGTCAGCAGATAATCAGCCATTCCCTGCCTTGAGGCGCTAGAATCTTTGCAAAGCTGCTTATGCAAAAGGCCATGATTCTTAGTTCTTTGCATTTCAATTACAGGGTCTTTCCAGATCGTAACTCTTGAATGATACTGCCACTTTCTACGCTCAAATGCTTTTATTAGTGCGCCCGGGAAGTCTATTAGACCAGCCGCGCCATCTCTGCCCTTGTATGCTGGTAAATCCTTGCAGTGAACAGAGCACAAACGACCATTAACTGTTTTCTTGTAAAGTTCCTCTACTAAAAAATCAAACTGCTGGAAAAATTCGTCATAATCTGAGCAGTTGCCCATGTCAGCAATAGAGTCAGAATAAATGTATAAATTCGCGAACGGGGGAGAAAAGACCGAAAAATCAATAGTATTATCGGCTACTTTTTCGCGTAAGACCTGAACACAATCACCATTCCATAATTCCCAACCTTTACCCCTTTCGGCGGTCGGTTCAGGCGCGTTTTTCAATGCTTTATTACCCATAACTTGAAATTCTTTCATATCGCTGCACATTTCTTCTTGCATCTCCTCGTGTTTTCTAACTTTTTCAAATACCACATCTCTAATTCCTGATTCTGCCTGAGATTCAATGATTAAGCATTCAACCGGCCACCTTTGCCCGAATCTATATGTTCTACGTAAAGCCTGATACAACGCCTCAAACGAATACGATAATCCGACGAAAACAGCACGATGGCACTGTTGAAAGTTCATCCCAAATCCACATACAGAACTCTTACTGATAAGTATCTTGAATTTTTTCTGAGCAAATCCAAGTAAAGAATCTTCTTTTTGTTTATCTGAATGATCGCCACGAACTTCAATAGCTTCTGGCAAATATTCCATGATTGCATCAGCCTCATAGTTTGTATCACACCAAATAATACACTGATCTTCACTTGCTCTTGCAAACTTCGCAGCTTCTAATGCTCTGCTCATTGCGCTTTTTCGTTTTTCTTTATGAATCTCAGTAGCAGATAGCGTTCCTCCGTTATGAAACAACATTCCATCAGGCGGCGGCGCGTCTACTGCGACTGTCGCAATATTCAGCTTGGGTAAAATATACCCTTCGTCGGAATAATTGCCAATATCAGAAGGAACTCGCAACGATACAGCCCAAGATGATACCCATCTCCAGAAGTCTTTTTTGCCATGACCCTTTAAGCGGTAGTTGCCAGCGCGCATAGTGTCATTGATAAACCATCTTGAAAGCATCTCATTCGAAGGCATGACTCCTAAGAATTCAGCATGATTGCCCAGCTCCATGTGATCGTTAGGCGCTGGTGTCGCAGTGCAGGCGAGCTTGTATTTATAATCTTTAAATGCACTCAAAAGCATCATCTTTGTTTTGCCCATGTAAGATTTTAAAATACTAGACTCATCCAGAACAATTGCGCCAAAATATGAAAGGTCGAACTTGTGCAATATTTCATAGTTTGTTACGGTAATTCCGGGCACTACATCTTCCATGCAGCGAGCATGATTAGCTTCGATATGAAACTTCTTACCCTCTCTTACTGTTTGAGCCGCAACCGCTAATGGCGCAAGAATTAGCACATTCAGATTTTCATTTTTATAAATCTGATTAGCCCATTCAAGCTGCATTGGCGTTTTTCCCATACCGCAATCAGCAAAAATGGCAGCTCGGCCTCTTTTTACAGCCCATTTCACAATAGCCTGCTGAAAAGGGAAAAGCATGTCATTTATGCTTTTTACGTCGAAACCGATAGAATCCGACGATTTCCGTTTTGATTCAATGAATTGTTTATAGTCTTTCACTTTCTCACCTCGTTTTAAGATAATCCACTTTAACACATCGCCCGCTGAATTGCAAGCGATTATTTGCCGATAGCTTTCAAATATGCAATTTCCAACTTATTTATGACTTTAACTTCTGGCAAAAAGCCAACCAAAGATTCAATCTGTCTGCCCTCCTGTGCTGATGGGATAAAACCACCGAAACAATGGTCAAACGTGCGTTTATCATCTTCTCCTCGGATGATATAACCGTATTTATTGCGTGCAAAGTTTACTGCATCACATCGAAGGTCGAACAATGCACAAAAGGTGGTTCTTTCCTTGTTTGCTTGTTCGGTGTATCTTACAATCCAGAATATTTTTTTCATGTTATTTCTCTTGTGTTAAAATTGCTTTAACCACGTTCTAAGTTTATCCATTTTTACAGCCTCGCAATCGGCCTTAACTTCGCTTATTTTATACAGTTCTGTCATAATCGCAGTTATACCACTTTCTGCTTTTGTGGTTTTTCTATCTAGCAAGGCAGATAAAATCTCTTGTCTAACGGTCTTGTGGCTATTTCCAGCAATAGCCATGTTTATATCTCTGTAGATAGATAAAGCCTTAAAAATCTTTATTTGAGTCTGATTAAAATCTTTCACGTTATAACCTCTTTTTTATTTAAGCAGTTTTGCATCTTGCTTAGGATAAAAAGTTTAGTTAAGATGTGAACCTGCAATAACCTCAAACTCTACGCCATTGTCGGTCATTGTGCGCCAGTTGCCGTTGTCTGCAACAATTTTAATTGTGGCGAACTTGCCATATTTACTAGCAATCCACGCATTCAGCTCGTCCAAATTGTTAAGATTCTCGCGGTTCTGGAGTTCCCCACTAAGTCTAATCTGGTATGCTGCGTAAGTCATTTCTGTCACCTCGTTTTAAATTTGCAATCTCAATTGCTATGAATTGATTATAAAACGACTAACTTTTAATTGCAAGCATTATTTTTGAAATGTTTTGAGCCTTTTTAATTCATGCTCAGGAACTTCAATTATTCTTCGTTTTTGAGCAACCACTCAACGTTTACGTTTTTCATAGACCGAAAACAATTCTGGTTCTGATCTCTTAACCGAATAACTACACCCTCTGCATCGACCTTCTGGTTTAAATGCGATTTAAGCCCCCAAGGACGCCGCCTAATCATATCGGCTAGTGTTTTATAGTCATAAAGCCTCTGCGATGCGATTAAGGGCACCTGACGCAATGCAATGCCGGTTAAGTTAATCACCGACGTTGTATTTTGGTGGTCTAACTGCTTTTCAAGCTTGCCATCGAAAGTTTTAAAGTTAAACAGATAAAATTTAGGCTTTCCGACTTGATAATTGTTTCCTTGAATGTTCGGCGCTAACGTTTCACCCTGCCAAATCAGATAATCGTTATCTGCCAATTTCAAAAACTTGTGAACTAGCCGCATTTTATCAAGAATCTTTTCATCAAGCGCAATCGACCAGTAAACAGAACCGTTATCTTTCGGCAATCGCTGATTTCTACTGCAAACCATGAACGTTTCAGGCCACCACCACCGACCGGGCTTATAAATAAAGGTTGTGCTTGTGCCATCAAGCTTTTCAGTTATCTCAATTTCCTGCCCCGGCCATGTTTTAAACATAAACGGGCTAGTGTTCTGCCATCGTTCCTCATCAGTCTTTTTAACAATATCAGTTGGAAAATAGCCCTGCCCTGTTTTTCTGCGAAAAAATCTGCCAATTATAGGAATACGCGAAAAGAACCGCTGCCATGAGTTGTCAGGCGCTCTCATGCGTGCTTGTTTCGCTTCCTTTTCGGCCTCTGGGTCATATTTAACAACGCCTATTTTGTCGGTATAATCATCGCCCTCTTTCACTTTCTCAGGATTGATACCAAACTCAGCAAGTATACTAATCGGCTTTGCAAGCCCCTGCGATATCTGTTTCATGCACTTAATGGTTCTAATGCGAAACTTGCGAGGGCGTAGAAACTCAAAACAAGGTTTATCCGGAGCGATAGAATCAATTTCCAGATACAAGCACAGATCACCTGTTTTCAGCTCCCCCTTTTGCGCAATACACTGCCAGCCGCCAATTTGCACAATCTCGATATTGTCAGCGCCCGGAATTGCCCTTACTTCATCTACCTTTCTGATTGATGCTAGTTTTCTCATTTTTGCTCACTTTCTTGTATTTTTATAGCCAGTAATGCAGCGTTTTTGGCTAAGTTGTTTGCGTAATTCAATATGTGCGCTTTAATCTGATCTTGCGCAACGCCAAGTTCATTATCGACACACTTTGTGTAAAAAGAAACAAAGGCATTGTCTTTCGTTACCATGTTTTGAGTTTTTGTTTTTATTTGTTTCATACCATTTTTAGGCCAAACATGACGAAATGAATCTATCAAAACAGTGTATGAGTTAGGCGATTCGGCTGAAACTTCATATTCAGAAACATTTATTTCTAGCGTCTTGTTTTGAGAAATAACCGCATGTATTTTACATATTTTCATTATTATTCCCTTTCAAATCAAAATAGTTAAAAGATAATAGGCGAAAGCAAGGCCAATGCAAATTGATAATGAAAATATCATGTCTGAAATAGCCGCGCGAATAAACCTCTTTTTCACTTCAAATCTTGGCTCAATCTTTTTCATAGACCTTATCGGCCTTGCTTTTACCCCGCGTATTCTATACATAAGTTGCTTTCAAGCCTTTTATCGACGTGCTCAGGTCTTTAAATCATGCAGACATAGGCATAATTATATTTTTTTGATCTCCGTCATTCGCGGAAAAAAGAACGGGATATGCTGCTGTTGTCATTTCCATCTTTACGCTGTCACAATCTAACACATTCAAAAAGTCAGTCACATATTGCAGATTTAAGCCAATCTTCGGCGTTTCCCCGTCGATAATACAATCAAGCTTTGCCTCTGCTTTACCTGTTTCCGGTGAGTTTGAGCTTAGTTTAACAGAGTTAGCAGAAAACTCATAAGTAACCAAATTACTGCAATTTCTAGCGATTGGTGCAAGTGATTTTAGAGCTTGAGCAAAAGCCTTGCGCTGAATAACAACAGAACTTGTGCATTCTTTTGGCACTACGCGCTTGTAATCTGCAAATTTACCATCTACGATTCTAGTAAGATACGTCACGTTTCCAACTCTACAAACTAACTGCTCTTTGAACATAGACATTTCAGCAATATCGGCATGTTTAAGCATCTCTGAAAGCTCTTTGACAGCCTTTGCGGGTATCAAAATACCTTTCTTCATGTTCTCAGGCGCTTCAAATTCATGCAAATCTACAATCATCAGGCGCTTAGAATCGGTTGCGGCAACTACGGGCGTGCCTGTTAAGTCCACATAAACAGATTTTTGCACTGCATTACCATCATCTTTTATCGCAGCAGCAATCCCCGCCTGCTTCATAGCCAACGCAAGTATAGACCCTTTAATCTCAGCCATTTCAAGGCTAGAAAGATCAGGAACGGGCGGATACTCGCTAGCATCAAGCGTGTTAATCTCATATTTGCTCTTATCAAGCATGATTGTTAAACTACTACCGTTCGGCTCCATCTCAAGCGACACCGGAAACAA
>JAYVIR010000073.1:0-6713 GCA_043770095.1 Eubacteriales bacterium
ATCAGTAATTACGCGAAAAACTCCAGCGGCACTTGAAGCGATCCAGTTGAAATGCAGTGTTTCTTCTTTTGCCTGTTTTTGATCAGCAGACAATTCAAAAAACGTTTCAAAATAATTCCAAAATTTGTTCAAATTGGCAGCAACAATACGTGTCAATTTTAAAAGAGCTTCCGAAGTAGCTAGCGGAATGCGTTTCAACGCGTTTAAAAGTGTATCAAAAAATATGGGAATTTTTCCACTTTCGACAATAACACGCCAAGTAATTTGTTTTAAACTGGATAACACGCGCCCGTACAATGCTTCCAATGCGGCTTTAATTGTGTTCCAGCTTCTTTTTATAACACCCACATCGGACACTATAATGTCTGTACCAATTAAAGATTGGTTTTCAGGGTGCAAACATAAATGCTGTAATTCTTGTATCAAAAGTAAACTCATAATTTGAAACTTTCTTTTTTTTCAAAAAACAACAACACATTAAATGTTTATTTTTATTAATGCTTTTTTAAACATCAAAAACCATTCCTAAATTTTGAGGCTTTTTTATCAGAGTATACTTTACACTTTTGCCAGTGGTGATATTTAGTAATTGCTTGTATGCCGTCATTGCAATGTCTCCCGGGGAATATGTAATGTTTCTCCCTGTACCAGCCCGTCCAGACGCTGCATATGTTTGCTCTCGAACATTAGGAAGCGTCTTTTCATCTTGATTTTCCAAAACGGCATTTGTAAACTTCATCAAGAGTATTAAATACGTCAACAAGAAATAAAAACGTTCGCCAACAAACAATTTTTCTGATTTTATCCCGTTTTTACTTGCGATAGAAAAACTTGATGCTTTCGAACGCTCTTTGTTGCCATCAGTTTGTTCTATTCCAACATCACCAAGAACTCCAATGAAATATTGTTTTGGCTGTGCCTTTTCAGGATTAGCCCACATTATTTTTTCGTTTGTGCTTTTAAAAAACAACGTGTAAATATCATCCTTGTTTGATAGACTGTTAAAAACATTAGCAAATTCAGTTGCGTATTTTGAAGCCAACTGCAAATCTGCAGACGTTATACTTTGCGGCACAACGTCTCGTAAATGAAAAAATTCTTGTGTCAACATATCGACAATAGACGCAATATTCCGCACATTTCGTTCCACTTCGTTTTGACCAGGTATACTGACTGGTTTCAATTGAGTTGCTCCATTTGGAGGAATCACTGTTGGCACAGCCGCTGGAGTTGGGAATGTTTCTGTTTTAAAAACAGGTTTTTTTTTGTTCCACCATTCAATAGCAGCGTCAACACCACCAGTACCAGAAGCTATTCTCAAAAACTCGGCAGCAGTTTTAAATGCTGCTGCTCTTTCATCTCCTTTCAATGCAGCAAGTTTAAATTCAAAAGGAACAGTGGTTGACATGTGTTTTTTTTCTTCAAACAAAAATCAAATTCTTTTAAATCAAATGATTTCTTTAATTATTTTACTTTTTTTATTTCTCTTGCGCAATTTCATTTAGCACCGCCAAAACACGCTCATCTTGTACTGTTTGAAATAAAAGTTCAAGACGCCGTACCATTTCATCATTTGCGCTTTGCTCCATTAATGAGGATATGTAACGGTAGTATTCTTCCACTGGTAAATTTGATGAAACTTGAAACGCTTGCGCCAACAAGTCACACTGATTGTCGGACCACTGGTCGGTTTCGTTTAAGATTGTCTCTACTTGCAATTCATCATTCTTTTCAAGCGCGGTAATCAAGCGTTCCAAAATGGGTAATGGTGTTTTCAAACGCGCTGCTTCTTCTTCTTCTTCGGCTTTTTTGCGTCGAATGTCTAAAAGTCGCTGAGCTTCACTCTCTTCTGCTGCTGCTCGACGCTCTGCTTCTTCTAATTGCTGTTGTTTCTGTTGCTCGACTTCTTCTGCTTCTAATTGTTCTTGGCGACGACGCTGTTGAGCTTCACTTTGTTCTGCTGCGGCTCGACGTGCTTCTTCTTCCTCCAATTGTTGCTGGCGGCGTAAGAATCCGTCATAATCAGGCAAAGAATCTGTTCGCACATAATACCATGCCATGGGTTGTTCTGCATCTTTGATACCTGTTGTAACAACATTAGGCACGTCTTTTCCGTTTTCAGTTACATTTGTCACAACTTGTTCCAATGCATCAAATTTCCACCATTGTTTTGTTCTAGGATCACGAACATGCGTAATCCAATGACCACCGACATTTCCTCTTCCTCTATATGACACTGATGAAATTAAAGTAAACTCTTCTAACGTGAGCGGTACTTGAAATTCAAACGCTCCCATTTGCTTGTCCTTTTCTACAAAACTAAGCGCAAATATCAACAATTGCAATTCTACTTTGTTAAATTCGGCAGCAATCCAGACAATCTTATTTTTTTCTTCTGTTTTTTTCAATTCTTGTCCAGTAAAATTCTTACTCGACCCGTAAAAATTAAACAATTCTCTTAGCACTTGTCGTGAATCATCTCCTTGTTTCATACCAGGCACGCTTTCTTTTCCAAGTGCAACACATTTGTCCCAAACTTTGGCAGACATGCACGATTGTCGTGCTTGTGTGCCTTGCAAATACTGGACGTCATTATAAATCTGTACATGTATCGCATCGGCATCTTTGTCTTCGCATTCAAAACTGGGACTGTACACTGCCGTGGCCTCATTAATTTTTTTTTGCAACCACAAACCAGGAATTTTAAACATGGCAGCAAACATTGAATCAAAAGGGCATGTGCCGCCAATACCGCCCTCTTCCCATTTAAAATTTTGTCCCGTCACCAACGACTCTGGCGATTTTGGCACTATTATGTTAGCATCAATTTTACTCACCATGTGATAAACATGTCCAAATTTTTCCAATTCAGTTTTGCGTTTCAATTGTTCGTTTCGTTTTTGTTGTGCAATCAATAATTGCTGCTCCAATTGCAAACGTCTCGCTTCCGCTAATCTTTCTTCCTCTTTTTTACGTCTTGCAACTTCAACAATTCGCTGTCGCTCTGTTTCCTCTGCTTGACGCTGTCGCTCCGCAGCCAATTGCTTTTGCTTTTCAATTTTGGTCAACTGCGTTTGATAAAGTTTGTTTAACTCTTCAACCATGAAAGTCATCCGTTCCGCTCTTTCCAATAACAATTGCAATTCGGCATCAAACAATTTCAACTGTTCAGCAACAAGAAAACTCTCTTGCGGTTTCAAATTCGTGTTTTTTTGCCTAATCCAAAAATACGGTGCAAACGCGCCGACAATGCGTGCTTCCGCTTGCTGTAGCTGTTGCAATTCTTGCACAATGGGCTCTTTTGTCTTTAGCAAATCAGTGCCCTGGTTTGACGGTATCACAATCAACGCCAATTTCTCTTTGACTTGTTTTAAACTCGCACGTAAATCTGTCAACAAATCATTTTCAACATTAATCTGTTCTCCTTTTGCTTCCACAACAAGATTTGCTATCAAAACACGCGCAGCCAACTCAGTGTCATAATAATTTTGTAAATTGAAGGCCAGTAATTTTTCTTGTGTAACCGTAATTTTTGCATCATTTGTGGTACGTAATGTGTTATTAACAGCTTTTACAATTTCGGTTTCGTTGTCCAATCTGTTGAACCTTTCTGTAAACGTGCCATCTCTAATATCCAGTCTGGACATTTCCTTTTGAGCCGCGTTTAGCTTGTTCCACATTGTTGCGTACTCTTCAATCTCTTGTACAGAATCTTCAAATTCCGGTAATTGTTCTGCAAGCTTGTCAAGATATTTGCGTGACCAACCGCGCAATGGCGTTACTTTAAATTCTTTTCCGCTGCTGTCAATAAATCGAATAAAGCCGCGTTTCTCCACAGTAAAATACTTTTTGGCAATATCCACATGCAAAATCGCGTTGTTAAATAGCGTATTCCATTCGGATTCCAACATGGGTATGACTTGCTTGCAGCCATCCTTGTTGTACTGTGGCTCGTTGAACTTGTAAACCAGCGCCACAACATGTTTTAGCGCAGACCACAGATCCACTAAATCAAAAGCATTTCCGCCCACTTTTAACACTTGACTTGCATTCATTGGAAAGGGTGCCGGTGGGTCTTGCTGAAGCGATGCGTCCATGGCTTGCATGTAAAAACGAATAGCATCCGCAAGCAGTGGCAACACTTGTCCAAACCAAGCCGTTTGAATCTCTCTATCGAGCGCAGAAAATTTGTTATAATCCAAAAAAGCGGTGCCTTTGATAATAGTTGGTTGCGTTGTCAAAAACGCGTTTAACGTTTGCACCAACCCGTCATCATTGGCCAAACGGGACCACATGTTTTCCGCTATGGATTCTGGCATGAGCGTGTAGGGAATGACCGTTTCATCGGCTTGATTTTGTGGATCAAGAGAAATCCAACAGCCCTTGGTTTGCGGACCAATTTGCTGACCACAGCACGAATAAACCATGGAATTGGGTGGGCCCTTGTACCAAGTGGTGTAGTATTGGGTGTCGAAAGTGCTTTGGATTGGTCCACTCAATTCACCCGCCTCTAGCGAGGCGGGTGATTCGGGCAAGAGCTCTTTCCTCACCCACGACCGATTCTTATTCAAAGCCAATTGAATCACATCCTTGACATCACCAGCAGTCATTAACTTGGTCAAATACCAATAAGCAGATGTATCAATAGCACCAACGCCTTCTTGTTTTCCATACACTGCATCATGCTCTTGTTTCAAGTGCATACGCTCCAATGCGGTATCTGCACCGGGCCAGCGCATACGTGTAATGAGTTGAACAAGGGATGGGAAAAGAGAAGACCAAATCTCCCCAACTTTGCTTTCCCCGCCCTTACGGGCGGGGAAAGCAAGGGGACTATTCACAATTTGATAAAAAGGCCTTGGATCACCAACATGTTCATCCAACACCTCATAAGCAGATGGCTCTCTTTTGCTACTACTGCTGCTAAAAGCAGGAGCTGTGGAAAAATGCCAGCGTAAAATGGACATATTTTTTTTTGCAAATTTTTTGAAAAAATAAAACAGTTAGAAATTGGGAAATATTTAAACTTTTTTAAAAGTAAAAATAACTAAAGAATTTTTGCCAAAAGCTCCACCAAAGCAAAGCTTTGGTGGGAATGATCGCAATCAAAAGCGACCTATGTGAAGCAACAACAGGAAAAGGAACAAATTGCCCATTTCGACACAAGCATTTTTCGGCCATTTCATCACGCAACTTGTGCACTATTCATTTCAAAAAGGAGGAAAATGACAATATCGACAAATTGACATTGGCAGCAGATAAAGAAAAACCCTACTTGACAGTGGAAACACTTGGCTTGCCAACAGACAAGCTGTCGAAAAAAGCGTTAAACAAATTGATCCGACATTTAAAGAAAGGACCCAAGGCTAGCGACAAGGCAGTGGAAGGGCACATTTACATTTACAGCATTGCCAGCGAGCAGGGAATGGACTACTGGAAAGTCGGCATGACCAACAAGGATGCAGACGAGCGGTTAAAAGAATGGGAAACTCACCACAAGGTGCGCATTTTGAAACGCGCTTCCTTCAAAGTGAAAACAGGAACTGCCTTTGTTGAGCGGACAATTCACTTGTACCTATCTTACTGCCGCATGCTGCGCACGACAGTCACAGAGGATAGAAAGCTCATGTATTCTGTTTGGTATGAGACCAATCAAGTGATTGAGGATGTACATTACGATACACTGCTCAACATGTATGATGACAATCCTAAAAAGTTACGAGAGGCCATGGTTGTCAAGAAGAAGCACAAGGAATGGTTTTGGGCGCCAATTGAAAATGTGCTTAAAGTTGTTAATAAAATTACGAGTTTTTAATTAAACTTTTTCTCGTAATACTCCACTTTTCCAATCACCGCATCCATTTGATCCGTAATACCTTTTTCCACCTTCAAACTAGCGCCTCTACTCTTTGCCGTGCTCTTCATGAATGCGCGAATCTCTTTCAAATCATCCACTCCCTTTTCCGCAATGGCATGCAAAAACAAAATGGTGCGGCGCAAGCCGCTCGAAAATGCAGCCAAATGTCCATCGGGCAAATTAACAATCAAAATACCACCACCACCTCCGTCTCCAACAGGAATCTCCTTTGGCAACACGGTATCATAAACCTCTTGATCAAATTCAAACAACTCCTTCACCGTTCCTCCCATCACATGCATCATGTGCGCGTTTCTTCGCATGTGAAACAACAACAACTTGGCGCCATCCACATTGAGCTGTTCTTCCATGCCATAGTGGTGAATGAACCAGCTAATAAAAACCAACGTCGAACTGTCGCTCCTGCCGTTAATGTTGGCCAATTTTGGTTTGTCATGTGTCGGCAGCAACAAAATGAAGGAAAGAGGACGAGTTGTGAGAACTGTCTCGTAGAAATTCGCTTGCGTCATTGGTAGTGGTGGTGACTTTTCTACTTCAACTTCCATTGGTATAACACCATCGGATTCTTCTTCTACTTCTTCAACTTGTTCTGTAACAACACCAACGGCAGGTTCAACACTAACGTCTTCTTCTTCAACTTCTTCAAGAACCATGGCGTCCATTTTTTTACACAAAAATGTAAACCCTCTTAACAAGAAAAAATCAATTTTTTTCCCCCCAAAAAAGTATAACAAAAATTTTTTTCGCCAAGTCCTTTGAAAACAAAAGATTTTATTTTTCTTTTGTTTTTTTTTATTTTTTCCAAAAAAGGGGGGTCAAATTTTTTGAAAACAGC
>JAYVIR010000074.1:0-36545 GCA_043770095.1 Eubacteriales bacterium
GAACTGCCGCTCAATACTGTTTTACCGACTAATGTAGATCTGCCACCCGGATTCACATTCAGAGCAGATATGAAACTCCCTGATTTCAAAAACTTTGAATTGCCACCGGGATTCACTGCACCAAAAGGGTTTATTCCAGATGCTTACGTAAAACAAGCACAGGCATCGCCGCTTCAAACGCCAGCTTCTCAATTTAAAGATACAACAGGAAAAATTATTTTTACTGTTCCTCAAGGTTTTACACCACCAAAGGATTGGAAACCACCTACTAATTGGAATCCTGCAAACGCATTACCGGGCGAAGTCCCTCCGGGTTGGGTTAAAGCACCCGATTTTGCTCAGAATATAACCAATTCTATGGGAACTATCAAAGAGTTTAACGCAAACGGCGGCGTCGTTCTTCCAGAAGGATTCAAACCTCCAGATGGATTTGTGCCTCCTGTCGGATGGAAAGCGCCTACTGAGTTTAAACCAACAGAGAATGCACTCCCACCAGGCTGGGAACTGATGCCAAAAGATTTTGCCGTTAACAATCCTGCTTTAAATCAAGATTATAATCAAGCAGTAGACAATATTTTCAAAGGCTCTCTTCAGATGCCAAAGGATTTCAATATTCCACAAGGCATTAAACCATCGGATAATTTTAAACCGCCAGAAGGATGGCAACCACCAGAAGGGTGGAAACCTCCTCAAGAATTTGTACCGCCAACTACTTGGAATCTGCCTAAAGAATGGACACCACCTGCTGGATTTGCACCCCCAAAAGGGATGGGTGAAAACCCAGGTGGCATGACACCGCCAGCAGGATTTGATCCAAGTAAATTGATGCCAAATGTAGGGACTGTGCCTCCGGGTGGAACACAACCGGGCATGAACCAACCTCCGGGTGAAATCCATCCTTCGATTACACCAGAACCAAAACCTCCAGGGATGACACCTCCACCAGAAGGTAACAAACCACCAATGCCTGAACCATCAGTACTTAAACCGGAGCCACCAGCACCTAAACCAGAGCCTTCAGATCATGAACCTCCATCTAGACCAGAGCCACCTCCAATGCCTGAACCGCCAGGACCAAGACCGCCTATGGGGCCTTGATGATAAATACAATTGAAATTTAAAACAACCAAACGACGGGCTATACACCTGCCGTTTGGTTGTTTTTGTGGTTAATAGTCCGTTAAGATGCTACAATAATATAAGATAATCCCAATATAATAAGGAGACAAAATGATTAGCGCCATTATTACCACGATAGTTGCTTTTGTAAGCACAAATATTGATGATATATTTATTTTAATGATTTTTTTCTCACAAATGGAGAAGGGAATGCAGAAGACAAACATCGTCTTAGGACAATTCCTTGGAATTAGTTGTTTAACAATTATAAGCGTTATAGGCGCAATGGGCATTTCAGTGCTACCAAATCAGTGGATAGGACTTTTAGGCATAGTGCCAATTGCCATGGGTCTAAAAGCACATAGCGATTATAAGCGAAATACAGCAAATATTTTAAAAGTGGATTTTATAAAACCTAGCATTTTAAAAGTCTTTAGTATAACGGTAGCAAATGGTGGTGATAATATTGGGATTTACACCCCAATATATGCGAGTATGAATTTGTTGCAAATTAGCATATCGGCCATAGTCATTACACTATCGACAGGTGTCTGGTGTTATCTTGGATTTCATTTGTCAAAACATATTTTATTGCAAAGCATGATTCAAAAGTATGAACACATATTTGTTCCTGTAGTGTTCATTGGCTTGGGGATTTACATTATAATAAAAAGCGGGCTTTTGGACTGTATTCAACATTTCATTTGCCTATAATTAAAGAAAGAGGTGGTTATCATGTATAAAAATAATATTGAAAACTATAGAAAATCTATTATAAAAACAAGAAGAGATTTGCATCAAATTCCTGAAGCAGGCTTCGAAGAATATAAAACGCAAGCATACTTAGAAAAATTTCTGTTCCACTTGCCCCACGTGAAACTGTTCAAGACCGCGCAAACGGGCGTTTTAGCATGGTTTGATGCAGGTCATGCTGAAGCAGTTGCACTTAGATCAGACATAGATGCGTTAAGTATTGAAGAAATGACTCAGCACGATTTTAAGTCATCTCATGAAGGACTTATGCATGCCTGCGGACATGATGGTCACATGACTATGATGCTTCACATGGCGGTTTGGATCTCTGAACATTTTGAAGAACTTAAAAAGAACGTCATGATAATTTTTCAACCTGCCGAAGAAGGTCCTGGAGGTGCTGAGTTTGTTATCAAAGAGGGCATTTTCGAAAAATTCAACATTAAGGAAATTTATGGATATCACTTATACCCTGAAGTGGAGCAAGGTTTCTTTGCCACTAAAAAAGGACCTCTTATGGCTATGACAGGGGAGTTTGACATAGTCATCCACGGTGTTAGCGGACATGGGGCTATGCCTCACAAAGGCATTGATGCGGCGGTCATCGCCTCAGAATTGATTTTGCAACTTCAAAATATTGTAAGCAGACGCATTAGTCCAATCGAGCCGGCAGTTGTAACTGTTGGTAAGGTTTCCATCGGACAAAGAAGAAATATTATTGCAGAGACGGCTATTTTAGAAGGCACCTGCCGTGCATTTTCTGAAAGTGTGTTTGCCAAAATTGAAGAGCATATGAGAGCGTATCTCAGGGGTATAGAAGCCAGTTATGGCATCAAAGCAGAATTAGACTTTAGAGTGATGTATCCACCTGTTATCAACGATGGAGAGCTTGTAGATGCTTTTATTGAAGCCAATGGTTCTGATAGAGTTCAAATCATTGAACCGCAAATGATTGCAGAAGACTTTGCTCTTTTCCAAAAAGTTGTTCCGGGTATTTTTGTGTTCGTTGGGACGAAAAATGAAGCAAAAGGTTTTGTAAACCCACTGCACAGTTCAATGTTTGATTTTGACGAATCTGCACTTCTTGATGGTGTTGAAGGATTACTGAAAATGCTGAAAATAAGAGGGGTTGTATAATATGGAAGAAATGGTTGAAAAGAGACGCTGGAGACAGGGTCTTTTACCTTTGCACCTGTTTTTTATGGCAATGGCAATTATCTTTATTGTTATTGGCGCTATTGTTCAACACTGGAATTTTAACATTGGTATATTGGTAACAGAATTTGGAATGCTCGTGCTGCCAGCGTCATTATTTATGTTGGTCAAAAAAAACAACATAAAGAAGCAATTCAGATTCAATGCACCGAAGGTTTCTGATCTTTGGAAAATGGTGCTAGCGGGCATTTTCTTTGTTCCTTTTATTGGTTTACTCAATAGCATGATCAATATTTGGCTTGTTTATGGGTTGAATATTCAACCACCTCAAATTCCAACTGAGCCGGGTTTATTAGGACCACTTATTACGTTTATGATTGCCGCTGTGACACCAGGATTTTGCGAAGAATTCTTTTTCAGAGGGTTATTATTAACGGAGTATGAGAAGAAAATGGGTTATTTTCAAGCGGCGCTTATTTCAGCGTTATTATTTGGCATGTTCCACTATAATCTTATGAATTTCTTTGGCCCATTTGCACTTGGTTTGGTATTTGCTTGGGTGATGCAAGTGACGGATTCAATTTGGACAGCCATGCTCGGGCACATGATTAACAACAGCTTTGCGGTAGTCATGCTGTATTTGACCGCTGGAGCAGATCAAACACAAAATATGAAGGCTGTTGAACAACTGGGTACTCTTTGGCCACTTATGGCTGTTGGCACAATTTTGTTCTTAGCGGCCATTGCACTGCCCTGCGCCTATGTTTCAACACTGTTTTTGAGAAGTATCAGAAAGCAGCATTTAAAAACTGGCGATCAGTTGTCCATGTCTAATCGAAACTTTGAAGTCATTACTGCGGGGCGCGTTGACATCGTTTTAAAAGAAATTGTTTTAGACTATGCATTTAGTGAGGAAATTGAAACTACCTACAAACGTTTGTATAAAAACAAAAACGTTCGCTTGGTCAATAAGCATTGGTTCAGTAGGGAACTTACCTTTAAAATTAGACTTAAAGAGTGGTGGCCAGTGCTCATATGTGCTATTATGTACATTGGCGTCAATGTCCTTAATGTAATGTCAATGATGGCGGAAACTGTGAAATAAATTGCCTTGGGCAGTTTTAAGTTGCTGAAAGGAAAAAATATGGCTAAACCGTATAGTATATTTGCAAACTACTACGACTATTTAATGGAAGACGTGGATTATGAAGCGTGGGTAAGTCGCATTGTGACACAGCTAAAAGTCCATCATCCAAAGGCAAGAGTCTTGGTAGATTTGGCTTGTGGGACTGGAAATATCACAAATTTGCTCGCTAAGAAGGGTTATTTGGTGACTGGAATTGATTTATCAGAAGAGATGCTGATGATCGCCCAAGACAAAGCCTATGAAAAAAACTTGAGAATTCAATACATCAAACAGGATATGGTGCGCTTTGCCACACATAAAAAAGCAGACGCAATAACCTGTATTTGTGATGGACTCAATTATCTTCACACGCAAGAACAGCTCAACCACTTTTTTGAAAACGCTTCAAAACAGCTAAACGATGAAGGTCTTCTGGTGATTGACATCAGTTCACCTTACAAATATGAACATGTTCTGAGCAAGAAAACAATCGCCGAACTGGATGAATCTGTTTCGTTTATTTGGGAAAACCATTTCGATAGCGACACGCAGCTTTTAGATTTTGACATTGCTTTTTTTGTGCCTGAAGGTAGTGATGGTTTATATAGAAGGCTATTGGAGCATCATACTCAAAAGTGTCATCGATTTTCTGAACTTGAAAGCGCCTTCAAAAGCACATTTGAATTGATTTGTCAGATAGACGGCGAAACGGGAGAGGCTTTAAAAGAAGATTCGGAGCGATGGTTATTGGTTTTAAGAAAAAGAAGCATTTGAGCAGATAGTATGAGTTGAAGGATTGATTCAACTTGATTAGGAGGCAATTATGAGTAGCAAAATGATAACGGGTATGACTAACGACAAATCTGTCAGATTTTTCATTGCAGACACAACGCAGTTGGTTCAAAAAGCCAGTGAAATTCATGATACAACACCAGTTTCAACGGCGGCGTTTGGAAGAACATTAACCGGTGCGGCTATTATGGGTCGCATGCTTAAAAATGATAAGGATCGTTTAACGTTTCAGATTAACGGCTCTGGAGAAATCAAGAGTATTTTGGTCGTTTCAGACAATACGGGCAATGTAAAAGGGTATATTTCTGCACCGCATGTTGATTTGCCAATTCGTGAAGATGGGAAACTTGATGTTGGTAGAGCAATTGGCAAAGATGGGAACATGATTGTCATTAAAGATTATGGCCTTAAGACGCCTTTCATCGGCAAATCAGCACTTGTTTCTGGAGAAGTTGCAGAAGATCTTGCCAATTATTTTATGAATTCTGAGCAACAACCTTCTATCGTTTCTTTGGGTGTGAACATTAACCCAGATCTGACAGTCAAGAGTGCAGGCGGTCTCATTATTCAGCCAATGCCTGAAGCGGGCGATGAGGTTATTGATAAATTAGAAGCTTTGGTATCAGTAATGCCAACGATGACAGAATTGTTCAATATGGATCTGTCTTTAATTCAAATGGCAGAATTGGTTCTGAACACCTTTGGGGTGAACCAAACATCAGAAACTGAAATTGATTTTATTTGTGATTGCAGCAAAGAGAAATTTGAAAGAGGCATTGTGACCTTAGGTGAGTCAGATATAAAAGAAATGATAGATGAAGACGGCCAAGCAGAGGTACAGTGTCATTTCTGCAACCAAATTTACCATTTTGCAAAAAAAGATTTGGAAAACATTTTGAAAAATAAATAGATGGAGGACTAAAATAATGTGGACTAACATTATAATAATGACAGTAGTTGGCGGTCTCATTGGATATACAACCAATGTGGTTGCGGTTAAAATGCTCTTTAGACCCCTTAAGGCATTCAGAATACCAATAATTGGATGGGAAATACAAGGGTTAATTCCTAAAAGACAATCGGAAATTGCTAAAAGTATTGGTCAAACGGTTCAAGAAGAACTCATTTCAGTAGAAGAGATTATTGACAAACTTGTTGAAGATATGGACAAGACTGCAATGATTGAAATGGCAAAAGCAAGAATTTTAACCTTAGCAGAACAAAATATGCCGCCGATGGTGCCTTCGATGTTCAAAGGTCCTATTCTTAAATATGTTGCAGATGCTGTCGATCAAAACGCCGAAAGTGTGATGAACGAACTTAGTGAAAAAATTGTGCATCAAGCGACTGAAAAAATTCAAATTGCAGAAATGGTTGCAGAAAAAATTGAGGCATTTGATGTAATGCGTCTTGAAGAAATTATTTTTGCGATTTCAAAACAAGAACTTAAGCACATTGAAGTATTAGGTGGCGTGTTAGGGGTTTTGATTGGGCTTATTCAAGGTATAGTTGTTACGTTGCTATAGGATAAATGACAATGACTAAAAAAACTTGACATTAGCGGTGACAGGTATATAATCAATACAAAGCATTATATATGGCGTTGACGAAGAACAGTAATTTAGGCATTTTTTTAAGAGAGAAACTGACTTGGCTGTAATCAGTTTTATAAAATACTAAGTGAAAACTAACTTCCGAGCTTGATTTGAGTAGGTGTTGCCGAAATAATCACGTATGCACGCGTTATGTGCAAATTGAGTGAGACGTTATGCGTCTAACTTGGGTGGAACCGCGATTTAGACCTCGTCCCAACTATTACAGTTGGCATGGGGTTTTTTGTTGTTTAGAAAGCAAATCAAAGGAGGTCAAAACAATGTCCAATATTCAAATTACTTTAAAAGATGGCTCCATTAGAGAGCTAGAGCAAGGCGCAACTGTCTTCGAATTAGCAAAACAAATTAGCGGCAGATTAGCAAAAGAAGCACTTGTTGCTGAAGTCAACGGCAAGGTTGTCGATATGAGCCATGTCCTTGAAAATAGTGATACCGTAAACATCTTTAAGTTTGAAGATGAAGCTGGCGAGCATGCATTCCGTCATACTTCTGCGCATATTTTAGCACAAGCGGTAAAGAGACTTTTCCCAGAAGCAAAGTTAGCCATTGGGCCAGCTATTGATAATGGGTTCTATTATGATTTTGATTCAGAGCATATTTTCATAGAAGAAGATTTTGCAAAGATTGAAGCAGAAATGAAAAAAATCGTTAAGGAAGATTTAAAACTTGAAAGGTTTGAACTTTCAAGAAATGAAGCCATTGAATTTGTGAAAAAGAATGGCGAAGATTATAAAGTTGAATTGATTGAGAACCTTCCAGAAGATGAAATTATTTCATTCTATCGTCAAGGCGAATTTACTGATCTTTGTGCGGGAAGTCATGTCCCTTCAACTTCGCATATCAAAGCCATTAAAATTCTCAGCGTTGCCGGTGCATACTGGAGAGGCGATTCTACTCGAAAAATGCTTCAAAGAATTTATGCAACATCGTTTACAAAAGCAAGCGAACTTGAAGCATATCTTACACGTTTAGAAGAAGCAAGAAAAAGAGACCACAGAAAACTCGGCAAAGAACTACAATTATTTGCCATGATGGAAGAAGGTCCTGGATTCCCATTCTTCTTGCCAAAAGGCATGATTCTAAAAAACAAACTGCTTGAATACTGGAGAGAAGTCCATACAAAAGCAGGATATGTGGAAATTGAAACACCGATCATTCTTAACAGACACCTTTGGGAAACTTCTGGTCACTGGCATCATTATAAGGAAAACATGTATAGCCTTAAAATCGATGAAGAGGATTATGCTATCAAACCAATGAACTGCCCAGGCGGTATGCTTGTTTACAAAACAGACATGCGCTCGTATAAAGATTTCCCGCTTAGAATGGGTGAGATAGGCAGAGTGCACAGACATGAACTCTCAGGAGCGCTTCACGGCCTTATGAGAGTAAGAGCGTTCACGCAAGACGATGCTCATATCTTCATGCTTCCAGAGCAAATTAAAGACGAGATTAAAAATGTAGCAAGACTTGTTGACGAAATTTACACAACTTTCGGCTTCAAATACCATGTTGAGCTTTCAACTAGACCGGAAGAGTCAATGGGAACTGATGAAGAGTGGGCACTTGCAGAAAGCTCATTACAAGCAGCCTTAGAAGAACTTGGCCAACCGTATAAACTTAATCCTGGCGATGGCGCTTTCTATGGTCCTAAAATTGACTTCCATTTAGAAGACTGCATCGGCAGAACATGGCAATGTGGTACAATTCAATTGGATATGCAGCTTCCACAAAGATTTGACCTTAATTACACTGGTAAAGACGGCGAAAAACATAAGCCAATCGTTATACATCGTGTGGCATTTGGATCAATCGAAAGATTCCTTGGCATCTTAATTGAGCATTTCGCAGGTAAATTCCCTGCATGGTTAGCACCTGTTCAAGTTAAGATTATTCCTATTGCAGACCGTCATGCGGAATATGGACTCACTGTAAAAGCAGCACTTGAAGCGCGTGGTCTTCGCGTAGAGATTGATGAAAGAAGCGAAAAAATTGGCTACAAGATCCGCGAAGCACAAATGGAGAAAGTGCCATACATGCTAGTTGTAGGCGATAAGGAGATTGAAGAAAAGCAAATATCTGTTCGTTCTCGAGATAGAGGCGAATTAGGAACTCAATCTTTAGATGCTTTCATTGCTCAGATTGAAGAAGAAATTAAGTCAAAAGCAATTCTCAATCAATAATTGAATGAGGTTGAATAAATTATCACTAAATAACTTGACTACAAAGTAATTCAATGGTATGATGTTAACTGTTGACAACGTTTAACGCGTTAACGTGGCTAAACTAATTAAATGAAGTAGAAGCTCGCTTCTCACCCTGTTGCGTTTAGCACACTGGGTCAATACCAAAGAAATTATAGCTCTGCCACTGGCATCTATTTGGAATTACTTTGTATTGTTGAGTTTAAGCGGGCTTGCTAAAGCCCGCTTTTTATATTTCACTGGAGGTGTAAGTTATTAAAAAGACAGAGATAAATGAGGCTATTAAGGATCGCGAAATTCGCTTAATCGATGACGAAGGTCAGCAACTTGGCATAGTATCCCTTAAAGAAGCACTTGAAATGGCTGATGAGAAGAAGTTAGATCTTGTGAAAATTTCTCCTCAAGCTGTGCCGCCAGTTTGCAAAATCATGGACTATGGCAAACATAAGTATGAAATGTCCAAGAAAGAAAAAGACGCTAAAAAGAAACAAAAGGTAATTGAAATCAAAGAAGTTCGTCTGAGTCTCAATATTGAAACTCACGACCTTGAAACTAAAGCCAACAATGCCAAGAAATTCTTGGACAATGGTGATAAGCTTAAAGTAGCGCTCAAGTTCAAAGGTAGAGAACTTGGCAATACTGCACTAGGAGAAGAGGTTATTAATCGCTTTGCCGATACAATTGCCGAAAGTGGCGTCATGGAAAAAAGACCTTCGCTTGAAGGTCGTAACATGATAGTCTTCTTCAATCCGAAAAAAGTAAACGCATAGTGAAGGGAGGAAATTGCGATGCCTAAAATGAAAACACACAGAGGGTTAGCAAAACGAATTAAAGTAACGGGTACTGGTAAATTTAAAAGATCTCATTCTTATACAAGCCATATCTTGACAAAGAAATCTCCTAAGAGAAAAAGAAATCTTAGAAAAGCTTCTTTGGTTTCAAAGAGCGACATGAAGAGAATCAAGACTTTATTGCCGTATTCATAAGATTTAGTTTGAGAGAGAAGGAGGTTATTTAAAATGGCTAGAGTTAAAGGTGCGGTAAACGCAAAGAAAAAACATAAAAAAGTTTTAAAATTAGCTAAAGGTTTTTATGGTGCTAAAAGTAAAATATTCAAATGTGCTAATCCTGCGGTAATGAGATCTTTAAGATCTTCATATGTTGGTAGAAAACTCAAGAAAAGAGATTTCAGAAAACTTTGGATCGCTCGTATCAATGCTGGTACAAGAATCAATAACATGAGCTACAGCAAATTCATGAACGGTCTTAAGAAATCAGGCGTGAACATTAACAGAAAGATGCTTTCTGAAATGGCTATTCATGATCCTGCTGGTTTCGCTAACCTTGTAGAAGTTGCAAAAGCAAAATTAGAAGCATAGAATAATTGTCTTAATTGACATTAGATATAAAACCACTGCATTGTAGTGGTTTTATTTTTATTACTTAAAATAAATTGTTTTACCTAGTAAATTTTAAGAACAAGTAGTAAAATTAAAGCAAATTAATTTATAAATCATGGAAAAGGTGCTGGTGATATGGAATTAAACTTAAAGCCCAAAAGAGAGCTGAATCCTGCACAAATATTAGTGTTGGGATTTGCAGTCGTCATTTTACTTGGTGGCATGTTGTTAAATCTGCCATTTTCATCAGTTGATGGCAGTAGTGTTGGCTTTGTAAATGCAATTTTTACGGCAACTTCTGCAGTTTGTGTTACGGGCCTTGCTGTTGTGGATACTGGGACACATTGGACGCTATTTGGAAAAGTAGTCATAATGTGTTTAATTCAAATTGGTGGTCTTGGTTTTATGACCATGGCGACGGCTATTTCATTTGTAATGGGTCGCAAAATTTCTTTGAAGTCAAGACTGGTTATGCAAGAAGCCTTTAATCAATCAACGGTAGCAGGAATTGTACGATTGACTCAGTCCGTGTTAGTGGTGACATTAACCATTGAGGGGATTGCAGCGTTGATACTCATGACAAGATTTATTCCGATTTATGGTTGGAAGACAGGCATATTTTTTGGAATATTCCACTCTGTATCAGCCTTTTGTAATGCGGGCTTTGATTTAATTGGTGGGTTTAGAAATTTGATGCCTTTTGTAACGGATCCAGTCATTAATTTTACCATTATGGGACTTATCATACTAGGTGGATTAGGCTTTGGCGTAATAACTGAAATTATTACTGTGAGAAAGTTTAGCAAGTTATCATTGCATGCAAAAGTTGTTGTTTGTATGACAATCGCATTAATTTTAAGTGGATTTGTTTTAATTTTATTATTTGAATACAATAATCCTGATACATTTGGTGGGCTTTCGTGGCCGCAGAAAATTGTAGCGGCATTTTTCCAATCGGTTACGCCGAGGACGGCAGGCTTTAATACTGTAGATATGTCGAAATACTCAATTAGTGCTCAATTAATTACTATTATTCTTATGTTTATTGGTGGTTCTCCAGGATCAACAGCGGGTGGTATTAAAACAACAACCTTTGGTTTGATCATTGCACAGGTTGTTTCAGTTATCATTGGAAAAGAAGAGACAGAGATCTTTAAAAAGCGTATTCCAACTGAGGCTATTAATAAAGCACTTGCACTCTTTAGTGTTGCGATGTTCATTGTGCTTTCAGTCACAATGATTTTATCTATTACAGAGACAGGTCATAGTTTTATGGATTTGATTTTTGAAACGACATCTGCATTTGCAACGGTGGGTCTTTCGTTAAACGTTACACCTACATTGTCTGTTCCTGGGAAATTAATCATTGCTCTGACTATGTTTGCAGGGCGTCTTGGACCTTTAACATTGATTATGGCACTTGCAAGTCGTCAAGCTAAGAAATCAAAAATTCGGTACCCTGAAGGTAAAATTTTAGTGGGCTAATTGAAGGAGTTTAAGAATATGAAAAAACAATTTGTAGTCATTGGTTGCGGTCGTTTTGGTACGAGCGTAGCAATGAAACTTAACGAACTCGGCAGTGAAGTCATGGTAGTGGATAATAATGAAGAAACGATTCAAAATATATCTGAGTATGTGACGCATGCTGTTCAAGCGGATGCAACAGATGAAAATACGATCCGATCTTTAGGCATTCGGAATTTTGATGTTGCGGTTGTTACCATAGGTTCAGATATTCAATCTTCTATTTTGATTACGTTATTATGTAAAGAGCTAGGTGTAAAACATGTTGTAGCGAAGGCTCAAACTGAGCTTCATGCAAAAGTACTTTATAAAATTGGTGCGGATCGCGTGGTTTTCCCTGAGCGTGAGATGGGCATTAGGATTGCCAAAAATTTAGTGTATGACAATATTCTTGATTATGTTGAATTAGATCCTCGCTATGGCATTGCGGAAATATTTGCGCCAGAAGATTGGGTTGGCAAGAGTATTAAATCTCTAGATTTGAGGGCACATTATAAAATTAATATTTTAGGAATAAAACAAGGTGCAGAACTCAACGTTGAATTCGACCCTGAAGAAGAAATAACAGAAGGCACTATATTTGTGGTCATTGGTAGCAATTCGGATATCAATAAACTTGAAAAATTGTAATTGGAGACCTCAGACATGAAGGTTTTAGAAATTTCATCCTCAAAAAATGAATATTATAAAAATATTTCAAAACTTAAACAAAAAAAATATCGCCACAGAGCATCTCAATTTTTAATTGAGGGGATTAAATTTGTAAAACACGCCCTGGAAAAGGGTGAAGAAATGAGTCAATTGGTTTATTGCTCGGATTTAATCAATGAGAGTATATTGGAATCGATTCTAAGGACTATTCCTGATCGGGTTCAAGTTATTTCAATGTCTAAGAATATTTTTGAAGATTTATCGGATACGGTAAATTCTCAAGGTGTTATTGCGGTTGTTCAAATGCGTAAGCAAGTTTTAACATTAGATCCGAAAGGACTATATCTAGCGCTGGATCAGATTCAAGATCCAGGAAATTTAGGCACAATGATACGAACTGCTGACGCAGCAGGATTCTCTGGCGTCATCTATAACAAAGGCACTGTTGATCCTTATAGCGAAAAAGTACTGCGTTCGACCATGGGTTCCATTTTTTCAATCCCGCTGACTACTTGCGAAGATTTATCGGAATTTTTAAGAGATGCTAAAAAACAAGGTGTTCAAGTTTTGTGTACCTCTTTAGAAATAAGTGTAGATTATTCACAGGTAGATTATAAGCAGGGCAGTATCATCGTGATTGGAAATGAATCTCAGGGTATTTCGACAGAAGTTTTTAATGAAAGCACTCAGCGTATTAAAATTCCAATCTATGGTGAAGCAGAAAGCCTTAACGCTGCAATAGCTGCTGCAATTATCATGTATGAAGCAACTAAGCAAAGAAGATAACTTCATCTTGTAGAGTTATTGGGACTATGATATAATCAGTTGAAAAATTAGAAGTTGGTTTTTAACCAATGGAGTAAAAACAGTGATGAAGAGAGTAGTTTTGAGGACATTAAAGAGAGAAGGCGCTTGGTGCAAGCCTTTATGGCCAATAAATGAAGTTCACTTCGGAGTTTTCTTTGTGAAACGTCAAGTAGCAAGGAACGAATTGACCCCCGTTAAATGGGTTTTAAAGTGCTCATTATGAGTATTTGGGTGGTACCGCGGAGCTTGTAGCCTTCGTCCCTTGTGGATGGAGGCTTTTTTTTATTGTAGAAAGGGGATTATTATGAGAGAAAAATTAGCTGAAATGTTAAAAACCGCTAAATTGGATATTTCTCAAACTTGCAATTTAGTAGAATTAGAAGAAGTGCGCGTAAAGTATACTGGCAAAAAAGGTGAACTCACAAGCATTCTAAAGAGTATGGGAAGCTTATCGGCAGATGAGCGACCAGTTATGGGAAAAGTCGTTAATGACGTCAGAGAAGAGATTGAGAGCCTTTTGGAAGCTACGAAAGAAACTTTTAAAGCAGAAGCGCTTAAAATTCAATTGATGAGTGAAACAATCGATGTGACTCTGCCTTCTAAAGTTTTAGCTGTAGGAGATAGACATCCACTAACAAAGGTACTTGATGAAATCAAAGAGGTCTTCATCGGCTTAGGATTTTCAATAGCAGAAGGACCGGAAATTGAAACGGTTTATAATAACTTTGACGCTCTCAACTCACCTATAGATCACCCTTCAAGAAGCATGTCAGATACGTTTTATATTACGGAAGATCTGCTCCTTAGAACTCAGACTTCGCCTGTTCAAATCAGAACCATGAAGGCTTCTGAGCCACCGATTAAGATTATTTCTCCGGGAAGATGTTTCCGTTTTGATGAACTCGATGCAACCCACTCACCAATGTTCCATCAGGTAGAGGGGTTAGTAATTGATAAAGACATCACAATGGCAGACTTAAAAGGCACCTTAGATTTACTGGCTAAAAAACTCTTTGGTGAAAATACCAAGACGAAATTTAGACCCCATTACTTCCCATTTACTGAGCCTAGCGCAGAAGTAGATGTGACCTGTTTCAAATGCGAAGGTCGAGGTTGTAAAGTGTGTAAAAACAGTGGTTGGATTGAAATTCTAGGTTGTGGCATGGTTCACCCCAATGTTCTTAAAGAGTGTGGGATTGATCCAGAAGTGTATTCAGGTTTTGCCTTTGGAATGGGCTTAGACAGAATCACAATGCTTAAACATGAAATAGATGATATTCGTTTGTTATTTGAAAACGACATGCGTTTCATTAACCAATTCTAAGAGGGGCAGGAGGATTTGATATGTTAGTACCTGTTAAATGGCTAAATGAGTATATAGATATTGAAAATTTGGAAGTTTCAACATTAGAAGAACGCTTGATTATGTCAGGCTCAAATACAGAAGCGGTTCGAAACATCTGTGAAGGTGTCAGTGGCATTTTGATTGGCCGAATTGAATCAATGGAAAAACACCCTGATGCGGACAAATTATGGGTGATGCAGGTTAATGTTGGCGAGGAATCACTTCAAATCGTTACAGGCGCACAAAACTGTTTTGTTGGCGCTTATATTCCGGTAGCTGTGAATGGCTCGGTCGTTTCTGGTGGCATGAAAATAAAGAAAGGCAAGCTTAGAGGCATTGAATCTAATGGCATGCTTTGTTCTTTAGAAGAACTTGGATTTGAGAGCAAAGTGATTCCAAAAGCCTCTTCAGAAGGCATTTATATTTTAAACGGCGATTTTAAGACAGGTGAAGCAATAGAAGTGGCTCTTCCTGAACTTTCAGATCAAGTCATTGAATTTGAAATTACGCCGAATAGACCAGATTGCTTAAGTATGATTGGCATCGCAAGAGAGACTGCTGCAACATTTTCAAAGACGCTTAAGCCGATGGAAATCGCAGTGAATCAGACAGTTGGTCAAGCTTCTGATTTAATCAAAGTTCGCATTGACGCACCAGATTTATGCAAACGTTACGGCGCTAAAATCATTAAAAATGTTAAGATTGAAGAGTCGCCTCTTTGGATGCAGCACCGTTTAATGAAAGCTGGAATGCGCCCGATTAGCAACATAGTTGACATAACAAACTATGTGATGCTCGAATTTGGTCAGCCCATTCATGCATTTGATTTAGACACGATTCACAGCGGCGAAATCATCGTTAGAAGAGCGGTCGAAGGTGAGAAACTGACAACGCTTGATAGCGTAGAGAGAACGCTCGGTTCAGAAATGCTCGTGATTGCAGATGGCGAAAAAGCGGTTGCGCTTGCTGGCATCATGGGTGGCGAGTTTACGGAGATTACAGAGAATACGAAAAACATTCTCATTGAAGTGGCAAATTTTGAAAAATCAAATATCAGAAAATCGTCAAAAGAGATTGGTCTTAGATCAGAAGCTTCTTCTAAATTTGAAAAAGGCGTAGCAATATGCCTTGTTGATCCTGTAATGGCACGTGTGTGTCAATTAGCTGAAATGCTTGGCGTTGGTGAAATCGTTGGTGGAACTGTAGATGTTTACCCAAATATGGAAGAACCAATTACCATTACTGCAAGGGTAAAACGGATCAACAGCTTACTTGGAACGACGCTCAGCACCGCTGAAATGATTCAAATTTTTGCGTCGTTAGAAATCAAGGCAGAAGTCATTGAAAACCATCCTTCAAAAACGATAGAAGATGATCAATTGCTCTGTCACATTCCTGCATTCAGACTGGATCTGGTCAAAGAAATTGACCTTGTTGAAGAAATTGCAAGAATCTATGGCTACGATCGAATTGAAACCACAATTCCTAGAGATGCCTCAAGCGGCGTCTACACCTATAAGCAAAAATTAGAAATTTTAACAAAAGACATTTTGACGGCACAAGGTTTGAACGAAGTCGTGACCTACTCTTTCGTAAGCCCATCGCAAATTGATTTGTTAAAAATTCCAAACGCAGATCCGTTAAGAAGCCAAATTAGACTTTTAAACCCACTTGGTGAAGAATACAGTGCGATGAGAACGTCTTTGATGGGTAATTTGATGGAAGTGCTTTCTAGAAACTACAACCGTAGAATACCTGCCGTATCAGCGTTTGAAATTGGAAATGTATTTGAGCCAAAAGAACTGCCAGTTACGGAACTTCCAAATGAAGTTCAAAAATTAGTTCTTGGTGGCTATGGGACTGAAATGGATTTCTTTAAAATCAAAGGAAGCGTTGAAGTTTTGCTTGAAAAAATGGGCATTAAAAAAGTTGAATTTATTGCTGAAAGCAACCATAGCACTTTCCACCCAGGTAGATGCGCACGCGTTCTAATTGATGGCGTTGAAGTGGGCATTATCGGAGAAATTCATCCGCAGGTAATGGAATCTTACGATATTGAAGCTAGAACGTATCTTGGTGAGCTTAATTTCACGAATTTAATTGCTTATTCTAATCTAGAGAAGAAATATCAGCCTTTGCCGAAATATCCTGCAATGACAAGAGACATGGCTATTTTAGTCAAGGATGAGGTATCAAATGGACAAATAATGAAGCTTATTACCACTCAAGGCAAGGCGATGTTAGAGTCTGTGAAACTTTTCGATGTTTATAAAGGCAAGCAAATTGAGGACGGTTATAAATCAATGGCTTATGCGCTGATTTTCAGAGCAGAAGACCGTACCTTGACGGACGAAGAAGTCAGCAAAGTATTCCAAAGAATCTCAAACGCTTTGGAAACAGAACTTGAAGCAAAATTAAGATAATTGTCGTTGTCTTCCAATTATAACTTGCATTCAGCTTGTTAATTAGGGTAAAATTATATTGAGAAATATATAGGAGAAGGAGTTGTTTTTTTTTGACCATTAAAAATAAAGTTATCGTGCGCATAATGGGTCAAGAATATACTCTTGTCAGCGATGACTCTAGAGAGTACATGCAAAGAGTTTCCAATTTAGTCGATGATAAAATGAAAGAAATTACGCTAGTCAATAAGAAACTTAGTACTTCTATGATTGCGGTATTAACAGCGCTCAATTCTACCGATGAATACTTAAAGGTGAAGGACGAGTGCGTGCATCTTCAAAAGAAATTAGAAGATCCCAATATTGAAGTGAGCGAGTTAAGAAAGAAACTTTTAGAAGCTCAAAAAGTAGTTGAAATGAATACCCAGGAACAGAATCGTTTGGATGAAGAGTTTGAAAAAATGCTCAAGAATTCAAAAGACTATGAAGCTGGTCTGTCAATGCTTCGAACAAAAATTGAGGAACTCAATCGAAAATTAGCTGATAAAGACGGGATGCTTCGAGCGATGGAAAATGAAAAGCTTGAAATGGCACAGCGTTTAGCGTTAAAAGAAAAAGAACTGATTGAATTCATCGATAACTTTGATTCGAACTAGCCCAAGCAATCAACAGTTAAGGCGGTGAACTATTCACCGCCTTTTTTATATGGAGAGATAAATTGAAAAAAATAGAATTATTAGCCCCAGCGGGAAGTTGGGAATCTTTAGAAGCCTCTGTTAAAGCAGGTGCAGATGCCATCTATTTAGCAGGTCAGCAATTTGGCGCAAGAAAAAGCGCTCAAAATTTTACAAATGAAAGTCTGATAGACGCCATTAATTACTGCCATTTGCGTGGGGTAAAAATCTATTTGACGGTCAATACGCTTCTTAGCGATGACGAACTGCTTGAACTTGAAGCATTCCTTACGCCTCTTTATGAAGCGGGTATGGATGCCTTTATTGTTCAAGATTTAGGCGTGTTTAAATATTTAAGAGCGCTGTATCCAAATATAAGCCTCCATTGTTCAACACAAATGGCGCTGCATAATACTTTGGACATATTAGCTGTAAAACGCTTGGGTGCTGACCGTGTCGTACTTCCAAGAGAAATGGATTTGGCACACATTGAACAAATACACAACGAAGTCGACATGGACTTAGAAGTATTTGTTCATGGTGCACTTTGTGTTTCGGTTTCGGGACAGTGCCTCATGAGCAGTTTGATTGGCGGCAGAAGCGGAAATCGAGGCAACTGTGCCCAATCTTGTCGTCAAAAGTATAAATTGATTAAAGGCTCAAACGATGAAAGAGTGATCTCTAGAGATGGAGATTTCTTAATCAGCCCTAGGGATCTAATGACAATCGATCAATTAAAAGAGGTCATTGATGCAGGCGTTACTTCTCTTAAAATTGAAGGTCGCATGAAAAGCCCTGAATATAGCTATGCTATTACAAAAGCGTATAGAACGGCACTTGATGCCATCCTTATAACTGGAAAAGCACTTACGCCAGAAGAAAATGCGGCATCTAAAGAAGAAATGACACGTTTGTTTAATCGAAATTTCACTGAAGGCTTTATTCTTGGAACCACCAATAAAGACTTTATCAGCCAAGAAACACCTGGAAACCGCGGAATTTTGGTTGGAGAAGTTTTGCAATATGATAAAGTGACTGCCGAAATGCTCTTGAATCTTTTTGAAGATATCACTAAAGGTGACGATTTGCAAGTGAGATCGCACGGAAATAGTGTTGGCGGCAGGGTTGAGTATTTACGAAGAGATGGCAGACGAATTGAATCAGCAAAGAAAGACACTAAAATTCTTGTAAACTTCAAACACGAAGTCCCTATTGGCACACAAGTGTTTAGAACCTATGATCAACAGCTTATGAAAGATATTCAACTTCAAATCAATTCGGGAGAAAGAACAACCTGTCTTAGTTTAGAACTTGCTATGAAAATTGGCGAACCTTTAAAACTTAAATTGAGACATGAAAGCGGCATCACAACTGAAGTATCTTCCGAGCAACTGGTTGAAGCGGCTCTTAAGACACCGTTATCAGATGAGCGCATTAAAGAGCAACTTGAAAAAATGGGTGGTACGCCTTTCCATGTGAGTCAAATTGAAATTGAGCGGGAAGGCAATGAAACATGCCCGGTTAAGATACTCAATCAGTTAAGACGTGACGGCGTTGAGCTAATCGTTAAGCAGTTAAGCCAAACTTGGACTAGAGATAAAGCGGCTGATTTGCAGTCCGTAAAAGCAGTTGTTCTTGAAAAAACCAAATCTGAAGCACTCGATTATTATGACGATGAAGAAGATTACGAAGAAATTGCCGAGCGTTCTAAAATGATCTTGTCTGCAATGGTTCGCACGATGGATCAGTATAAAGCAGCGGCAGAAATGGGTGTGGCAGTCATTTATATCCATAATCTATTTGAAGCAGTTCCTAACGGACATTTTAGAGAAGCGATGACTTCAAAAGAGTGCATTGACAGTTGGATTGAACTTTGCACTAGTTACCCAGAAACTGAAGCGATTCCTTATTTAGGTCGCTTTGATTACAATGAAGTATTAACAGAGAGATTTAATCTATTAGAGCCGCACAAAGCTCAGTTTAAAACACTTTTGGTAAGTTCAATCGGGCAACTGGAAAGAGCCAGAGAACTTGGTTATGAAGCGGTCGCTGATTTTAGCTTTAACGTGTTTAATCATCAAACTTGCCAATTGTTAAAAGAAGAAGGTTCAAAACGTGTGACCTTGTCATTAGAGTTAAACGATGAACAAATTGAGACGATGCTTGATAAGCAATCAGGCTCTGATCAGCGTTTTGAGATTATCGGATATGGTAAAATGCCTGTGATGGTTAATCAATACTGTCCAATCAATGGCGCTTATTCAAAAGATAAAGAAAATTGTCAAATTTGTCGTAAAGACAAATTCTATTTAGAAGATAAAACAGGAGCAAGATTCCTTGTAAAAGGCGATGCTCATTGTCAAGTCGAAATATTTAATAGTGCAGTGCTGAATATCGCAGACGAGTGGCATAAACTTGAAGCGATGGACATAGAGATGTACCGAATGAACTTTGTAGATGAAAACATCGATGAAGTGAATGAAGCCATTGAAATGCATCAAAAAGCAGCACTGGATTTCCCATTGGAACTTCGCGGAAAAGGTTATACAAAAGGACATTTTAAGCGAGGCGTACTTTAGTTCTCAGCATACGCAGCGAGGGTGATTCATATGAACGAAAAGTCATTAAGAGTATTAGAATATTATAAAATTATTGAGAAGTTGACAAATGAAGCGACTTCTCAGTTAGGCAAGGAACTGTGTCAGGATTTAAAACCGTCTATTCAAAGCGATGACATTGAATATATGATTAAAGAGACAAGTGAAGCAGTGGAAATATTACTTAAATATAACGCGCCCCCTTTTGGGCCTATTCTTGATCTCAAAAATCATATCAAAATTGCTGAGATAGGCAGTTTTATGTCTCCAATGCAACTCTTACAAGTTTCAGACACACTAAGAACCGCAAGAAATTTGAAGAGCTACGTGCTTAAATCAATTGGAGAAAGTACGACTTTCCCAATTCTAAAGAGTTGCGGAGAGGGCATTACTTCATTAAAAAATATTGAAGATGCCATTAATAACGCTATTATTGGCGAAAATCAAATATCGGATAATGCAAGTCCCGGTCTTCGAAAAATTAGAAGAGAAATTGAAACCAAGCACCAATCCGTAAAAAGCAAGCTTGAACATCTGATTAGAGATCAGGAAAGCAAAAAATACCTTCAAGATTCTTTAGTCACCATTCGACAAGATCGATTTGTCGTTCCAGTTAAGAGTGAATATAAGAGCATGATAAAAGGCTTGGTTCATGATCAATCTTCAAGCGGCTCAACGTTTTATATTGAACCGTTTGCAGTGGTGGAACTCAATAACGAACTTAGGGAATTAAAACTTAAAGAACAAGCAGAAATCGAGAGAATTCTTACTGAATTAACCGCTTATGTCGGCGAGTATCCTGTGGGCATTCGGGCGAATCAAGAGATTCTTCAAACTTTGGACTTTATCTTTGCAAAAGCCAAACTTGCCCTCAGCATGAAAGCGGTGGAACCAGACGTTAATAAAGAAGGTAAAGTGAGGCTTAAAAACGGAAGACATCCACTTCTCGAGCCGAGGTCTGTAGTGCCTTCTAATTTTTGGATTGGCGAGCACTTTAAAACATTGCTCATTACCGGCCCTAATACTGGCGGTAAGACAGTAACGCTTAAAACAGTGGGTCTACTGACGCTTATGATGCAGAGTGGACTTCATGTACCAGCAGATTATGGCACTAAAATGGCTATTTTTGATGGTGTTTATGCGGACATTGGAGATGAACAGTCGATTGAACAAAGTTTGAGTACTTTTTCATCGCATATGACGAACATTGTTGAAATCATGAAGCACGCCAGCAAAAATAGTTTGGTGTTATTTGATGAATTAGGTGCTGGAACAGATCCTACCGAAGGCGCAGCACTAGGTAAGGCTATTTTGGATAAACTCTATCGCATGCATGTGACAACCATTGCCACGACGCACTATAGCGAATTGAAGGAATATGCACTACTTACCGAAGGCGTTGAAAATGCTTCGGTTGAGTTTGACATCAATACGCTTAGCCCAACCTATCGCTTGCTGATAGGCGTTCCAGGCAAATCAAATGCTTTTGAAATTTCGAGAAAACTGGGTCTCGGAGGCGATATCATTGAAGAAGCTAAGAAAATGATTGCTACCGAAGACATCGTGTTTGAAGAAATTCTTGCCAATATTGAAAAAAGCAGAAAAGAAGCGGATGACGAGCGAGATCAAGCCATTCGACTTAGATTAGAATCAGAGCAATTAAAGAAAAAACTTGCTGAACGTGAAGATCGTTTGAATGTTCAAAAGGAAAAAATATTAGATCAAGCCAAAGAAGAAGCGAGAAAAGTCATCAAAGAGGCTAAAGATCAAGCAGATGAATTGGCTAAAGAAATTAGACAAATGGGCACTGAAATAAAAAAGAGTGACAGCAAACGCGTTGAAGAAATGAGACGTAAACTCAAATCCAACTTGGATGATTTAAATGCACTGCAAACTGAGGAAGACGATTATATCTATAGCGAATTGCCTAAAAAACTCAAATTAGGTGACAGCGTGAAAATTACTTCTCTCAATCAAGTGGGCAGTGTGGCAAGTCTTCCAGATAAAAATGGAAATTTAAGCGTTCAAGTTGGCATTATGACAATGACTCTGAATATCAATCAACTGAAACATGCAGAGGCTTTCTCAGAAAAAAAATCGCAGAGGCAGGCAAATCGCATTTCGAGTATCAGAACGGCTAGTGTTAAAAATGAAGTCGATTTGCGTGGCATGAATGTCGATGAAGCTACTTTTGTACTTGACAAATACCTAGACGAAGCTTATTTATCACACCATCAAGCGGTAACAGTCATTCATGGCGTTGGTACTGGTGCGCTAAAAGCGGGTCTGCAACAGTTCTTTAAAACACACCATCACATCAAAAGTTATAGACAAGGTGCGTATGGCGAAGGCGGAATGGGTGTGACGATCATAGAACTTAAGTAAAATTTCTCGAAAAATATTAGCGAGATAATAATAAACATCAGTGACATAAAAACATCAAAAACGATAAAAAAACAGAGCCGAAAGGCTCTGTTTTTGCGTAAACTATTTGACTGTATTTTTATAATTCTCAATTTGCTGAAGAACTGATTTAAAATCAGCATTGTCAGGAAATTTTTTAGAACCCTTTTCAAAGGTAAGTTGAGCATTTTGAATTTCGCCATCGTTTAGTTGGAATGAACCTTTATAAAGGAAGTAGTCTTCCGATTCTAAATTTTTATAATAGCCAACCGTCAACCCGCCAGCCATTAAAATGACCAACAAGACACGAGACACATAGTTTTTCCAAGTAAACTGCACCTGATTCAAATAACCAATGCTCCAAGTAATCATGAATCCGCCAATAAGTCCTGCAATATGAGCGCTGTCATCAATCAAAGGATTGGTGATGCCGTAAATGAGGTTGATGACCAGTAAAACCAATACGCTGTTTCCAAATACTTTCTTATAGACTTCTCGGTTCAAAGTATATAAATATATATTTGCGCCAATCAGACCAAAAATAGCCCCTGAGGCGCCAGCCGAAACACCGCTGCTGAAGATAAAGCTGCCAATACTACCAGCTAAGCCAGAGACGAAATAGATGACCAAGAATTTCTTTTTGCCAAAGATTAGCTCAGTTTCCGTTCCAAAGGCTGCAAGCGCCATGCAGTTAAATAGCAAATGGAAAAAGTCGACATGAAGAAACATCGGGGTAATCAACCGGTACCACTGGCCATCTACTAAAAGAAAATTGACCTTTGCGCCAAAATTGGCAAGCGTCTGCGTTGAAATTTTGGGGTCTATCAGCCACATAATAGCGAAAACAACAATGTTAATGGCAATCAGAATGTGGCTGAGGTAAATGGGTTTCTTAATACGTTCTGCAATCATAATATACATCCTTTCTACTTCATTAAAGTAATCATAACAAAAAATTGACCTGTCTTCAACTTCATGATATAATTTTGCAAAGTTGAATAGATAAGTGATGACGAGGAGAGTAGACAATTTGCTTCATTAAAGCGAGTCGGAGTTGGTGTAAGTCCGATATGAGCCTTTGTTGAAACGCACCTAAGAGCATCCATTTGAGCGCTATTAGCAGGTAGAATGGACGGCCCCCACCGATAAAGGGATTGAGTGAGTCCTTATGGGCTAATTAGAGTGGTAACGCGGAATACTTCGTCTCTATCTGGAAAAACAGATAGGGGCGTTTTTTATTGTCATAAATCTTGAATAAATGAATAGGAGGATTGTATATGTTTGATTTTAAAAAAGCCATTGCAGATTTACTAGTAGGTCACACAGAAGGGCTTACTACGGAAGAAATTTATGAATCGTTAGAAATTCCCAAACATTCGGATATGGGTGATTTTGCATTCCCGTGCTTCAAATTGGCAAAGTCTATGAGGAAAGCACCTGTTGTAATCGCGGCAGAACTTAGCGCAGCGCTAGAACCAGTTGATTGTATCGATAAGACAGAAGCTGTTGCGGGTTATGTGAATTTCACTTTAAATAAGGGTGCACTAGCGAAGGTTGTTCTTACGGAAATCCAGAATATGAAAGAACAATATGGCTCTTCAACGTTAGGAAATGGTAAAAAAGCCATCGTTGAATTTTCGTCTACCAATATTGCCAAGCCTTTCCACATGGGTCATATACGTTCAACCATGATTGGAAATTCGCTTTATCGAATTCACAAATGTTTAGGCTATGAGACTATTGGCATCAATCATTTAGGCGATTATGGAACGCAATTTGGAAAATTAATAGTGGCCTATAAAAAATGGGGCGTTAAAGAAGCGGTTGAAATTAACCCAATTCCGGAACTACTAACCCTGTATGTGAAATTCCATGAAGAAGCAGAGAAAGATCCAAGTTATGACGATGAGGCTAGAGCATGGTTTAAAAAACTTGAGAATAATGATGAGGAAGCTTATCAACTTTGGTCTTGGTTTAGAGATGTTAGCCTTAAAGAGTTTGACCGAGTATACAGCATGCTAGACGTACATTTTGACTCATATGCAGGTGAAAGCTTCTATTCCGACAAAATGCCTGAAGTTTTGACTGAAATGAGAGACAAAGGTTTAATGGTAGCATCTGAAGGTGCTGAAATAGTAGAGTTAGAAGCATTTGGCATGCCACCAGCTTTGATTACAAAAAAGGATGGCTCTTCTTTATACATTACCCGAGACATTGCAGCGGCAATTTATAGAAAAAAACATTATGACTTTGACAAAAACATCTATGTTGTAGGATCGGCTCAAAAACTTCACTTCCAACAATGGATGAAAATCATCGAGTTAATGGGACATGAATGGGTTAAAAACTGCGTCCACGTTGATTTTGGAATGATTGGATTAGAAGAAGGCGCAATGTCAACAAGATCTGGAAGAATCGTATTCTTAGAAGACGTACTAAAAACAGCAGTCGAGAAAACGAGACAAATCATCGAAGAAAAGAATCCTAATTTAGAAAACAAAGAAGACGTAGCCGCTGCCATTGGCATCGGTGCAATTGTATTCCAAGAACTTTCTAATAATCGAATCAAAGATTATACATTCTCATGGGAAAAAGCGTTAGCTTTCGAAGGCGAAACTGGACCATATGTGCAGTATACTCATGCGAGATCTTGTAGTGTCCTTCGAAAAGCACCCGAGAATTGGCAGGCGCAAGATATTAATTATGACTTACTAGTCGAAAAAGAGGAAGTTGAAGTGCTAAGGCTCCTCAGAAAATTCCCAGAAGTCATAGTAGATGCGGGCGAGAAGTATGAACCTTCGTTGATTACCCGTTATATCATCGATTTGGCTCAAACATTCAATCGTTTTTACCATGATCATTCAATCTTGTTAGAAGATGAAGCGTTATCCTTTGCAAGACTTTCATTGGTCAATGGCGTTAGACAGACATTGAAAAACGGATTATATCTCATCAGTTTAAAAGCACCTGAAAGAATGTAATAACGTTAGAAAATATAACTTAATAAAAAGTTTGGGAGTAAATGCTTTTCGCAGAGATTGCGTTAAAATTTGCTTCCTTTTTTTGTTTTTAATCGTTTAACAATTTTGAAATAGGAGTATGATATAATAGATAGATTCTAATAAAATATAAGTAAAATTATGGAGGGACTATGAGTTCTTATTCGATTTTTAAAGGGCTTTCAAAAGCCTACGTTGACAATACAACTGATTCATCAAAAATTTTTCCGCTTAACTTTAACAACGAAGAAGCCTTCACACAAAAGATTGAAGAATTAGATGCCGAATGTAGATGTATCGAACCGAGTGCTGTATCTGGCGTACTCAGAGAATTTAATCAATATCTTGGCTGTGGCGAACTGACGCTTAAGCATTTAGACGAACTTGAAAATGGTGCATTAGCGGTTGTCACAGGACAGCAGGCAGGCATTTTTACAGGTGCGCTGTATACGGTCTATAAAGCCATTACAACCATTAAATTGGCAAGAAAACTTTCTGAACAATACCAAAGACCAGTTGTGCCAGTATTTTGGATTGCTTCAGAGGATCATGATTTTCAAGAAATTCATGAACTTAAACACTATGCAAATGGAAAAGTGAATACATATGCCATACATAAACAGGCATCTGAGCTTATTGAAAAACATTTAACACCTAGTCATCCATCAAATAATCAACTTAAAGCTTCTATTGGACACCTAAAAGTAACCAATGAAGTGTATCAAACAGTTGAAACACTATTAAATGAAGCCTCTCAAGATGAAATAGAGAATTTGCAAATACTTCTAAAAAGCACACTTGTCGAAAACGACACATTGAGTAATTGGTTTGGACGCTTAATGATGAAACTTTTCAACGATTATGGCCTTGTATTTATTGATCCGATGTTAGGTCAGTTAAGAAGTTTGGAAATACCATTGTTTGAAAAAGCATTGGCTTCTAATGAAAATATAGTAAAAGCACTTGAGGAACAGACAGAATTGGTAAGCAAAATGGGCTTCAAGCCTTCTTTAGAATTTGATCCTACAGGTTTGAACCTGTTCTACTATCAAAATGGCGAACGTCTTCCCATTAAACGTGAAGGTACAAACTGGTGTGTGGGGCAAGGTAGCGAAATCACTACTTTTACAACTGAGACGCTACAGAAAGCCTTTAACGAAGAACCGGATCGCTTCAGCACCAATGTCATCCTACGCCCAATTGCGCAGGATATACTGTTTAAAACGGTTGCATATGTTGCAGGCCCTGGTGAAATCAGTTATTATGGCCAACTGGCTCAAGTGTATCAGTTTTTTGGAAAGACAATGCCAATCATCTACCCAAGAGAGAATTTCACAGTTGTGACCAAACCTGTAGATGAAAAAATGACGGACTTGGATGTAGATGCAGAAGCTATGTTAATTTGCGGCGTTGAAGCGGTAAGAGATCGGGTTTTGGATTTGAAAGATGACATCAGAATTGATGATCTATTCGAAGCCTATCAAAAACAGGTAGCAGAAGGTTATGACCTTCTGATTGGACAAATTGAAAAAATGAGCCCAGAGATTCATGAGTTCAAAGAAAAAAATAAGGGCATGATTCTTAATCAAATTGGTTATTTACAGGAAAAAGCGCACAGGTTCCATCGCAGAAACCACAAAGACTTATTAAAGACTCTAAGCGATGTTGAAATGCAACTGGTTCCAGAAGGTGGCCTTCAAGAACGTATGCTTTCAGTCATACAGTACTATGGAAAAGAGGGAGATTCATTTATTGACTATCTAGTAAATGAATTGCCCATAGAAGCTAAACACCGTATTATTACATTATAGAATAGGAAGTGAACGCATGAAAATTGGAATATGTTGTTACCCATCGTATGGTGGAAGTGGCGTTGTTGCTACGGAATTAGGCATTCATTTGGCGAAAAGAGGACATGAAGTTCACTTCATCACCTATGATAAACCATTTAGACTTGGAGAATATCATCCCAATGTATATTTCCATGTTTTTGATACGCCAAACTATCCAGTTTTTAAACATCCCCCGTATATTATGGCTTTAGCCAATAAAATTCACGAAGTGGCTAAAAGAGAGTCATTAGATATTTTACATGCCCATTATGCTGTGCCGCATGCAACGGCTATATACCTTGCAAAACAAATGTTGGGCGGTAAAATTAAAACCGTGACAACACTACATGGTACAGATGTGACAATCATGTCTGAAGATCCAGCGCTTAAGGAAATCACTGAATTTAGCGCCAATAGTTGTGACGCTATTACATCAGTCTCAGAAAATTTAAGACTTCAAACGCTAGAATCTTTAAATATTACAAAGCCGATTACAACCATTTATAATTTTGTAGATACCGAGGAGTACAAGCGCACTTGTAGCTGTGATGTACGGGCTGTTCTTAAAATTGATCCAAGTGACAAAGTCATCATTCATATTTCGAATTTTAGACCTGTGAAACGAATCAAAGATGTGATGGAAATTTTCTATGGCATCCAGAAGGAAGTTTCGAGTCATTTATTATTGGTGGGAGATGGACCAGACATCAGAATAGCTTATGAGTTTGTTGAACAATATGGATTAAAAGATCGCGTTCATTTCATGGGAAAGCAGGATAATGTTGTTCCAATTATATCTTGTTCAGATTTGTTCATACTGCCATCAGAGAAAGAGAGTTTTGGACTTGCAGCGTTAGAAGCAATGGCTTGCGAAGTGCCTGTCATAGCGAGTATTACTGGTGGTATTCCTGAAGTTGTGATTCATGGAGAAACGGGTTATTTATCTCCAATTGGTGATGTAGACGATATGATCAAAAATTCACTTATCTTGTTAAAGGATGAAATCCTCTATAAACAATTTTCTAAAAATGGAAGAGACCGTGCCCTTAATGCCTTTAATGAAACTTTTATAGTCGATCAATACATCGAACTGTATCAAAATTTACTAAATGAAGCTTAGGATAAGACTATGAAAACTATTTTAACAACATTAAATTCAAAGTTCACCCATACATCTCTTGCGCTTAGAGTCATTGGCAATTGGCTTGCTGAACGAGAAATTGAAGCCAATTGGGTTGAGTACACCATCAACACACCGATTTATAACATTATTGGAGACCTCTATCGCCAAAAGCCGGATGTGCTGATTTTTTCGGTGTATATCTGGAATGCAAAAGAAAGCAGACAAATTGCTGCCCAGCTTAAAAAACTGCTACCCGAAATGCTGATTGTCTTTGGCGGGCCAGAAGTTAGTTTTGACAGTGCTGCAGAACTAAAGACATATCCTTTTATTGATTTTATTACAAGAGGCGAAGGTGAGTCGGTTACAGAGAATCTTCTCCTGGAACTTGGTAAAACGCCAGAGGAACGCAGTTATAAACCAATCTTGGGTTTGACCTGGAGAGACGAAATGGAAGTCATCGTTAATGGTGACCAACAGCTGTTATTAATGGATCTCGTGGCCTTTCCGTATCCAGATTTAGAGCAGCTTTCTCATCGGATTCTTTATTATGAATCGTCTAGGGGTTGCCCTTTCAATTGCAGTTATTGTCTTTCATCCGCAACGAAAGGCGTTCGTTTTCGAAGCGATGAACTTGTTCGTAGTGATCTAATGCGTTTTATTGCGTCAAAAGTGACTCAAGTTAAATTTATTGATAGAACGTTTAACGCGAATCCAAGCCGAGCGCTTGAACTTTGGAAGTTTTTAGCCGATGAAGATTTGGGTTATACCAATTTCCATTTTGAAATTACCGCTGAACTGCTTAGAGAAGAAGACATTGAATTCTTAAAGATGGTTAGAATCGGCTTATTTCAATTTGAAATTGGCATTCAAACGACTATGGAAGCAGCATCAGAGGCAGTTAATAGGCGTCTAAGCTTTCATCAGCTGAAAGTGCCTGTCAAAGCACTCTTAGAGGCAGGCAATATTCACATTCACGTAGACCTGATAGCAGGTCTTCCTCATGAAGGCTATGAACGGTTTCTTCAGTCGTTTGATGATGTATATGCCTTAAACCCTCACGTTCTCCAATTAGGATTTCTTAAGTTGATAAAAGGCTCTGAAATTCGAAAAAACAGAGAAGTTCACGGCTATATTTTTGAAGATTATCAGCCTTATGAAGTGTTGCAGACAAGGTATATTTCGTTTGATGAATTACTCTTGCTAAAGGATTTGGAAGAATGCCTTGAACACTTGCACAATAGCAAGAGATTTGCCTATACCTTAGAGTATCTGATGGCTATATCTGAGAGTCCTTCTCAATTTTATGTCACATTCAGCACCTGGGTTCGAATAAAAGGCTACTTTGAGGAAGCCATTAAACTAGAGCGATGGTATGAACTGTTATGGCTGTTCTGCGTGGATCAAAAATCAAATCAAGTAGATTTGTTGATTCTTAGAGCCAATCTGTTGCTTGATTTTATATCTTCACTTGGAAAATATCCGCCCGAGTGGCTTTCAGGAAAAATGACAACAGACGTTAAAGCTGAGACTTTTGAATTGGTTAAAACCAAGTCGTTTGAACTTATGTTCCCTCATCTTTTAGAGTTATCAGCAAAAGAAAGAGTAAAAAGGATCCGGTTTATGGGCGTGACAAAGGGATTAACTGAAGCGATGCAGCAAATTTTAGTTGATCGTGTGATTAAAATAGAAACAAAAGTATGCTTTGATGGGATACTTATAGTAGAATTGAGTAAGAAGCATGTCATTACTGAGAGATATGAGACTTATTTGTTTATAGAGGAGTGATTCAGCTGGAAGTGATTAAAGATATTCTTTCAACCAACAAAAAAGTATTTGAACGCGCATGGAAAAGTTTTACTAAGAATTATCTGCTGTTTATTTTAGGCATTGTCTATATGGCGATTTTATTTTGTGGCACTTTAGGCGCAAGTATTTTCGGTCCATTTGCATCCTTAATCATTTACTTGATTATGGCGGCGGTAATAAGCGATTATCTATATATCATCAATCAAGTCATTCACAATCGATCGTTTGATCTTGGCGATTTTAAAATTGGTTTTAAAGTTTATTTGAGAAACGTATATGCATTTCTATTTTTAATTTGGGTCATTCAGATAGGCATTAGCTTGATTATTGCGCCAATATTGCCTATTATGCGCGAACCGTTTATGATGACTTCTATTAATTGGTTCTTAATCATTTTGCTGAATGCCATACCTGAAACTATTTATCAAAAACATTATTCAGAGAGTGATACATTGGTTTATGGTGTTCGCTTCATAAAAGAGAATGCTTTGGAGTGGTTTGCACCTAATATTATCATTATGGGTCTTTTGTATTTGATAAACAGCCAATTCACTATTTTCTTAGCAAGACTCAATTTTTCAATTCTTGGAACAGTGATTAGTCTGGTTCTTACATCTGGCATTGCTGGCTTTGCAATGATCTATCGAGGTTATTTATACGAACTCTTGACCACTACATCAAGACGAAAAAGACAATTTATGAACAATATGTATAGAAATTAAAACCAAATAATAAAAGGAAAAGGTGACCATAGATGAAGCGCATTCTTCTGTACGCCAACAATAAAAAAGCCTCAGTGGAAGCAAAAGAGAATCTCAATCAATTGCTGATAGAACATGGCTATGAAGTGGTCACAGATAAGCCTGATCTGATCGTTGTATTTGGTGGGGATGGAACCATGCTTAGCGCAATTCGTAAATATAGAACGCGCAAAGTCCCTTTCATTGGTGTCAACACAGGCACTTTGGGTTTTTTACCAAGTGTTCCGCCAAGCAACTTAGAAATTATTATGGACATTTTAGAAAACAAAAATTATAGTATTCAAAGCTATCCTTTGTTAGAGGTTAAATGTAAAACTGTAAAAGGCGATGAAATTGACAGCTATGCCTTCAATGAAATCTTGATCAAGCACTTAGAACCAAGACTTATGGAAGCTAAGATCTATATCAATGGAAAACCCTTTAATTATTTTACAGGAGACGGCTTTATCGTTTCAACTCCGATTGGTTCTACGGGCTATGCTATTTGGGCAGGTGGCGTTGCAACACATTCGGAATTGCCGGTGTATCAATTGACACCGCTCAATGCAAATGATAACAGTATCAATCGCCCACTTAAGAGCAGTCTTGTGGTTCCTATTGAAACAATGATTGATTTTCACATTATCAAATCGAAATACAGAGCGGTCATTGTCGCCTGTGATGGGCGTAAAGTTTCGGATGATTTTATTTCAGAAATTCACGTTGAAGCCGCTCACAAAGAAGTTCAGATTCTCAGATGGGGCGATTATGATTACTTTGAACTTTACAAAAATAAGATTATAGACAAGAATTTAAATAATCGGGTGTTGTACGAATAATTAGGTCTTATACGAATATTGGAAGGGCCGCATTTTACTTGGAGGAATTATGTTAGATCAAACTATCGAGGCATTATTTAAGAGCAAAGCAGATGAAGTCGTATTCATCGAATTAAAAGAAGGAAAATCAATTTCACATAATGGCGCCGTTCTCGAAGCTGGGTTGCCGGTGCCAATCATGTTTAAATATGTTGTAGACAAAGTGAAAGGTATTTCGGATACGGATATACAACTTAGAAGCATTATGGAGGCGATGAGTTATATTCTTGGCATTGACTCACAGTTTCCTCATAAAGAAACGTATATGGAATTTATGAAAGGTGTTGACCCACTGGTCACCCAAAATATTATTGCACTTGCTTCTAATGCAATGGTTGATGAGAAGTACCTTGATGCGGCAATATTCTTTAAGGCAGCATTGGAATTTGATCATGACCAACCAGAAATTCTGTTTAGATATACAAGATGTTGCGATTTAGCAGCTGAAAAAGGCAAAGAAAGCCCTCAGCGGGTAAAATTATTAGAGAATGAATCTTATGAAGTGTTAATGCACATTATTGAGCACTATCCAGATATGGCGCTCGCTTATTACTATATTGGATTCCATCTTGTGAACCAAAAGTCTTACAAAGCGGCTCAAGCCGTATGGGAAAAAGCAGTAGCGTTTGGCATTCACGACGATGCCAAAGAAGATATACTCAAGAATTTAACACATCTTTGGTCAAGAATCCAGTATGAAGAAGGCTATACGCAGGTTTTAGAAGGTTTCCCAGAGGAGGGTCTTGTAAAATTACTGCCACTCGAAGATGAAAATCCTGATTGGTGGAATTTGATGTTCTTCATCGGCCTTGGATACAGACAAAAAGAAGACTATGACAATGCAATCTACTATTTCAAGAAAACCTTGAATCTCAATACTGGGCATATCGATACTTTTAATGAAATTGGATTATGCTACATGAGCAAAGGTCAATTTACTGAGGCGCAAGAGTATTTTGAAGAAGCATTAAGACTGAGTCCTGAAAATAGTGAACTCTTATGCAACTTAGGAATTGTATTTTTAAATCAAGGACAACCAGATCAAGCGAAGCGCCTCATTCAAAAGGCACATGAAATCGATCCGGAAGATAGTGTTACAGCCGCGTGGCTTAAATATTTCGAAAAAACGGTATAGGCGAATACAAACCAAATAAAACTTTTTAAAAGGACATTAAAAGATCATTTTTAATGTCTTTTTTTAATTCTACTAAAATTTGTTGAATTCTGTCCAAAAATTATGTAAAATAAGGTGAGTTCAAAAAAAAATAGAAGCCTTCAAAAAAAATAACTATTAAGGAGAGTGATTCGAATGATCAAAAATTTTGAACAGCTCTTAGAAACAGCTAAAAATCAAAAGAAAATGAGATTGGCAGTTGCAGCAGCTGAAGACAATGACGTTTTATGTGCAGTGGTTAAAGCAAGTGAGCTTGGGCTAGTAGAGCCAATACTCATTGGCAATAAAGCATTGATTGAAAAAATTGCTGCAGAAGAAAATCTTAACTTATCGGCATATGAGTTGATACATGTTGAGGAAATTGCAGAAGCTGCAAAATTAGCAGTGCAATTGGTAAGAGAAGGTCGTGCTGACTTCTTGATGAAAGGCTTGATTGATACAGCGGTTCTTTTAAAAGCTGTACTCGATAAAGAAAAAGGACTTAGAACGAGTAGTCAACTTTCGCATGTTATGATTTATGACGTGCCAAGCTATCATAAATTTATCTATCTTACAGACGGGGGCATGAATATCGACCCAACGTTAGAAGAAAAAGTAAAAATCGTTAAGAATGCAGTTGATGTTGCAAAAGCATTAGGCGTTCAAACTGTTAAAGTTGCCTGCATTGCTGCCAAAGAAAAAGTGAATGATAAAATGCCAGCAACAGTAGACGCCAAAGCGTTAGAAAATTTATGCAAAGAAGGTGAATTTGGTATTGGTGTCATCGTTGAAGGACCTTTAGCCTTTGATCTTGCCGTTTCGAAAGAAGCAGCAATCGTTAAAGGATTTAAAAGTGAAATCGCAGGAGACACAGATATTCTTATGGTACCTAATATAGAAGTGGGCAATGGCATTGGCAAAACAATGACATATATGGCCAAAGCTGAATCAGCAGGTGTGATCATGGGGGCTAAAGTACCAGTAGTCCTTACATCAAGAGCGGATTCATATGAAACAAAACTTAATTCAATCGCTCTTGGAAGCGTAATTGCTGCCAATTTGCTGTAGGGAAGTTTTTATAACGAGTTGAAATTGTATTTTAACTTATATTACTATAATAACAGGAGAGTGGAAAAATGAAGAAGTTCATGACAGGTAACGAAGCGGTTGCACGTGGTTGTTACGAAGCAGGTGTGGCATATGCTGCAGCTTATCCAGGCACGCCGAGCACGGAAATTCTCGAAAATATGGTAGATTACAAAGAAAATATTATTGCTGAATGGGCACCAAATGAAAAAGTGGCACTAGAATCAGCAATCGGCGCATCTTTTGCTGGTGGTAGAGCGCTTGCCGCTATGAAACACGTAGGTGTAAACGTTGCAGCGGATCCGCTCTTCACAGTTGCCTATACGGGTGTTACTGGTGGTTTGGTTCTTATAACAGCGGATGATCCAGGTTGCCATAGCTCACAAAACGAGCAGGACAACAGATATTATGCAAAATTCGCTAAAGTTGCTTGCGTAGAGCCAAGTGATTCTCAAGAGTCAAAAGACTTCATAAAAGAAGCATTCGATATCAGTGAGAAATTTGATGTGCCAGTGCTCTTCAGAATGACAACGCGCGTTTGTCACTCGAAGTCATTGGTAGAAATGGGCGATCGCGTTGAAAAAGACGTTATTCCTTATGTAAAGCAAGCCAATAAATACATTGCATCACCTGCAAATGCAAAAGTACTTCATACAATTGTTGAAGAAAAGCTTTTGAAATTAGAGGCCTTTTCAAACGAAACACCGCTTAACCGCATTGAATGGAACGACAAAAAAATCGGCGTGATTACTTCAGGTGTTGCATATACCTATTCAAAAGAAGTATTTGGCGATTCAGTATCATTCTTAAAACTTGGTTTCGTATTCCCATTGCCAATGGATAAAATTAGAGAGTTTGCTTCTCAAGTAGAAACTTTATACATTATAGAAGAACTTGAGCCGTTTATTGAAGAGCAATTAAAAGCGGCGGGTATTGCTTGTATCGGAAAAGAGAAAATTCCTAGATGCGGCGAACTTAATCCAGACATCATCAGCAAAGCATTACTTGGCGTAGAAAGAGTGACGCTTGAAATTCCTGCTGACAAGAGTGTTGGTAGACCGCCTACATTATGCGCTGGTTGCCCACATAGAGGTTTCTTCTATGCGCTTAGCAAAAAGAAAAATGTAGTCGTAACTGGCGATATTGGCTGTTACACGCTAGGCGCTGCTGAGCCACTCAATATGACAGACTCAGTAATCTGCATGGGCGCTTCAATTTCTATGGGTCACGGCGCTCAAAAAGTATTTGAAAAGTTCAACGTTGATAAGAAAGTCGTTGCTGTTATCGGTGATTCAACTTTCTGTCATTCAGGCATAAACTCTCTCATCGATGTTGCTTACAATAACAGCAACACTGTTAGCGTTATTTTAGACAATCGTATTACTGGCATGACTGGTCATCAAGAAAATCCTGGAACTGGATTTACACTCATGGGCGAACCAGCAAATGAAATTGATATTCCAGCATTAGTGGCTGCTGTTGGCATTAAGCACATCGGCTTGGTTAATCCGCTCAATTTAGATGAAATGAGCAAAGCAATAGACGATGCGTTTGCCTTCGAAGGTCCGTCTGTCATCATTACAAGATGGCCTTGCGTCCTTAAAAAGTTCTCAGACGCTGATTTTAAAGAATTTGATCTTAGCAAGAAAACATGCTATGTCGATGTAGATCTTTGTAAAGGCTGCAAAGTCTGCACAAAAACAGGCTGCCCATCCATTAGTTTTGACAAAAACACTAAATTAGCAAGCATTGATCCTAATATGTGCGTAGGCTGCCAAGTTTGTCTACAAGCGTGTCCATTTAAAGCAATCAAAAAGGTGGGTGAATAATCATGGCAGAAATCAAAAACATACTCCTCGCAGGCGTAGGCGGCCAAGGCATTATCTTAGCAAGTAAGATTTTATCAATTGGTTTAATCAACGCAGGTTACGATGTAAAAATGTCAGAAGTTCACGGCATGGCTCAACGTGGCGGAAGCGTTACAACACAAGTTCGTTATGGCGATAAAGTTTATTCTCCTATTATAGGCAAGGGTCAAGCCGATGTTTTGGTTTCATTTGAAACAATGGAAACTAGCAGATACCTAGACTACCTTAAAGAAGATGGCAAAGTGGTAATCAACGAATACCAAATTCCATCAGCGCCAATTTTGGCTGGATTTGCTGATTATCCTGAAGGCGTCATCGATGCAATCAAGCTAAAGGCGAATACAACTGTATTCAAAGCCGCTGAAATTGCTGAATCATTAGGAAACTCTAAAACGATGAATGTCGTATTGGTTGGCGCTCTTATTAAAGCGTTAGGCTTAGAGAAACTTGATTGGGAGACAGTCATCAGAGAAACGGTAAAAGAGAAATTTGTCG
>JAYVIR010000075.1:0-25648 GCA_043770095.1 Eubacteriales bacterium
CCAATTCCTGGCACAAGAAGATCCATAGCAGCAACCGTTTTTCCATCTTCATTAACTTTCATATAAAAAGCTTTTATGTCTTTAGGGTAGTTAATGACAAACACTGGTTTTTTAAAGACTTGTTCCGTAATATAACGTTCATGCTCAGTTTGCAAATCTATACCCCATTCCACTGGGTATTCAAAATCCACTTTTGCTTCTTGAAGCATTTTAACCGCATCCGTGTAAGTAATCACACCAAACTCAGAATTAACGACACCCTCAAGTCTTTCAATCAAGCCTTTGTCAACACGTTCATTGAAGAATGCAATCTCATCTGGACACTCAGTCATAACGTATCTAATAATATATTTTAGCATTGCTTCTGCAACGGCCATATTGTCATTAAGATCTGCAAATGCCATTTCAGGTTCAATCATCCAAAATTCTGCCGCATGTCTTCCTGTATTAGAATTTTCTGCTCTGAAAGTTGGTCCAAATGTATAAATATTTCTAAAGGCCATCGCATACGTTTCCCCTTCTAATTGTCCAGAAACCGTTAAATTCGTTTCCTTTCCAAAGAAGTCTAGCGCTGTATTTATTTTACCATCATCCGTTTTAGGAATATTGTTTAAATCCAATGTCGTTACTCTAAACATTTCTCCTGCACCTTCACAGTCGCTACCTGTAATGATAGGTGTGTGTACATTAACAAATCCTTGTTCTTGGAAAAATTTATGAATCGCAAATGAGGCTACAGAACGCACTCTAAATACCGCTGCAAATGTATTGCTTCTTGGTCTTAGATGCGCAATCGTTCTTAAATACTCCATAGTATGTCTTTTCTTTTGAAGTGGATACTCTGGCGTCGAAGTACCTTCAATAACAATAGAACTTGCTTTAATTTCAAATGGTTGTTTTGCATCGGGTGTTAAAATAAGTTCACCAACGATTGTTAAAGACGATGCAATCTGCAACTTAGCAATCTCCTGGAAATTTTCTAACTGATCATCAAATACGATTTGAATATTTTTAAAAGTTGTCCCATCATTGAGTTCAATAAACCCAAACGTTTTACTGTCTCTCATCGTTCTAATCCAGCCACCTACAGTGACTTGTTGCCCTATGAGACTAGAATGCTCTTTGAATAATTCCGTAAATAATTTCATTTTATTAACCTCCTTAAATGATTTTTGGAAATAAAAAAACCTTCCACCCCTTCTAAAATTAATAGAAGGGGCGAAAGGTTATTCGCGGTGCCACCCTTTGATTGATTGAAAATTCAACCACTCGTGTTAACACAAACATGTTAACTTCCTGATAACGGAGGAAATCCGCCTAAATCTACTTTGATAACATACATCATTTCGGATAGGTGCTCAAGGATGTTCTTCGGCTGTAATCCGTCATTGGGCTTTCACCATCCCCAATTCGCTAAGACTACCATACAGCCTACTCTTCCTGTCAACGCGACTTTTATTTCTACTTGTGCATATTATATCGAGTTCTATAACACATGTCAAAGCTTTCGGTATTTTTTTATAAAAAAAGAGTATATAATAAATTCATTCTAATCAATTTATGCTAAAATGATGTGAGACTTATTTAATTAGGAGTGAAAACTGTGACCCATACATTATCTATTGTTTTTCAAATCATTATATTGATGGCAGCAGGTTTATTCTTAACCACGTTCTCTCATCGAATGTTAACGCCAAGCAAAAAAATTCTTGGGTTAAGCCGTTGTTCAATTGTCCTCATATTAGGATTTTCATCTTGGCTTTTACCGAATACACCCGAGTACATTAATTTTTTCTTTTCAATTCTAACAGGGCTTGCCATAGTGATTTTGCTATGCATGCAGTCCGCTAAAAAAGAAAATGTTTATCTTACTTTCTTAACTGGAATATTACCTATTCTAGTATTGTTATTTTTAAAATTTCAACCATATTACTTAACGTTTTATTATAACAGTGCCTTATTTACCGGGTTAGCAATCACGCTTGGCATTATCGCTTTATTTTATATACGCAATTTAAAGCTCGGTAATTTTATCTTATTCTACTTAACACTCCAAATTGTCGCCTTAATTCTTTCCGCTATTAATTATAACAATACAACCTTGATTTTTGCAGCAGCAGTCATTATTTTTAGTGATGCATTAAACATGTTCTTCACTTATCAAGAAATCAATAAATCCTATCTATCTGTTCACCAAGAAGCCAATTATTATAAAGATCATTTTGATGATGCTGTTAGAAAAGAGGTTAACAAGCGAACCTTCTATATGGAACTAAGCAAAGAAAAAATGGTTCAGCTTAATAGAACTGACCATTTGACAAAATTACTGAATCGTAAATCGATAATTGCAGATATTGAATCACTTTTATCAGATAGAAGTACAACAAAATTCGTCCTCTTTGTATTAGATATTGACTACTTCAAAAAAATCAATGATACTCTCGGACATACAACTGGTGACACTTGTCTAAAAAACCTTGCTAGTATTTTAAAAGCTAATGCAAGAGAATATGATCTTTTAGGACGTTTTGGCGGCGATGAATTCATAATAGCTTTGCCAATGCTTGGTTACAAAGAAGGTCTTGACTTTGGAGAAAGGCTTATGAAAGAACTAAGCAAAAATACCAACCCGAAAATTACCATTTCAATGGGCATGAGTACTTACCCCTGGGATGGCGATACTTACAAACAACTATTTGAAGTTGCAGATAAAGGTCTCTATCTCGCCAAAGAAGGCGGTCGTAATCAAATAGGCTATAAAGGATATATTCGAACCTAATGGGTGGCTAATATTCACCCATTGAGTGGGTGGCTAGTATTCACCCATTAGGTGGATCATTTGAATAACAATATTTGAAGAAATATTAGACGATACTTTCTCAAATGTTTGATAATCTAATGAAGCATCTCGGTTTGCGCTATCTGAAATACTTCTAATAATCACAAATTGTACTCGGTTCACATGTGCCACATGGCCTATTGCAGCACCTTCCATATCAACGCATTGCGCTTTATATTGTTGAATAATTTGTTTCTTTTTCCTAACACCCGAAACAAACTGTTCCCCTGAGACAATCCTTCCAACTCTATATTCCCAATTTTCTGTACGTGTTAAATCACACGCATGAATAGCATAATCAATCATCTTTTGGTCCGCAGTGAAAACTTCTTTATTTGGAAAACATGAAATCATCTGTTCAGGACGCACATCATGATAAGTCACGTCTTCTGAAATGACAACATCACAAGTTCTAAGATCAGGCGCAATACCATTTGCAATACCTGTATTTATTATACATTCTACATCATAGTGATCAATCATTAACTGAGCGCATATTGCCGCGTTAACTTTTCCAATCCCACTAATGGTAAGCACGACCATTTTTCCATTCAGACTCCCTGTTATGAAAGTAAATCCAGCAAAATTATCTGTTCCTGCAATCACTAAATGCTCTTTTATTATTCTAATTTCTAACGCCATAGCTGCTATTATGCCAATTTTTTTCATTTCAGTCTCCTAAACACTTCCCAAATGATTGCCTGTGTCCAAATATGCAACGTCCTTATTTCTGTGGATCTGCTTCATAACTGTGAATATACCATTGTTCACCTTTTTTTTGCAAATGATAAATCCAGCGATATTCAAAAATTTGAACCTCTTCTTTTCCAGTTTGCTGCATTTTTTCATAGACCTTCACATCGGCATTAGTCCCATTTACATTTACATCTGCAATCTGAATGCTCAAATACTTCTGTCTTGTGTCATCTCTTATGTAATTTTTAATCATTTCACTAACAGGACTATCTTCAACAACATAATCCATTAAATCAATCGATCCCTGGTTAACAAAGTCAATCCAAAGTTCGTCAAATTTAAACACAACGCCTTTAATACGATCCTTTTCAGATTCACCTACGACAACGCTCGCTTTTTCCTCAGGCAAAATTAATCGATATAAATGATAAGAAATTTCCATCGACTGATCTTCATACTTTAAAGTTTTGACAAAATCGATAACCCCCTTACCCTTTTGAATTTTTCTCACTTCGGAATAGTCTGATTTTTCTTCTGTGTAGAGCACTTTATAAATAGTGCCCTCGCCATTTTCTTCAGACTCAATAATTTCGCCATTGATCATAGCTCTTTTACCTTGAGAATCCACCGTTTCCTCATGCCATTTGGTACCTACTAGCAAAGGACTCATAATTAAAGTAATATGATCATATTCAGAGTCCATCATCCGATCAGATAACTTGGTTTGGACTACACGATCACTTTCTATCGCATATGTAACTTCTAAACTAAAATCTTGTTCTGATTGACTACCAGCCAGATCGGCAACTTCACCAGTGACTTTTATTACTTTTTGCGAGTTTGCTTCATAAATTTTATCAATTTTCATATGATGCCCATAATCTGACGTACCATAATATTCCCATTTATAACCTTCTGCATCTGGAAATAATTGAGCTAACTCTTGATTATAATTGCCCGCTAGAACAACCGTTTCCTGATTATCATTTGATTTACTTTTACATGCAGATAGTCCCAGCACTAATACAAAGATACCAGTGCAAATCAAAAGCTTTTTCAACAAATTCATTCCCCCACTAAAAATTAATAATAAACGATATATATTGTCCTATTATATCCTATATCGAGGGTTATAAGTTGAAATAAAATTTCTGACGGGCACAAGTTTCCAACACTTTTGAAGAACACATCTATTACTTTTATACAAACACTAAAATTATACACATCGAAAAAATCAAAAAAAATCAAAAATCATGTTAAAAACTCTACTATCTTTTAATCATTAAAATAGTGTTCATATTTCTGTTAATTTGTATAGTTTTATTGATTTATATGCGATATAATTGCTATGTATGAAAAATCAAACACATGAGTTAATAAATTTTTACAAAAATGATTGAGGTTTTTGATAATTTTTGTGAATTTATTAACATATTCAAGGAGGATTAGCATGAATTTTTCTCTTTCTAAAGAGCATGAAATGCTCAGAGAAATGTACAGAAGCTTTACCATCAATGAAGTAAAACCACTTGCTGAAGAACTTGACGAGGAAGAACGTTTCCCTGTTGAGACAGTAAAAAAATTAGCGCGTTATGGCTTCTTTGGCATCCCGTTCCCAAAAGAATATGGTGGTGCTGGCGCAGACAACATCGCTTACGCAATGGCTGTCGAAGAACTTTCAAAAGCATGCGGAACAACAGGCGTTATCGTTTCTGCTCATACCTCTCTCTGTGCTGCTCCAATTTATGAATTTGGCACAGAAGAACAAAAACAAAAATACTTAGTACCTCTTGCTAAAGGCGAAAAATTAGGTGCTTTTGGTCTTACTGAAGCTGGCGCGGGCACAGATGCTGCTGGTCAACAAACAAAAGCCATTCTTGAAGGCGATCATTATGTCCTCAATGGTTCTAAAATCTTTATCACAAATGCTGGTTATGCAGATACTTATATTGTCATGGCTATGACTGATAAATCTGTTGGTACTAGAGGTATTTCAGCATTCATCGTTGAAGCCGACTTCCCTGGTTTTAGCATCGGTAAAAAAGAAAAGAAAATGGGCATTAGAGGTTCTTCTACTTGTGAACTCATCTTCGAAAACTGTAAAGTGCCTAAAGAAAATCTTCTTGGCAAAGTTGGACAAGGTTTCAAAATTGCAATGAAGACCCTAGATGGCGGCCGTATCGGAATCGCTTCACAAGCACTTGGACTTGCTCAAGGCGCAATTGACGAAACGGTTAAATATACTAAAGAAAGAAAGCAATTCAACAAACCAATTGCTGCTTTCCAAAACACTCAGTTCCAATTAGCTGACATGCAAACAAAAACTGAAGCAGCTAGACTTCTTGTCTACAAAGCAGCTTACCTTAAAGATCAAAAAGTTGATTATGCAATGGAAGCTGCAATGGCTAAACTTTACGCTTCAGAGGTTTCAAGCGAAGTAACAAGCAAAGCTGTACAACTTCACGGTGGTTATGGTTACACTAGAGAATACGGCGTTGAGCGTATGATGAGAGATGCGAAAATCACAGAAATCTATGAAGGTACTTCTGAAGTACAACGTATGGTTATTTCTGCGGCTATGCTTAAATAATTTAGCTGAATAAGTTTCAGTATACAAATAGGAGGACCTAGACCATGAAAATCATCGTTTGTGTCAAACAAGTTCCAGATACTAATGAAGTTAAACTTGATCCAATTACCGGCACCCTCATCCGTGATGGCGTTCCGTCAATCATTAATCCAGATGATAAAGCTGGCCTTGAAGCAGCATTGGTTCTCAAAGAAACAATGGGTGCTCATGTAACAGTTCTTACAATGGGACCACCGCAAGCTGACAAAGCACTTAGAGAAGCACTTGCTATGGGCGCTGACAGAGCAATCCTTTTGACAGACAGAAGATTTGCTGGCGCTGATACTTGGGCGACTTCTATGACTTTGGCTGCTGCTATTAGAAACATCGAGTTTGACCTCATCATTGCGGGTCGTCAAGCGATTGATGGCGATACTGCTCAAGTTGGACCACAAATTGCTGAGAAACTCAATATTCCTCAAGTGAGCTATGTTGACGAACTTACTGCAACTGAAACTCATATTACTGCGAAACGTATCTTTGAAGATGGCTACCATAGAATTCGTGTAGCAACGCCTTGCCTTGTTACAACGCTTACTGAAATGAACACGCCTAGATATATGTCTGTTGGTGGTATTTTCGACGCTTACAGAGAAAAAGAAGTTGAACTTTGGACAATGGACAATTTAGAAATAAACCCTGATCACGTTGGCCTTAAAGGTTCACCTACTAAAGTTAGAAAATCATATACTAAGGCTCCTAAAGCGCCTGGCAAAAAATTCAACACGGATCCTGAATCAGCAGCGAAGCTCATTTTGAACGAACTCAAAGAAAAGTATATCGTGTAGTAGGAGGATTAGTATATGTCTCATTCAGCTTACCAAGACGTACTCGTGTACGTTGAACAACGTGATGGCCACATTCAAAAGGTCTCTTTAGAACTCATTTCAAAAGGCAGAGAAATTGCCGATCAACTCGGTTGCAGACTTGTTGGTGCTGTACTTTGCAAAACGCTTAGTTCACCAGCAGAAGAACTTATTCACCTTGGTTGTGACGAAGTTATTCTTGTATGCAACGACATTCTTGAGCCTTTTACAACTGAGCCTTACGCAAAAGCACTCACAGCTATTATCGACGACCGCAAGCCAGAAATCGTTCTTGTTGGCGCAACTACTATTGGCAGAGATTTAGCGCCAAGAGTATCTGCAAGAGTTAACACTGGCCTTACCGCAGACTGTACCTCATTAGAAGTTGATTTAGAAGCTAGAAACTTATTGATGACAAGACCTGCTTTCGGCGGCAATATCATGGCGACAATCATTTGTCCTGATCACAGACCACAAATGTCAACTGTAAGACCTGGCGTTATGGTTATGAGAGAAATAGATGAAACTAGAATTGGTACGATTACACCATTTGAAGTTGCTTTCAATGCAAGCGACTTCAATATTGAAGTTTTAGAAGTTGTTAAAGAAGATAAGAAAAAAGCCAACATTGAAGATGCAAGCATTCTGATCTCAGGCGGACGTGGTGTTGGTCACCCTGACAACATGAGAAACTTAGAAGTTCTTGCTGAACAACTCGGCGGTACAGTTTCTGCTTCTAGAGCAGTTGTTGACGCTGGATGGGTTGACAGAAATCATCAAGTTGGTCAAACAGGCAAAACTGTTAGACCTGACCTCTATATTGCTTGTGGTATCTCTGGTGCCATTCAGCATTTAGCTGGTATGGAAGAATCTGAATTCATTATCGCAATCAATAAAGATGAAACAGCTCCAATCTTTGATGCTGCTGATTTGTCTATCGTTGGTGACGTTAATAAAATCATTCCTGAATTAGTAAAACTCCTTGTAAATCATAAGGCAGAATAATTCACTTATTTTTAATGCACCAATATGAAAAAGAACCGCAAGTTGAAGGATTTTCCTCACTTGCGGTTCTTTCTATTTATTTGCAATTGCACTTTAAATGCTATTCACAGCTCACCTTACACTTACTTTTGTTCAATCATTTCCTTTTTCTTAAACCCATTAGGCGTGTTCACACAAAGCAATTTAACAACTCTACTTGAGAAGTTGGCCCAGCTATGAACAATATTTGAATCATAGTGAACACAATCTCCAGGGTATAGATCATAACGTTCGTGATTGATATGAAGCGTAAAAATCCCCTCTAAAACATAAATAAATTCTTCACCTTCATGGCGATCTTCAGCAGGTTTCTCGTCATCCATTGAAGGCAGAACTTCTAAAATTCTTGGAAATAAATCTTTATTTTCAAGATCATTGCTCAAATGATAGTGGATAAAATGAGAAGTATCAATCTGTGCCACTTCCCTTTCAAAAGACCTTAAGACAAAGTTATTACTTTTTTTCTTCATAGGGAAGAAATATGATAAGTCCACGTCTAATGCTTCAGCAATTTTTTCAAGCGATGTAATTGCAAGCGCCGTAAGACCTCTTTCTACCTGCGATAGGAATCCGATTGACAAATCTGTCATTTCGCTTAAATCTTTTAAGGTTAACTTCTTAGACAGTCTTAAATCTTTAATTTTTTCTCCAATATTGTTTGGCATTTCAACAACTCCTACTATAATTTCAATATTTAGTCTCATTCCCATTATAACCAGAAGTTTAATAAAATACTATATTGTTAATCGATTTTTTAATATATTTAAAACAAAACTACTTTTTACATCAAATTTACACATAATATCAATGGATATCGCCTACTATTTAGAATATATTAAAATCGTACTTTTCGGATAACTCTTCTAACATTTTTAAACCTGCTATTGAATTGCCCTTTTCATTTAGAGCAGGGCCAAAAACACCTATGCCATATCGATTTGGAACGACCGCTAATATGCCACCGCCTACGCCGCTTTTAGCTGGAATCCCAACTCTGATAGCAAATTCTCCCGATCCGTCGTACATACCACAAGTCATCATATATGATTTTGCGATTTTAGCGTATCTGGCAGGAAAAAGTGTTTCTCCTGTAATATGTGATTTTCCATCTAACGCTAGCACCATGGCAATATTTGCAAGGTCATTACAATCCACTTCGATTGCACACTGGTTGAAGTAAACTTCTAATACCTCATCCGGATTGCCTTCGACATTTCCAATCCCTTTTAAAAAATGTGCGATAGATCTGTTTCTATGACCCGATTCCTTCTCACTTTGATAGACCGCGTTATTGACTTCAATCTCCGTATTATGAGCAATTGCTCTTATGAAATTTACAATTCGACTTACTCGCACTTCAACTGTCTCACCTTTAATCAATGATGCAATAGCAATGGCACCTGCATTTATCATTGGATTATAAGGTTTTTGTTTTTTATATGTCTCAAGACGAATAATTGAATTAAAAGGATCGCCAGAAGGTTCTTTTCCTACTTTTTCAAAAACAACTTCCTCACCTTGATCCATTAACGCTAAAATGAGAACCACTGATTTTGAAACACTTTGGATTGTAAACTTTACATTATAGTCACCCGAGCAAACCATTTCTTTGCCATCACTAATGCAGATTCCTAAATGTTCCGAATTTGCGACAGCAAGTTCTGGTATATAGGTAGCAACTTTTCCGTCGATAGTGTATTTTTTATTCGATTTAACTAGGTTATCTAAATAATACTTCATATTTCAACCACCATTCATAATAATTATATTCAATACAACTTATCATATCTCTCATTGATTTAAATATCAACTATTCCTTTAAAATTCGAAATATTCTGATATAATTTAAGAAAAGCTTCCAATGCGGAGGGTTAAATGAATTTAATACCCCAAATACAATATTGGCTAGGCATCATTCCGCTTCCAGAACAAATCGATCGCAGTCATTCATACATTCTTCATTTATTTGACACGCCAAGTTATACATACCTACTCCTTGATCATTTATTAAGGGAGCTTAAAGTCGATGCAGTGATTCATAATGGCAATTTAAGTAGCCAGTTAAATATTAGTAAAAATCCACACTCCAAAATGGAATACGAAGCTCATTTGGAGATTTTCGCCAGAATATTAGAAACACATCTTATATCAAAGCTTTTCATATGTCTAAGTCCCCAAGATCATGAACAGAGCATACGCCGTGCACTTCCTTTTGCATCTATTCACACCCCATTCGGCCATGCAACAATTGATAATCAATCCTATGCATTTGCATATTTTCAAAATAATTTACCGGATTCAATGGACGATTTTAGATTAACCCCTAAAAAATCAATTCATTTTACTACTCAAAAAATAAATTGGAGTACAAATAAATCTGATAATTTTTTTATAGAATTAATCGATACCACTACAAAATCTATTTGGAAGCTACCATATCCACATCACTAAATTGCTTTTATTACAAACAAAAAGACTAACCATAATTCTGATTAGTCTTTTCGTTGAATTTAATAGAGACTTTACTTGTCATCTTCCCTAAGCATTTTACGAACCATTTGATAGAGTGTTGGCTTTAATTCATCAATTCCGCAAGGTTCATTTCTAACAATTGTTGTGTAAGCCATAGAGGTTGTCATTTCTAACATTATAAACATTCTTTTTTCAAAAGAGTCATCTGAGACGTTAGAATTTCTATTATAATACTTTTCATCTTTTTTTAACAAATCCAACAAACTTTCTCCGCTTTCTTTTCTTAGTGCTTTTTTATAAAGCGTCCAAGTCACATTTCTATGAATTAAACTTAAAAGTGCTGTATTTTTCCTTAAGAGTTCAATGATTTCGTCTAACACGGCAATCACTAAATCTTCAAATTTTGCATATTGTTTTTCTACATGTTTGGTGTAAACTTTTAAAATGATTTCTCCTGAGCTGTTCATGATAATTTTGTCAATCAACTCATTTTTATCTTTAAAATACAGATAAAAAGTTCCTTTTGCCACACCCGCTCTTTTTACAATGTCATCTATACTCGTATTTTCTGAACCTTTTGTAAGAAATAAACGATACGCAGCTTGTATTAAATCCACTTCTTTCTTGTGTTTTTTTTGAGCCACTTTTCGACTTTCTGTTTTTTTTATCGCGTTAGTCATCATTTCCAAACATTGACCCTATTACACTTCCCGCCAATACAGCGCCAGCTGAATTTCCAAAATTTATGCCTTGCTCACGATTCGATCCAAATGATGCGCCGATTCGCTCAGCCAATTTTGAAATTGGAAGTGATTGAATATAAACAATACCCGGCCCAGATAATGTTGCTAAAAATAAACCTTCTTTTCCAAAAAGGACGTTTTTAAAACCACCAACAAACTGAATATCATAAGAGACACTTGGTTCAAATCCTACAATGCATCCAGTATCCACTCGTAAAGTTTCCCCTTGCATAAGTTTCTTTTCAATGATTGTGCCACCTGCGTGAACAAATGCCATTCCTTGCCCTGTAAGCTTTTGAAGAATGAAGCCCTCTCCACCAAAGAAACCCGCACCAAGTTTTTTTGTAAAGGTCACGTTAATATCAATCCCTTTTGCAGAACAAAGATAAGAATCCTTTTGGCAAATAAATCCGTTTGGATAAGCATTTAAATCAATAGGAATAATTTTTCCTGGATAGGGGGCGCTAAACCCAACTCTTGATTTATTGTTACCTTGATTAGAAAAAGTGGTGATAAAGAAACTCTCGCCAACAAACATGCGTTTAAATCCACCAAGAAGACCGCCACCCGCAGTATTCGTCTCCATGTTAATGTTATCTTCCATATAAGTCATCGTTCCTGCTTCAGCTCTCACACCTTCACCGGGATCAAGTTCAATTTCAATCAATTGAAGATCATCACCTATAATTTTGTAATCAATTTCATCTGCCATAATAGCCACCTCGTCTTTATTTAGTATTAGAGCTAAATCATAATTTCAGCTCACAACTTATTCCTTTTATAATATCACAAATATTATCTGACATTAATCCCTTTATTAAATTCTCATTGCAAAACTATTCTAATTTGATATGATGGTAGTGTGCAGGAGGGTTTATAACATGAAAAAAGTTTTATTAACAAAATCCGCTTTAGAAAGATTAGAACATGATTTAAACGAATTGATTGTAAAAAGAAAAATTATCAGCGAAGAAATCAAAAAAGCTAGAGCTTTTGGTGACCTCTCCGAAAATGCTGAGTATCACGCAGCACGAGAAGCACAATCTCTCAACGAGACTGAAATCCTTAAAGCAAAAGAAATTATGGAAAGCTACGAACTCGTAGACGAACACAATGATTTTGCTGGCGTTAAGATGAATTCAAAAGTAATCGTTTCTTGCGATGGTGATGATGAAGAGGAACTTTTCATTGTGTCAAAAGTGGAATCGGATCCCCTTGAAAATAAAATTTCAAATGAATCCCCTATCGGCGCAGCGTTACTTGGAAAAATGATTGGAAATGTTATTGATGTTTCGACTCCGAATGGTTCTTCTACCATTACGATTATAAATATTATTAACGAGTAAAGTCTGCTCTAATGAGCACACTTAAAAGGGTTAGCCTTTCACAAACAGTGAAAGACTAACCCTTTTTCTATTGGTTAAATGTGAGAACACATTCGAATATACATACAGTTTCAGAGTTTATCTCTTAGGTTCCTTAAGTTCGCTTCCTTTGACAAAACGATGTGTGATGTGCCTGTCGTCACCCACGTAAATAAAGCGTTGCAGACGCTCTTCTAATGAGCGACCTGGGGTAATTTTAAGCTGAGTGTCATCAATAACCAAGGCATCAAAATCGTAGCCTATTTCAAAACTACCTACTTTACCAAAAAATTCGCCGCCACCCTTGGTTCCAAGGTAAAAAGCTTCGGAAGTTGACAATGGTGCAAGAGCCTTTTCTGACTCTAACCATGCGATTTTAGACGCTTGCATTGCAGATGTCATCACCGAAGCAATTGATACTTTATGCCCAGCACCTACGTCCGTTCCCAGTCCAATTTTTACGCCGGCATCCATAAATTTTCTCACAGGCATAATACCACTTGATAAATTATAGTTGGCATTTGGACAATGTGCTGAAAAAACACCATTTTCTTTAAAACGCTCAATTTCTTCCATGGTATTATGAACACAATGTGCCATTATAGTGCTTGATGTCAATAGTCCATGTTGTTCATAAATATCGGCATAATGCTTAGCCGTTGGATGAAGTTCTTTTACCCATTCACATTCACCTTTGTTTTCACTAATGTGCGATTGGATTGGCACTTGATACTCTTTAGCTAAAGCGCCAAGTCCGTACATTAATTCACTGGTGCAAGTTGGCACAAAACGTGGTGAAATGATTGGTTTTACCAACTCATATTTATTTGCATATGTTTTAAGCCAGTTTTCTGTATCTGAAAGCGAATTTTCAGTCGTTTCAATAAGAAAATCAGGTGAATTTCGATCCATGTTGACTTTTCCAATATAGGCACCAAGACCTGATTCATTGAACAAATCCATTAAAAGTTTCGTTGCAGCAATATGCAATGTACTAAAAAGAACAACTCTTGTCGTTCCATTTCTCCAAAGATCATGAGCAACTTGTCTATATACACCTTCAGCATACGCTAAATCAGCATATTTCGCCTCTTCAGGAAAAGTATATTCTGTAAGCCACGGCAATAATTCTTTATCTAAACCCAGTCCTAAATTAGCATATTGAGGTGCATGAAAATGCAAATCTACAAAACCTGGAATCAAAAGACTTTCCCCAAAGTCTTTTAAAGTGATATTTTGATAAATCTGTGGCAAAGTCTCTCCTGCAAACTTGACCTTTCCATCTTCAACAACCACGTAGCCGTTTTTATAAATTGTAAATGCTTCAGGCTTTTCAGTAAAAATGATGTGACCTTTATATATTTCCATTTAACCGTCCTCCATATTGTAATTCTTCGTCCGAAATAATTTTAACAAAACTATGTTCAAAAAACAAAAAATATTCACAAGAGACCATTTAAGCGTTGTCATTTATATACAAACGTTATGCTATTTCGTTGTTTTTTTCATTTAATAATATTATGGCAGCTGCAATAATGATTCCACCTATTATGTTCTTAGATATAATCACTTGTCCTAATACAAGAACCTCAAGTATGTATACAAAAGCAGGTTCAACAGTGCTGATAATAGTTGCTGTGCCTGATCCCACAATTTTAAGACCTGCAAAAAAAGTAATGGCCGGAATAACGGTTCCTCCAATTGCTAATAAAACCAAAAGCGCTATACTCGAACTATCTGTAATGATCAAATTGCTTTCGCTTTGTATACATTCAATGAAATTATAAACAGCAGAGAGTGTTACTACATAGGCAGTCATCGACAACGAATGCATTTGTATGGTCTTCTTCTCTGAAAAACCAAGGCAGTAAATCGCATAGGTTATCGAAGACAAGAAACAAAGCATTAACCCATAAAGGTTATAAGTCATATTTTTTTCGTAAAGAATTACCACCAATCCCACTAGCGCTAACGAAATTGCGAGTATTTTATTTCGACTTGGCGCTTTCTTCTCAATGACAGCTTCACCCATTACAACAAATAAAGGATGTGTAAACAAAATCATTGTCGCAACTGACCCCGATACGTATTGATACCCCATAAACAAGAATTTAGAACATAACGTATAGCCAAAAAATCCGATGAGGCACAAATACAGACCATGTTTCAAACTTGTTTTATACGGAATTTTTTGAGTAATAATCAAAACCCATACAAAAATAGCTGATATTAAAAATCTATAAAATAGAACAAGGCTCACATTAAGGCCGCGGTCATATGCCAAACTTGAAATAGATGGCATGATTGCATAGCCTAAAGCTGAGACTAAAATCAATATGGTGCCAAGTATATTTTGATTTTTCATTTGATATCCCCTTTTAATAAATAAATTGGATATTTCTAATTTTCTACTGTTAATTATACCATTAAAAAGTCCCCATAAAATATGGGGACTTTTCTCAGAATCAATTACATTTTAAGCTTCATCAGACGTATCTAAAACCAATCTAGCAATGTTTGCAGATAAATCAGATACTCTCTCTATATTGGAAATTATATCATTAAAAATGATACCAGCTTCCGAGTTACATTCATTTCTATTCAAGCGATCAATATGATGTCTACGGCATACTTTTTCTAAATGATCTACCTTTTCTTCATATTTGATGACAACAAGAGCCTTATCTCGATTTAGTTCTCTTAAAGATTCAAGTGTTAATTTGAACGCATCTAAAGAGTATTCATACATTTCTCGAAGTTCTGCAAGGGCATCATCCGAGAATCTAATTCTCTTCTCAATGGCATCCAAAGAAAGTTCTGCAATATTGTCTGCGTGGTCGCCAATACGCTCAATGTCATTTACTGCATTGAAGAGACCATCAACCTTAATACGGCTATTCTCAGTAATTTCTTTATTGGATAATTTTACTAAGAATTCAGTAATGCTCTTTTCTAATATATTAACCACTTTTTCTATCTCAAACGTTCTATAAACATGTTCTTCTTTATGATCAAATAGCGCTGTCATAGATTCAACAAAAGATTCTCTAGCCATATTACCCATATGAAGCGTCTCTTTAATAGCGCTATTTAACGCAATTGAAGGCGTCTCTAAGATTCTTTCATCAATATATTTGGTTGTTTTAACGCCAGCATCACCTTTAGAATCTGGAACAACCCAAGTTGCAATTTTAATCAAAACAAACGCAAATGGCAATTGTACGATGACATTAATTAAATTAAAGAAGGTATGTGCATTGGCAATCTGTCTTGGCACACTGTTTGGATCAATATAGACAACCAGTTGTTGAATTGGTCCTGTTAAAAGAATCATAAACAATAGCGATCCAATTATGTTAAAGGTTAAATGCATTACTGCAGCCCTTTTTGCATTTGTAGTTGTTCCAATAGAAGAAATAAGCGCTGTCGTACAAGTACCGATATTGTCTCCATAAAGAATCGGAAGTGCAGCTTCAATAGGCAATAACCCTTGAGAAGCAAGCGCAACAAGCATACCAATTGAGGCACTTGAACTTTGAACCACAAAAGTTAACATAAATCCAATTAGCAATCCTAGAACTGGATTGGCACCAAAGCTAATGAGCAAATCTTTGAAGGCTTGTATTTCTCGGAGTGGTGTTAATGAATCTTTCAAAAATTCCATACCAATAAACAATATACCAAAACCTAATAAAATTTCTGCAATATGCTTATTTTGTTGTTTTTTGCTCACCATGAGCATCAACATACCCAAACCAACTGCTATGGGTGCATAGGATTCTAAGTTGAATGAAACAATTTGCGCGGTCATAGTAGTTCCAATATTTGCACCCATAATAATCCCAACCGCTTGGGTTAAATTCATTATGCCTGCATTTACAAAACCAACAACCATTACAGTCGTTGCAGAACTAGATTGAATGATTGCAGTTACAGAAGCACCTACCAAAACACCAATAAATTTGTTTTTTGTTAATGCTTCAATAATTCTTTCCAGTTTTTTACCTGCTGCTTTTTGAAGACCTGCAGCCATTAAGTGCATTCCATAAATAAAGAGGCCTAAACCTCCAAATACACCAATAGCAATTTCAAATGCCATTTGTTTTCCTCCTCATATCCTTTAAATTAAATGAATAAACGTGTTGAATGGTTTTATTTAAAAAAACATTCAACACGTTATTATACTATATATTCTAACTTAAAGTTAATTCTAAGTAAAATAGATGTTAACTTTTTTATGTTAAATCTACGTTAACTCTTTATAAATAAGATTCTAATGCTAACGCCAATTGATCAGGACAAGAAGTTTCTTTTGAACCACACTGAATGCCCTTAAGTTTAGAGATCACTTCCGAAACGGTTAACCCTCTAACCAATTCCCTGATTGCTAAAAGACTGCCTGGACAACCTTTAATAAAATCGACGTCCAATACCACGCCATTCTCTATTTTGAATTGAATCTCACTGGCGCATACACCACTTGTTTTAAAAATTTCCATAAAGCAAATACTCCTTTTCCACACTAAACATCTTTTGATTTATTGTACTTGCTATCCATTTTGTTAAATCCTGCTATAATACCATAAAATATGAGCATGAAAAGGAAAATACCAAACATGCCTTCTCCCATAATAACTAAACTTTGACTTAATAGTTCAGTATGAATTTGCATTTCTTGTTCCTCCTATTTAACCAATGCGAGGATGAGACCCCCGGCAATAATGGATCCTATTTGACCTGCCACGTTGGCACTAATTGCATACATCAAAATAAAATTGCTTGGATCTGCTTTTTGTGCTTCCCTTTGAATAACTCTTGCCGACATTGGAAAAGCAGAAATACCAGCTGCTCCGACCATTGGATTAATCTTATTTTTAGAAAAGAGGTTTAAGAATTTTGCAAATAAAACACCGCCAGCAGTGTCGAAAATGAAAGCAATAAGTCCCATTCCCATAATCATAATGGTTTGCCATTTTAAGAATTCAGAACCAATCATTGTTGAACCTACAGTAATACCTAAAAGAATAGTGACTAAGTTGGCCAATTCGTTCTGTGCTGAATTAGACAATCGATCTGTAACACCACTCTCTCTAAGCAAGTTTCCAAACATCAAGAAACCAATTAAAGAAACACTTACTGGTGCAAATATTCCAGCTACAAGCGTTACAATAATAGGGAACATTACTTTTGTACGCTTTGAAATATCAGAATCTTTATAAGGCATTTTAATTTGACGTTCTTCTAAGGTAGTGAGCATTCTAATAATAGGCGGTTGTATGATCGGAACAAGACTCATGTAGGAGTATGCCGCAACTGCAATCGGTCCCAAAAGATTAGGAGCAAATAATTTAGCAACATAGATAGACGTGGGACCATCCGCTGCGCCGATTATACCAATTGAAGCAGCTTCTTTGAGAGAAAATCCCATCAAAGTTGCAACTGTTAATGTAAAGAAGATTCCAAATTGAGCTGCTCCGCCGAATAACAACATTTTCGGATTTTTAAGCAGCGGTCCAAAGTCAATCATTGCCCCTACAGCAACAAATATAAGCAGCGGAAATAACTCTGTTGCAATACCTGCTTTAAACAGAATTGTAAGCGCGCCTTCTTCACCTACTGCTGATGACAACGGAATATTGGCAAGCATCGCACCAAAGCCCATTGGCAATAAGAGCATCGGCTCATACTCTTTGACAATCGCTAAGTAAATAAGCAATAAACTGATGCCAATCATGACAGCACTTTGCCACGTAAATGCCATCAAGCCTTGTGTTAATGTTTCCATTTTTAAGTCCCCCTAGTTATATGAATCTTTGTTGGTAAGTTTGACCAACACATTTCTTCTATATAATCATAACTTGAATCGAAAACAGACTCAACCCTAAACTCTTAATTCCACCGTTTATAATAAAGAGTTTTTATGGTTTTACATTTCAAATATAGCTTAGAGGCCTATTCGCTTATAATAGGCAATTTAATCACAAAAGTAACGCCATTTTCATTGTTCTCTGAATACGCTTTTCCCTTGTGCTTTTCTACAATTTCTTTGACCAATGCAAGCCCTATACCAAAGCCATCCATTTGTTTTTCTCTGGACTGTGCTCCTCTATAGAAACTCATCCAAATAGCTTCAATTTCTTCATCGGAGATAGTAGAACCGTCGTTATAGACACTTATTATAACTTCATGTTCTATTTGCTCTAAGCCAACTATCAATCTACCATTTTCGCTTAAATGTTTGATTGCATTCCCAATCAAATTTCTAAGAACTTGCTCCAATCTAAGTTGATCACCGTAGAATTCTATATCTGAAACCACATTGATTAACAGCTGTGAGTCTAGACTCTCCACTTTGTCTTGGTATAATATTGCCGTATTTACTACTGATTGGCTCAAATTAAACTGCTTTAACTGGATTGGAAGATGGCCGTCTTGATAAGCAGACATGTCTAAAAGATCATTGATCAGCCCATTCATTTTTTCAGATTCACTAAGAATAACTTCGCAGTAGTGACCAATTTGCTCCGGATTCTTTGCTATGCCGAACTTCAATCCATCTGCGTATCCCACAATCATGCTAATAGGCGTTTTCAATTCGTGCGAGACATTTGAAACGAATTGCCTTCTCATACGTTCGATGCGTCGTTCATTTTCAATTTCGTCTTTTAAATGACTATTGACCTCGCCAAGTTCATCTATGGTTTCTTTTAGCGCTTTAGCAATCTGATTAACGGCTTGACCAAGAGAGCCTATCTCATCGTTTTGCACCACTTGGTTTTGTGGTTCAAATTCTAACGTTGCAATTCTTGTTGCCTGTTCTTCAATCTCAATAATAGGCTGGGTTAATTTTTTAGAAAAAAGTAAAATTGCAAAAGAACCAATCAATACGGTTAACACACCTGAAAAAAGGATATAGCGACTCACCAACTTAGAACTTTCTTGAATTAAATTTAGGGGTTTTTCTGAAAAAAGCAATTGATTTTCACTGACACGACCAACAAAAATAATAAGGGCATCTTTACTCCCTCGATTATCGCGAATATACGCTTCAATATGCCCTATTTCAACTTCTCCAAAACGTCGGGAAACCTCATCTATCAATTGAGTTCGTACCATCGAACCACCCATTGCGCCTCTCATTGGCACCGTCGTTCTAAATTCTTTTTTTAATGTATCGATCAAAGTGAGATTCCCATCCCATTCATAAGATAGCTGAGCCAAAACGTCTTCGCTGTTTTCAATTTTAAAACTATTTTCATCTGAAGATAACAGCATCTGATAGCGATTAACCATTTGCTTCATTTCTAATTTATTCCCGTAAATCATAACCGTTTCCAAAACATTATTGCTAAAAATCCAAAATACAAATTGAAGAGAAGCTACCATTAAAAAAAAGACTACAAATAATTTAAAACGGATAGAATGTCTAAAGTGTTTTGTTTTCAAATGCTGCCACCTCCATTTTATAGCCAAAGCCTCTAACGCTTTTAATAAGATCACCGACATCGCCTAATTTTGATCTCAAATTTTTGACATGAGAATCAATGGTTCTTGGATCTCCATAAAACTCGTATCCCCAAACGGCATCTAATATTTGCTGTCTTTCAAGCGCAATATTGGCATTCTTAACGAAATAAATAAGCAATTCATATTCCTTTGGGCTTAAATCGACTAACTGATCACAGCAGAAGACTGCATGTTTTTCTTGATCGATAATGCAACTTCCAATTTGAAAAGGTTCCGTTTGATTTTTTGATGTGCGCCTTAATATCGACTTAACGCGCGCCATAAATATTTCGTATCTAAAAGGTTTTGTTATATAATCGTCTGCGCCAATATTCAACCCTTTTAATTCATCATGAAATTCTGATAATGCGGTTAAAAACAAAATTGGCACCTGAGATACCATTCTAATTTCCTCACAAACTTCCCATCCATTTTTTTTAGGCATCATAATATCAAGAATTACTAAGTCAATACTTGCTTCTTTCATGAATAATTGAATCGCCTGTTCGCCGTTAACAGCACTCAAAACTTCCATACCCTCATTTGTGAGATAATCTCTGATTAAATTTCGTATATGAAGTTCATCTTCTGCAATCAGAACTTTATAGGTCATATTAGCAACTCCTTAATAAGAAAAAAGACCCTCAAATAATTCAAGGGTCATTACATTTATTTCATTACCATTCTACCATAAACAAAAGGGGGAGTTTTGTTTAAAATACTATTTGCCTATGCCCATACCACCTTTGCCGTCCATATGTCCGCCATTCATCATACCTTTTCCACCCATAGCACCATCTTTGCCGTCTATATGTCCGCCATTCATCATACCTTTTCCGCCCATTTCTCCGCCTCTGCCCATAACGCCTCTTAATGAATCAAATTCAGCTGCAGTAAGCGTGCCGTTCTCGACTAAAGTGAGTAACCCCTCACCTCTTGGCATCGGATTTTTTTCAATGTACGCTTTGGCTTCTTCCTGAGTCATGGTTGCCAATTTATCATGATAAGCATGCATTTTTACTTGTTGTGCTTCAACCACTTTCATCACTGCGTCAGCTTTAACTTGCGTTAGTGTTCCTTTAGTTACCAAAGCTTGAATAGATGCTTTTACTTCGGCTTGACGATCCGTTTGCATTTGTTTTTCATATTTATCAATTTGAGTTTGCGAAATTACGCCGTCTTTGAGCATTAAATCGACAATACCTTGATGACCGCCATTAATCATACCAGTTACTCCGCCAGTGCCCGCAAAAGCACCTACTGAAGATATTGCAAGTGCACCAACTGTCATAATCGTTAATCCAAATTTCATTTTTTTATTCATAATGTCATCTCCTTTTAATCGTATGTCCCATTTTATTTTTTATGAAGTTTCAACAACCTCTTTGGGATACCTTTATAATACAACTGAATTGTGAAGGATTTGTGATGAAAATCATCTTTTATTTATTCCATTATGATCATGCAAAATCAATAAAAAAAAGCCAATGCAGTTGAAATTTTCTTTCAACTAAGCATTGACCATTATTTTTCTTATGAATTTTTCTAACTCTAAGTAAGTCATGCCCTTCATGTGATTCACCATCATCATGCTGGTCAAAATCCAATTTGCAATTTCTTCAGCATTTGGTGAACTTGTACTCAAACTTGAATTTTCCTTAAGGATTTCAGCTTCGAGTAAATTGGACATTCTTTTAATCATTTGATTTTTAACATCCTGTTCTCTTTCTGAATAGGAATGCTTTCTACTTTGAAAGACTTGAGAAAACAGATCTCTAAAAGCACTTATGAAACAGTTCATTTCCGATTCAATCTCGTTTAATTTATCATAAAACCCTACATCTGGTTGTTTAAAAATGACTTGCACTTTGAATTCGAATTCTTGCCAAAATGCAGCCATTACAAACATATCCAATACTTTTTTATCTTCAAAATAATTGTAAATGGTCCCAATGGACACACCGCTGCGCTTTGCTAAATTTCGAATACTCAGACCGTCATAGCCTTCATCTTCAAGAATTTCTCTTGCAACTTTTATAATGGTTTCTTTGGGTTGATCTATTTTTTTTGGCATCAGTCACCTCGTTTAATTGAACTAGGTTCATCATACCGTGAAACCACTTAAATGTCAATAATGGCTATAAATCAAAAGCAATCGCAATTGCACTTACAATCACGTCTCTATCTTGTCTCGCAATGGTATAAGAAATACTAATTTCCGAAGTCGTCACCTGATAAAAATCGACGTCCGCCTCACTGAAAATTTCAAATAATTGTGCCGCAACGCCAGTCTGGCTAACCATACCCAGTCCAACCACAGACAATTTTACAACCGTATCATCAAAGTCATATTCCATGCTAGGAAATGCGTTTGTAAGTTCTTTAAGCACTTCTACAACATGCCTGCGATCTTCTTTTCTAGCGGTGAAACTGATGTTAACGAAGCTATTATGAGGCGCAGTTTGACTGATCATATCAATGTTGATATGTTCTTTTGCCATAGCAGAAAATATCTGCGCAATGTGCTTTGTTCTATAAGGAATGGTATTTAAAGTAACCATAAGACAATTTTCATCGATTGATAGCCCCGTTACCGCTTTTTTCTCCATTTGTTCGTCACACTCCTCAATCCATGTTCCTGGCATATTTTGCGTACTAATAGCGACAAGTACTGGTACTTTGAATTTGCTGGCCATTTCAACAGCTCTCGTTTCTAGCACCTTAGCGCCCATGCTAGCCATCTCGAGCATTTCCTCATAGCTAATTTTATCAAGTTTCTTAGCGGTAGGATACACCCTAGGATCGATGGTATAGACGCCATCCACATCGGTATAGATTTCGCACGAACAAGCGAGCACAGCCGCTATTGAGACTGCTGTTGTATCTGAACCGCCTCTACCTAACGTCGTAATTTCGCCACTTTCAGTCACCCCTTGAAAGCCTGCTACTATAACAACTTTGCCTTCTGCTAAATGCGCCAAAATATTCTCTGCATCGACTTCTTCAATTCTGGCTTTTGTATGCACGTCGTCCGTTTTTATACCAGCTTGTAGCCCCGTCAGCGCGATGGCAGGGCATTCATTCGAATTGAGAGCCATACTGAGTAGGGCAATAGAAACTTGCTCTCCTGTCGCCATGAGCATATCCATTTCACGTTCATTAGGGTTCTCAGTCACATTTTTCGCAAGGTCAATCAACGAATTTGTCGTTTTCCCCATTGCAGATAACACAACTACGATATCCTCTCCACTTTCTCTGCGTTTCTTTATAGTTTCTGCAATAGCTTGTATTTTTTCAACGGTAGCCACTGAGCTACCTCCAAATTTTAGAACACTCGTCGATTTCATAGGCCCTCCCTTAATACACAATCATTTCTGATCAAATCTTCATAGGTTTCTCTTCTAACAACCACCTTTGAATTTCCATTTTCAACCATTACTACTGCTGGTTTTCTAAGTCGATTATAATGACTTGCCATGCTGTAATTGTATGCGCCAGTTGAAGCGACTGCAAGAAAATCGTTTCGTTTTGCCTTAGGCAGTTGAATTTTTCGAATCAGAATATCGCCAGACTCGCAACATTTTCCCGCAACCGTATAAGGTGTATCTTCTTCATCGTTCATACGATTTGCTATTGCCGCTTCATAAACTGCGTCATACAAAGCCGTTCGAGGATTGTCTGCCATTCCTCCGTCAACGAAAACATATTCCTTGCCGCTAGCCGTCAACTTGGTCGCACCAATTTTATAAAGCGTGGTTCCAGCGTTCGCGACAATGGCTCGCCCTGGCTCTATAAGCAATTTTGGCAATTTGATATTTTTATCTGCACACATGGTTTCAACAGCTGCAACCATCTCAGGAAGCAGCTTCTGAAGATCAGGCGCTTCATCTCCCTCAGAATAATAGACGCCAAATCCACCGCCCATATTAAGCACCTGCGTTTCATAGCCGCAAAATGTTTTGATTTTGTATACAAAGTCCGTCATTACATCTGCTGCTTTTATGAAAGAAGACACTTCCGTAATCTGACTGCCAATATGATAATGGAATCCTTTTAAATGCAAATAATAACTTTCTCTGATTGAGGATACAATCTGGCAAATTTCTGCCTCTTCCGTCGAAATGCCAAACTTCGAATCTAAATTAGCCGTTTGGATGTATTCATGCGTATGCGCTTCAATGCCAGGATTTATTCTAAGCAGCACATCCACATGCTTGTTCATTTCACTGCAAAGGTATTGCAGCATTTCGATTTCCATTTCATGGTCAACCACAATCTGTTTTACGCCATAATTTAACGCCATAATAAGTTCTTCAACCGTTTTGTTATTCCCATGAAAGTATATTTTTGTAGCAGGAAAGTCGGCTTTCATGGCTGTAAATAATTCTCCGCCACTTACCACGTCTAAACTTAAACCTTGTTCGTTAATCAATTGGCACATGGCTATATTGAGAAATGCTTTAGACGCATAGATGACTTCCGTCTCGGCATTTTCGCCCTTAAAAGCATTTTTAAACGTATAGCACTGACTCTTAATCCACTTCGTGTCGACAACATAGAGTGGCGTGCCGTATTTATATGCAAGATTAACCGTATCACAATTCCCAATTTCCAAATGCCCAAGTTCATTTATTGCCATCGTCCCTAAGAGTTTCATAAACGCCTCCAATTTACTTTTTTTATATTTTATTCCAACATCAAAAAAATAAAAAGCACCCAAGGCAAAAGAGAAATGGGCACAATAAAGCATGGACGCACTTCGATCCTTTTACCCTGCATGATATAGTACTCCTAACTTAGAGTGGGTCTCTAAGCAGACAGTCTCATACTTGTTCAGTATGACCCCAACACAATTTCTGTATTTCGGCGATTGCCCCTTTCACTTTCGTTACTCTTGACAAACCGCAGCCTCTATATCACACATGTGCCGTAATGATCGCTTTCGGCACTGCACGTTTTCTATTAAATTATATCTATAATAACTGAATAAATACTCACTTGTAAAGCTTTATCTATCTTTTTTCTTCTAATAATTCTAATTTGTTTTTTAAAACTGCTAAATACGTGCCAGCCGATGCAAAAATGGTCGCTATTAACATTATAGAAAGTGTCGTTATTAAATTTACATCCCATCCCATCACTAGCGAAATAGCCAAACTGACTCCGAATGCAATCATACTATTTACCCACTCTGAATTTTTAGCCATACGGGCGCTTTGGTAGTTACCAAAAAGCACGATTGAAAAACAAATGATATTCATAGAGATGTTGATCAATAAGCTCCCAGAAACAGCTTCAACAAACGTATCCGTTGGAATAAAACTTATGAGTTTGATCAAACTATTAAAAATAATAATAGCAATGTTAAAAATAAGGTTAACCCCTATATAGCCACCAAAATCAATCATAAATCCCATTAATATTGCTTTTGGAATAATATATTTTAGCATAACGCCTCCTATTAAAACAATCAAGAGCCAGTAGATTGGTAACGACTTACCCCTTGATACCATATTAACACACATGGCACTAAAAATAATATACCATAT
>JAYVIR010000076.1:0-43464 GCA_043770095.1 Eubacteriales bacterium
TGTTGAACATTCTTAAAATTTCGAGTCCGCGTTTTTGGCCTTCCTCTGTTCTGAACTCATCACATCTTGCAGTAAGGAGTTTTGTCCCACCTCTGTGAATGATATCTCCAACAGACGAAATGTCCATTTCTTCAATATCTGCATCGAGGAGTCCTTGGTAACCTCTTCTGATTGCCGATACTTTTAGTCCGTTATAAATAGCCACTCTGACCACTGCGCGAATGGCTGCATTCATACCTGGCGCGTCGCCACCACTTGTCATAACACCAATTCTCTTCACTCAAATCACCTCAGATTTTTATATACATAAAATGTCCCTATGGATAAATTATGTCCCGCTACTGCAAATATACTATTAATTTTAGTGTATTTTTTTGATTTAATCAACGCTTTTTATTAAATTTCCTTAAAATACGCAAAATTATCTTCATCCGCCTAATCTATTGAGATTATTTTAAACCGATCTAGACAACTTTTACCGCATCCCTCCCAAGAAGTTCCTTAAGTTCTGTTAATAAACCACGTTCCATAGTTACCCAATAGTTTGACTGGGTCTTCACCTTTTTTTTATCTTTTTCTAAATAAAGCACCACTTCTGTTTTACCCGGGTACTTAAGCAAAATGTTTTTAATATCTTCCCAGAGGGCATCGTTATAACCCCTAAGCTTTAAAAACAATTTACTGTCGATTTTTTTTGCATACTCTTCTAAAGAATAAATTTTATCTGCAATCAGCTTAGGCGGTTCATCGTCTCTAAGGTTAAGTCGCCCCTCAATCACGATAAATCCGTCTTCTATGAGCACTTCCTCGCACTTTCTAAAGACCATTGGGAAGACTACCGTTTCAATGGTGTCATATAAATCTTCAACCATTAAAATGCCCATTTTGTTGTTACTTTTGGTCATTTTATCGCTGCGCTTTGCAAGAAGTCCAGCCAGAACAATTCGGTCGCCTTCCTTAAAAGTTTCGCTGCCTTGTTCAACGCCTTCAAACAACTCATCTAAGCGGTAGGTATTGATCTTTTCGACTAACTCACCATGTGCCATTAAAGGGTGTCCACTAAAGTAAATGCCAAGGACTTCTTTTTCAAAATACAACAGGTGCTTCATTGGGAACTCGTCCAAATCGGGTAGCGTTTCTTCCTCTAGACCGATGTCCGTCCCTGTCATTAAGTCTGCAAACAGAGAAACCTGTCCCTCTATATTCTTGCGTTTATCCCGATGAACCCCTTCTACAAGACGCTCATAGCTACTAAGCAGCTGCGCCCTATTGGCACTTGTGCTGTCAAAAGCACCTGCCTTGATGAGACTTTCAACTGCTTTTTTGTTGAGCTCAGAATGAGAAATACGCTCGCAAAACTCCATAAAGGTATTGAACCTGCCTTTTGATCTTTCACTGACAAGCGCCTGAATAATGCCGCCGCCCACATTTTTAATGCCAAGGAGTCCAAAACGAATCGCATCGCCTTCAACCGTGAACGTGGCAAAACTGCTGTTGACGTCTGGTGGCAACACTTGCATGCCCATTTTATAACAGTCGTTAATATAGAGCGCCAGTTTTCGCTGACTGCCCATGACGCTGGTCATGAGCGCCGCCATGTATTCCTTCGGGTAATGTGTTTTTAGCCAAGCTGTCTGGTAAATGACAATGGCATACCCTGCGGCATGACTTTTATTGAACGCATAATTCGCGAAATCCACCATGTCATTAAAAATGGCACTCGCCGCTACCGGGTCAACGCCATTTCTCACACAGCCGGCAATCTCAACAGTCCCATCATCGGCTAGCTTCCCGTAAATAAAGAGTTCCCGTTCCTTCTCCATGACGTCCATTTTCTTTTTGGACATGGCACGGCGCACAAGGTCGCTTCTGCCATAGGAATAGCCGCCAAGCTCTCTAACGATCTGCATTACCTGTTCTTGATAGACCAAGCAGCCATACGTCACTTTGAGAATGGACTCCAATTTAGGGTGGTGGTACTCAATGACTTCGTTTTTGTTTTTATTTCTTACATATTTAGGAATCGATTCCATAGGGCCTGGTCGGTAGAGGGAAATCCCTGCAATGATGTCCTCAAGGCAGCTTGGCTTTAGGTCGCGCATAAAGCGAATCATGCCGCCGCTCTCAAGCTGGAAAATACCAAGCGTTTGCCCCGCACTGATCAGGTCGTAGACTTTCGAATCCTCTGGCAAATTGTCTATAGGGATGTCAATGCCGTGAATTTGTTTAATGGACACCATCGCCTGCTGGATGACGGTAAGGGTTCTCAGACCCAAAAAGTCCATTTTTAAAAGCCCGAGTTCTTCTAACAAAAGCATATTGTACTGCGTGGTCAAGTTACTGTCTTGAACATATAAAGGCACGTAGTGATCAACGGTTTCTTTGGAAATAACGACCCCTGCCGCATGGGTGGAAGCATGTCTAGGCACGCCTTCTACCATTTTGGCGTAGTCGAGGAGTTTGTGCGCGTCTGGCTCTGTGTCGTACATTTGCGCCAGTTTTTGATTGATGCTCAGCGCCTTATCTAGGGTAATGCCGATAAACCCGGGAATTTCTTTGGCAACACGGTCTACATCGCCATAAGGGAGGTTGATGACCCTTCCCACGTCTCTAATAGCCGCTCTTGCCGCCATGGTGCCAAAGGTGATGATTTGAGCCACATGGTCTTTGCCATATTTACGAATGACATAGTCAATGACTTCTTGACGACGGTCGTCTTGAAAATCGATGTCTATATCTGGCATTGTGACCCGCTCGGGATTCAGGAAACGTTCGAAAATCAGGTCATATTTTAAAGGGTCAACTTCGGTAATTTTAAGCACATAGGCGACCATTGAGCCACCACAACTGCCACGCCCTGCGCCGACAAAAATGCCCTGCTCTTTGGCGTAGCGGATAAAGTCCCAAACGATTAAGAAATAGTCTTCGTAGCCCATATCTTCGATGGTTTTGAGTTCGAATTCTAAGCGTTCGCGGTGGACGGCCTGCACGTCGTATCTAGCGCTTAAACCTTTTTCGCAGAGCTCTCGTAAGTAGGCTTTAGCCGTCTTGGCGTCTGGCACTTGAAACTCCGGCAAATGGATTTCTCCAAATTTAAATTCAAAGTTGCATCGTTCGGCAATTCGAACGGTATTCGCAAGTGCTTCGGGGGCATAAGGAAATAATTGTGCCATTTCTTCTGGTGATTTCAAATAGAATTCATTGCTTGGAAAACGCAGGCGCTGAGCGTCTGAAACCAATTTTCCCGTTTGAATGCAGAGTAAAATATCGTGAACCATGTGATCATCTTTCGTTAAATAATGGACGTCATTGGTTGCAACAAGCGGCAACTGAAGCTCTTTTGACAAGCGAATGAGCTGCATATTGACCTTTGACTGCTCTGCCAAGCCGTGGTCTTGAAGCTCTAAAAAAAAGTTATTGGGTCCCATAATTTGGCTGAGCCTTTGTGCCATTTTCTTAGCTTCTCCGTACTGATCTTCGAGCAAATAACTCTGTATATCGCCTGCAAGACACGCACTCGTTGCAATAAGCCCTTCATGGTACATTTCTAATGCTTCCATGTCAATTCTCGGTTTATAGTAAAACCCTTCGGTATAGCCCAGCGATACCAATTTGATTAAATTTCTGTAGCCCACTTCGTTTTCTGCAAGCAGCACCAAATGACCCCGATCTTTGTCTAGGTCTTTGTCGCGGTCTTTTCTTGAACGCCTTGCCACATAGACTTCACAGCCAATAATAGGCTTGATGCCATGTTTCTTAGCCTCTTTAAAAAAGTCGACCACGCCAAACATCGAACCGTGATCGGTTATCGCCACGGCAGTCATGCCCTTTGCCCTCACTTGTTCAAAGAGACGGTCAATGCGAGCAAAGCCGTCGAGCAAGCTATATTCTGTATGCAAATGCAAGTGTACAAACTCTGCCATCATCTTCACCTCGATTTTAAAAAGGCAGCTTATGATAAGCTGCCCTAATTATATTAAATACGTTGAATTAAAGATTCAACGTATTTCCTTAATGTAAGAGGTGCTCAAAGTGTTCTAATTGCGATATTTATCGCTGGCTTCAAAGCGAGAAATATTGTAATTACTTTGTGCAACTAATATATGCTGCTACCAACTCAAAGATTTTTTTAATAATAAAATCAATTGATACGCCTTATCACTCGGTATTTGTGGCAATCTGACTGCAGCTAAGTCTGCTTCTTTTAGTCCATTTCGCTTAACGGTAACACCTGTAATTTTGATTGACTCTGTCTTTTCCAATTTCATTGGGTCTATACTAGGTAAGTTTCCCCAATTCTTAGCATTGTATTTGCTGCCCTGCATATCTGCGCTCAATAATTCGTTGATTAGTGACATGGCGCCAGATTTGTTTACTGAGTTAAACGGAATCACCGCATATTGTCCAAAACCTGTTGTTCCCGTACTGAGAACAAAAGCCTTTGAACCTGATGGGTATTTTTCTTCCTTTACAAGCACAGTTGCTCTATTTTGATCCAAGCTCATAGAGAAACTTACTTGACCTTCATTGAACAAACGGTCAAGTTCAACCGCATTTTTAGGCAACGACTTTCCTTGCATCCACATATAGGGACGAATATCGTTTAAAAATCCAAGTACGGGAGCGAACAGCGCCTGTTGCTTGGCAATCGTTAATTTTCCCTCATATAGGCTTTTCTGATCGCACAGACTCGCAGCCAACGTATTGATAAATGCCTGCCCTTCAAGGGTGTCTAATGAAGGGAACGTAAATTTCCCCGGGTTGTCTATGACATATTTTCTTAAATCTGAAAGTCCAGATGGCGGTTTTTCCATTTTGTCTTCGTCGTAAAAGAATACCAATTGATTTTTCCCAATTTCAGTAGCCATTTTGTCGATGAGTCTGCCATCTAACCACATATTTTCATAGCTAGCACCCACTTGATTCAAAGCAGCGTTTGGCAATTTATTTGAAAACGGGGCGTAAAGTACACCTGCATCTTTTAATTGGTCAAAACCTCTTTTAGTCAAAATCAGCAAATCTGCCTCGCCTATTGCAACTTCATTTAGTTTTTCATTCTTCAATTTTGGCAACATTTGCCCTAAATTAAGTGGATTAATACTCACCTTTATGCCCAACTTATCCTGCATGTATGGTTTCATGACCATATCCATCCAATTTTTAGCAAGTGGGTCAGTATAATCTTGATAAATATTGAGTGTCGATTTCTTGCTGCTATCTAAAATCAATTGCCATTCGCTTGGCGTAACATCTGCATCTCCAACGTCCGGAAGCTTTGTACAGCCTGTCATTGCGGCTACTACCCCTATCCATAAGAATAGCCATTTCACTTTTTTTATCATTGCAATTCCCCCAAATCCATTTGTGGTATGTTGTTCTTTCTTTCTATTATACCTTATCGACAAATAGTTATGCAAAATATAGGGGAAAATGTTTTTGGAGTGCGGGTTGGCGGGGATTGGTGGGACAAAAAAGAGAAAGACCATTTACAACTTTGGGGATTGTAGATGGTCTTAGATGTTATCTTGTTGTTATATTTAGTTGCTGTTTCAATGCAGTTTGTAATACTTGCGAAAAGTTAATGCCTTCCTCTTCCGCTTTATAATTTAACCAAGAGGGAATAGTAAGTGTTTTCTTTACGGCACGATTATCAATAGACATGCGATACGCTTTGGTATCTACAGATACAAGACTGACAAATTCTGGATCGTGATACTCAACTTTATGAATGTCTGTAGGCGCTTGGATTATTTCTTGATTATCTTCTGAATCACAAATCCACATCGCTATAGCATCTTGAACCATATCATAAGCATCTTGAAGGTTTTTTCCCTCAGTCATACATCCTGGCAAATCAGGCACTTTTACAAAATAGATTTCATTCTCTAGCGGTTTAAAAATTGCAGGGTATATATATTTCATATATATCACTCCTTTCAAATTATTATTTTAGACCAGCCTCTTTCAAAATTTGAGTGGCGGTATATTCACTAATTTCTTTATGTCTTGGAATAGGTATTTTTACACCTATGTGTTCAGGATGTTTAGCCATGTTATGATTTGAACCTGAGCTTATAACCCAACCCACTTTTTCAAGAAGTTTCACCAAATCTCTTTGCTTCATCACATCAACTCCTTAATCATATTATACACGTATTCAATACGTACTGCAATGAATTTAAAAATTAAACAGAGATTTTTTAAAATCTCTGCTTTTGAAGGATAGTATCAGTATTAATTTGAAACCAACTGCCTGTTAATGAAAGATTGCTCAATGCCCATCATTCTTATTTTATCCAACCACTCATAAATTTGTGTCTGAGTATACCTCAAATTACCGTCTTTATCCTTTTCTTTTTCAAGTGCCAAAGCCATTAGAGCATATTCATTTTCAAGATAGGTTGCAAAGACGCCTTGATCGTCTGTATTTATTGAAACAAACAACTGAAGATTTTTAGGTTCTCCAACCGCATCTGTATTCAACGCATAGTTGTTAAAACGTACAATCGGATGCTTTGAATAGCGCTTGAAAGTGCCAATAACATAATTTGAAGATGGATTCGTTTCAATACCAATATTCTTCTTAGCAATTATCTTTTGAATCTCATATTGCACAGACTCAACAACACGGATATAGCGTTCATCTACCTTCAATTCATATGCTTCATATCCCTTAAGTTTTACGTCAGCATTGTAATGATACAAATAATTCAAGTAACAAATTTCTGGACGTTCTCTGAGGTTTTTCTCATCATGATTTAATTGACCCAGCTGATAATTTTGCCACTTCGTAAAAGAAATTGGAACTGTCATTTTTTTCGTGCCAATTTCATTTTTCTCTAGCGTTCCAAGAACCTGATAAATTTCTGGATCGTCCCCTCTCAGTTTCCATGCGTCGTATAATAGTTCTGGTGACACACTATTAATAACAGGCAAATTCCCATAAATGTAATTATGCAAATCAGAAATTATTTTTCTCAGTTTCTCTGAAATAAATTGATCTTCAATGCCAAACTTTCGCATCATTGCCAATAGCCATACTGAGTTATCCAAAACGTCCTGTTTTCGACAAGGGAGTGTGCATCTCTTAAGGTGGTAATATTCACTTGATACAATACCAAGTGCGAGAGCATGCCCAATCCGATCGCCTTGCGTTAAGCCAAGAAACCTGATGGATTCGTCAATCGCTCTAAGTCCATCCACGATGTCTATAAAATCTTCTCCCGCATGAAAAGTCATACCAATTCGATCATAAATTTCTCTACCAAGCAGTATGGTATTCTCCGAATTAGGCGATGCCCTTAAATATCTAAACACTTGCGCAAAGACCTCTGGTCGACAACCGATTTCAGAATTTGCTGCATCAATCGCCAAAATTCTTTTTGAAGTTGACATATTACTCTCTCTCAACTTAAAAAGAGCTTCCGCCTGTTTTTTTACTTCAAGTCGCTTTTGTTGGTTTCTGCATTCATAAGAGAGTACAGGAATCGTTTTTAGTACCTCTCTGCCATCTCTTATTTTTTCAAAATTTTTGTCTTTATCTTTAATAAAATGAATTGTATAAAAATACTTTTCATCAGACTTTAACGTCTTTCCTTCAATTTTTCTAGTCGTACTTTTCCAGAAAAACTCCTTATTTTCAACGTAATTGTCAATTTTCTTAATCGTTTTATGATATTCTGACATGCTCTCTTGTGGCGCAATTCGACATTCTAAACTGACCAAATTTTGATCTTTCATCACCGAATTGATGGCAAGATTGTACAATGCCTCTTCATAAACGCTTTTAGAGGGAATAAAAGCTGATTTTCTATCTTGATATTGATTAAAATTGTCAAAACCTACATGGTTGTTCAACTGCACAAATTCACTCCTAAACTGAAGTTTGATTAGCTGATAGGCATAAAACAAATAGGCATTCTCTTGATAGAAGTCATCTTCCTCTTTATACAACCCCTGAAAAAATTCATACATAAAACGCCTTTCGCCACTTAAAACACGATTGCCTTTATAGTCCTTTAACGTTTCATTTTGAGCTGTTCTTAAAGTCGTTGCAGCATTCATTTTCGTTGGAAAACTAATCCAATAATCTAAATTCTGCCACCGTTTATGATCTTCATTTGTTTGCGATAAATTTAATGCCATTTTTTCTGCATTTAATTTTTCTTGAAGTTGATTTAAATAGTAATTTCGCATCAAACTGCTATTTTTTGATCGGATGATTTCATGCAAGTATTTCAAAAAATCAAATTTTAAGAAACTCTTTCGATTAAAGAAGAAATACCGAATATTTGCGGCAATTAATATCATTGTTCTCATATCTAGGTATTCTTCATCCATCCGTATTCTTGATTTAGGTGACAATAAAAATTCTGAATCAAAGAAGCTTTCGTATTCTTTTTCACGACCAGTTACCTGATTCATTAAACTAAACCAAGCAATATCAAAATGCGGTGAAGAACCCTTCAAGTGATAATGATTTTCCGCAAGCCCTTTGGACAATATATTGGTTAACCGCTCGTTATCTGTTTTTATCAAGGGTCTCCAATCAAAATCTTGGCGCTTATAGGTTTGCCATAATTCTTCACTTGCTAAAAAAGCTGTCGTAAATAAGTCTTCACCCGTTTCATACGAAATCATACGCCAATTCAACAAATGTTCATACCGACATATAGGTTCTTGATTGATACTTGTTAAAACGCTTTTCTCGTCAGCAAAATATAATGGCAAATACAAAATATCTGTTGCGGATAATATGCCACTTTTAACAGGCATGTTCGCAGTACTTGAAACACCTAACTTCAGCTTAGCCGATTTAACACTATCTTGAACCAAAGCATGAACAACCTCAGCTTCGTCATTTGTATAGTAAAGAGGCACATCGTCCGTAAATAATGCGACGAACTCTTTGGCTTTAACCAGTCCTAGCTTTGAACTGATGTTGATTTTATCTGAACTATTTAGTACTTGCTCAGAATTAACTTCTCTGAATAAGATTTTTAGTGATTCTATGATGTTATTCATTTTAAATCACAACACTTTTTGTATAATCTCTCAATCTATTTATTAAGTCATCTTTTATCTTCTTTTCATTTTTTTCTATAATATCCGGGCTAACATCTTTAGGCATTCTATTTATTGAATCTTTGAAATCTTTATTAATTTGATTTAGAAATGGTTCAGCACTATATTTTTTACAAAATTTGTCGAACTTTGTTTTTAAAGATGTCAATTTAATATTTGGAGTACTTTTATAATCAGATATAATTTTATTCGCTTGTTCCACACTACTTTTGCTTCCTGGCTCCCCATAGGTTGTCTTTTTATTGATTTTTATAGTTGACTGAATAAAGAAATCCTCATCAATGCTAATTTCACCTTTAGTCATATAATATATAATTTTATTTATCCTTTCCTTCAAATATTTTAAATAATTTACAGTCGCAAATGAGTTGTACTCGATGACTTTGCTCTGACCTTCAAATTCAATTAGTCGAGTATAATAGTTCATTAGAAACTCACTGGTTTTTTCGATAGATTTTTTTTGAATATACTTATAAGCTAATAATTCTTGAATCAAAAAAACATTATCAAATTGATAAAAATCTTTTGAAATTTCAACAAAATATTCACCATCTACTTTCCCTGAACTCATTCTATTTGCGTGTTCTTTAATTGAATCAACTCTATTTAAATTGTACATAAAGGCCAATATGTCAAATAGTGCGTATGAGAATTTTGATTCATAACCCTCGAACGAATAATATATACTGTCTAAATTTCTATAATTTTCTATATAAAATTCCATAAAATCTGATTTTTTTGCACCTTTAAAAGTCCCATCCATTCTTTTAATAGGATAATAATCTTTAATTAAAAACAACCATATCTCCGAGCTCGATTTTCCCCACTTATCACTATCAAGATCCATTAATCTATGATTTTTCAATTTATCGAAGTCGTACCATTTACGGTCATAACTAGGTATATACCCCTTGTTTTTAGTCACTAATTGCGCAATAGGATTATAAAATCCACCACCAATAAGAATTTGTTTTTCAGCAAATTCGTTTCTTAAATTATAATCTAAAAGCATTATATTATATGTGAGTTTGACTGAATATACATATAATTTCGACTCATAAGTCGTTACAATTTCTTTATAAATTGAGAGCATGTAATGCACATCGCCAATAGATATATTCTCCGACTTATTTACAATATCGCTAATTCTTTTGATTTCATCTTTGTTAACCAATCTTGATATATCAGCCTGATCATCGTCTTCAGTTTGTTCCGTTTCAACAGCCAGATCATCTACTACAGCAAAGGACGCAGTACTCTTCATATTGAGAAGAGTTTGAAACACCTCAGTTTTTGCTACATGTTGAACAATATATTTATTCCGTTCATTTACACTATTTCAAATAATTCCTTAATTAAATTAGAATCAATTTCATTCAATTTATCTTTAATCCAATTCAGAAAATATCCTTTAAATATATCCAATTGACTTATCTTAATCTTGGTTATATCTTTAATAACTTTATCCTCTTTATCATTTTTTACACAATTATGATAAATTTCATCTTCGTCAAGTTCTATTACCATTTTTTTAAGTTTAACTTCACTTATAAGAATATTTTTGTCAATCTGTTCCATTACAAATTCTAGATCAACTTCATATTTATCACTTTCCGAAAAAATCCCTCGAACTTTTAACAAATCATTAAGTTTATAATAGCTGTCGTGCGTCTTTTTAATAATATCCTTTATTGCATCCTTATCATTTACATTGGAAATAATAACATCCTCTACGCTTATAAACTTTGGAACTCCATGTAACCCCATAATTGAACCATAAAACTTAGGGCATTCACCAATACTTAATTCCTTCTGAATATACAGTGATTTTACAAATGACGTTATTTTAACAGTCTTCATCGACCATAGCATTTCAACCAAATAGACATACTCTCGAAGATTTTTTGGCATAAGGTTATAAGCCTTATTTTCTTCTTCAAATGTCACAACACCTACTTTGGTATAAATCAACTCTTTAATAAAATCCTCCAACTTGGAACGATAGTAATGGTCTTCACCATCAATAATTTGAACCGCTGCATTATAAGCCATTGTTCTCATTGTTGGTAGCATAATACGTCTATTTATTGGAATTAGTTTTTCCATATAACGCGTGGTTGTGTCTCTCAATTCATGTACTCTACTTTGATCACTAGCTACCAGAACCTTATAGTCCGTTAAATATTGCTGATGAATGACATCTTCCAATTGCTCGACATTTAATGCCATCAAAATAATCACTTTTTCAAGTGTTAGATACTTTCGAATTTCCTCCACCATCGAATGTGCATGATTGGTGTGAAGATCAATGTCGTCAATTCTTATTACAAGACAATCCATGCCTACAAAATCAAGGTATTCCGTCACAAGTGTGTTCATATGCTTTTTCAAATCAAATGCACTTGAAAAGCTTAACAATGCCTCAATAGGATCGTTATCATACATTTTATCCTTTGCGGTCAACGTCGTTTTAACATCTTTGAATACAATTTCAAATGCCTTCAATGTTTTTTGTTTCTTATCTTCGAAGTTTTCAAGTCCTCTTTGATTACAACTGGCTCTTTCTTCTAACATTTCTTTAAAATTAGAGAACATGCCCGAAACAACCACTTCTAATATATTTGTATTACAATTAAACAAGGAAGGGTCAATTGTTCTAGCCAAATTATAACTTATATTATTCTTGTTATTTTCAATCTTAATTTTAGTGTATTTTTCATTACTAAAGTGGTAACCATTCTCAAGCATTTTGGCAAATGACATCATGACGGATGTTTTACCAATTCCACGCTCACCCGAAAATGCAATAATATTATTATATGTATAGTCTTCATCGCTAGTTTTGCAGTCCTTATTATTTGAATGAAAATCATTGCCTTGATTATGAATCTCATTTACTAACTGGAATGCCTTTTCATATGCACCTTTAAATATTGATTTGTTTACAACTGCTTCATTATACTCAACTACCGTTCGATAACTCTTTCCAATTTCAATTTTTAAGCTTCCAGAATTCGTCTCTGTCATAAAGTAACCCCCATTTGGAACTATAGTAGATATTCATTGTCTTAAGATAATGAATATGCCTGTATTTCCAGTTTTATGTTATTCACTTTTATATTAGTATATTTTTTAACAATTGTCATTTATTTAATTTGCTATTCCCCAAAGAATCCTTACATCGTCTCAAGATGCTTCAAAAAATATTAAACGCCCTACAAGGTTCTGCAGAGCGCATTTTTGTTATTTATCCTTAATCAACATCTTCAGATACCTCATAAGCAAAATCAATTGGCTTCTTGCCTATGAACTCAAGCAGATATTCCAGTTTTCCAAATGAAATTTTTCCAGTTTCATAATTATTTCGAATAATTTCTTCGTATTCTTTAGACACGTATTTAGCATTAGAAACATCTATCAAGTTGCATAAATAACCCTCTTTTCTTGTTACCTCCTGCAAGAGATCCTTATTAATAAGGGTGCATAAATCTTCAAGATATTCATACCGATTTTCATCGCATAAGCCTAAGTAGACCAGTCTTTTTAACATAGCTTTATAGCTTACTTTAAAATATTGATGCATTCTAATGACATGCCTATAATCAACTTGGTTTGGCTCTAGACCAACAATTTTAAAGAAAATTTCTTTAATGCCATTTTCAGGCATTAAAAATTCGACTGCAAAAATTGTCGCTTCTATTTCATTTACGTCGTTCATGTTCATTAGACTTTCTTTAAACAATTGATCCCGATGTAGAATTAAATGTCCCAGCTCATGTGCACCTGAGAAGCGCTCATGTCCCAAAGTAAAAGATGAATTAAGAAGAACGATGAAATTTTCTGAAAAGTAGGTTGTAAACCCAGAAATTTCTTTTGTTTTTAAAGGATTTCTTATTAGTATGCATTCGTTTTCAAGTATTTCAAATATATCAAATAAGCCTTTTTTCGCCCATTTAATTCTGATTTCTTCTGCACGTTCTTGAATGATTAGACGCTGTCTCTTATCCGTAACACTTTCATTAAATTGAGTCTGTATTTTTTTCATTTAGCTTCTCCATGAAGGGATATTTTTTTTGAATGTCATAGACCCATCATTAATTTTCTTTTGAGCAATTAAATCTTTAATAAATATCTGAATATCACCAATTTCTTCCATTGCTTCGTCTGAAATTTTTCCTTGACTGCGAAACAAACTTACTAAGTCCTGTTCATCTTCTTCTCTCATAATTTCTTCAGCGGTTACTCTGAGAATTTCGCAAATCGCCTTAATTTCAATTGCATTTGTAGCTCTTAAGCCACTTTCAATTTTACTAATCGTTTCTCGACTTATTTTTATGCCTTTTTCTTCAAGCAATATTGCTAAATCCTTTTGATTCATTTTAATTTCTTCTCTTCGTTTTCTAAGTCTGTCTCCAATGATTTCGAAAGTTATCATTTTATCATCTCCATTTTGCATATAATTGTAACTTAATATTACACCTAATTGTTTAAAGTATCAACATTTCTTTTATAACGTGCTTTTATCGCACATTCCATTGTTATAGTTAATGCTTATTTCCCTAAGAATCCTAACATCGGCTGAAAATGCTTCAAAAAATATTAAACGCCCTACAAGGTTCTGCAGAGCGTCATTAATTTGGATTTAAATAGGAGCAAAATCTATTTTAAAAAATAAACAAAGTATTTTTTTCATAAAGAGATTCTAATACGATCTTAACAAAAAATTCATCGTTGATTTTTAATGTATCAATTTGTTCTGCGCAGGTTTCACGAGAATTGAAATATTTTAGGACTTCATTATCTTCTGAAAATTGATAACCTGTTTCGGCATAACCAGTTCTATTATAATGGGTTAGACCATATATTTTATTATTATAATAGAATTCAAATTCATGACCGATAATAATAGCTTGTCTTAAAGTTTTCAAATTCATTAGGATATCATCCATTAGTTCTCCTTTATAGTAATCAAACACTATTTTCCTTTTCCATTGTAAGAAACGCTTGGTATTCTTCACTATAATTTCTTCCAATATTTTTACGATATTTCTCAACATAGGCATTGCTGATTTCTTCAGGCGTGACTTTGTACCTCAATAGGGTATCCGTTAAGTACATGTAGACGTCGGCAAACTCTTCTAGAAATTTGCTACGGATATTTTCGTCCTCAAGTATTTCTTGTTCTGATTTTTTCTTGATAATGGCTATAACTTCGCCGATTTCTTCAATCATCCATAGTAAACTTGTTTTTCCGAATTGAGGTTCCATCGGCGACCATTTGTCTCTATTTTCTTCCCAAAGTTTCAATTGCATTTCCATCATTTCAGATATTTTGATGTCCTTCATATTATGAGCACCTCTATTATTGTTTTTTAACAACCGCGCCACTTATTTATCTACTGGCACGACCTGATCAGCAACATTTTCTTCTACAACACTGCTATTATTCACAAGTATCGGTTCTACGACCTGGTTAAGATCCGTTAATGGTGGTTCCACAAACTCAGTTTCTAGAATCTGCTCAACAATATGCGCCTTTTTTAAAGCATCATATAATTTCATATGGTCACTTGCAGCGGCTGAGCGCTTATTGGCTTTCAATGTGATAATGACATAATCATCGTCTCCAATGTCTGCGATAGAGGAAAGACAGTTCCCAGCTTTACTTGTCATTCCAGTTTTCAAACCATAAATGCCGGCATATTGACTAAGCAAAAGATTGGTACTTTTATAAGTGTTCGTTCGGTAATTTGATTTTAGAACCACCGACTGAAGTTTCACCACGTCCATGATTTCAGGATTCTTAATCACCACTTTTAACAGTAATGCCATATCTTCTAACGTTGTGAACTGCCCCACTTCGTCGCCCCCATTGCTAAGGCCATTTGGGTTCTTAAACAAAGTATTCTTCATGCCTAACATTTGTGCCTTTTTATTCATCAGACTAACGAATGCCTTTTGGCTTCCAGCAATCTGATCTGCGAACAGGAGCGTCGTATCATTGGCGCTATAAACAAGCATGACTTTAAACAGGTCTCTGGCGCTAAAAATTTCGCCTTTTCGAATGGCGCCACCACTCAGAACTTGCGGGGCATTATATTTGATTAATTCCGATTTATAATTTTTCTTTGACACAATAGTTTGACTGAGATTATACTTCTCAGTAATAATGAGTGCTGTCATTAACTTCGTAATCGAGGCCAGATAGAGCTTTTCAGTCGTATTTTTGCGAAAGACAATTTCATTTGTATTGACATTAAAAGCCAAGGCTGCATATGAGTTTATTGGATTGAGTTCTAGGTCGCTCTCAATCGTTTTGGCAAATTGCTCGCTATAAGCAAACGTATTTATAGGTAGAACGGTTTGACTGGTAAGTAGCAAAGCGATGATCATGAATTGGATTTTTTTTGTTTGTTTCATAATGTTTGCCCCTCATGTCAATATTATCAAGGATTCGTGTCTTTCTATGGTATAGGATTATAGTAGACTATTATTTGATGATTGTCATTTATTTGTATTCATTTGAAATATGAATTTATTTATATTTTCAGGAGGTGCCTATGTTACTTAAAAAATTAAGCCCCCTTCAACGAAGGGGGCCTTTCTTATTCATCCTATTCTAGCGTCAACAATCGACTATTCCTCTTGAGCTGACAAACCAAAACCTTTCTCCTCAAAAGCCTTTCGAATGGTCTCCCACTCAATGCCTCTAAGCTTTGCGCCCTTTGAAATAGATACTGATCTGCCTTGGTTTTGAAGCATCCCTGGTCGTAAAATATCTGCAAATCCAAGTTCCACCATAATTTCTACCACTTCAGGATGCGCTTTTGTTATTTCATAAATGCTATCATTTGCGCTGATTATTGTCATCGGGTTGGTTCTCCTTTCGCTTCATTGTTCTGAGTATTATAAAGTAATTGTGATATTACTATTATACCCACAAAATGATCAATGCTCAAATATTTTTACATTAAGCAGTAAGAAATCAACTAATGTTCTATTCCTTTTCTAAATCCCCTTCAAACGCCGCTATATACATCCCTTTGATTTCACTCATGAGTGGGTATCTTGGGTTTGCGCCTGTGCACTGGTCGTCGAATGCTTGCTCTGACATTTCATCAAGACTTGCGTAAAATTGTCGTTTTGAAACGCCGGCTTCAGCAATGCTCATTGGAATGCCAATGGCTTTTTTGAGATCGTCGATGGCAGCCATAAGAAGGTCAACCTTTTCCTCAGGTGTGCTGCCGCCAAGACCAAGATAATCTGAAATTCTGCCATAACGCCATTTGGCATTTGGGTATTTATATTGAGGGAATGCCGCCTGTTTTCTTGGGTCATCCACTGAATTGAACTTGATCACTTCATTGATCAGCAGCGCATTTGCAACGCCGTGAGGCACATGATGCGAGGCTCCGAGTTTGTGCGCCATGGAGTGACATACCCCAAGGAACGCATTGGCAAAAGCCATTCCCGCCATGGTTGAAGCATGCGCCATTTTTTCTCTGGCTTTCACGTTGGTTAGCCCTTCTTCGTAAGCGAGAGGCAAGTATTTGAAGATGAGTCTGATCGCTTCCAAAGCCATGCCATTGGTATATTCAGATGCAAGCACCGACACATACGCTTCAATGCCGTGCGTCAGCGCATCAATGCCCGACGCCGCCGTTAATCCCTTTGGCATGGTCATCATCAGATTTGCATCGACAATTGCCATATCTGGCGTTAATTCGTAGTCTGCAAGCGGGTATTTCATGCCTGTCACTTCGTCCGTAATAACAGCAAACGGTGTCACTTCAGAGCCCGTTCCAGCAGTCGTAGGGATGGCAATCATCATCGCCTTCTCTCCCAATTTAGGGAATGCAAACACTCTTTTTCGAATATCCATGAACCTCATAGCAAGGTCTTCAAATCGGACTTCTGGGTGCTCATATAAAACCCACATGATCTTCGCCGCATCCATTGGCGAACCGCCGCCGAGCGCTATAATGGTGTCCGGAGCAAAGCTTCTCATCTCAGCTGCGCCTTTTTTAGCCGTTGCCAGTGTTGGGTCAGGTTCAACATCGTAAAAAATACGGTAGTCGATATGGCTTTCGTCCAGAATTTTGGTCACATTTTCGACCATGCCCATTTCATAAAGAGGCTTGTCTGTAACGATGAAAACTTTCTTTTTCCCTAATTCCTTAAGTTCTTGAAGGGCAATGCCTAGGGCACCGCATTTGAAGTAAATCTTCTCAGGCACTCTAAACCAAAGCATGTTCTCTCTCCTTCCGGCAACTGTTTTAATATTTAACAAATGTTTGACGCCAACGTTTTCCGAAACCGAATTTCCGCCCCATGATCCACAGCCAAGCGTTAATGATGGCGCCAATTTGAAGTTGTAAACGTCACCTATCGCGCCCTGAGATGCAGGCATGTTGATGATAATTCTTCCCGTTTTCATAGCGGCGCTGAATTTTTCGATTCTCTCAGTTGACTTAATTCGATCGGTATATAAAACTGAAGTATGTCCAAACCCTCCGAGTTCAACCAGCCTTACCGCTTTTCTCACGGCTTCGTCAAAATCTGAAGCGTGATACATGGCAAGCACTGGGGATAATTTTTCGTGAGAGAAAGGCTCTTCTAATTCAACAGAGGTCACTTCACCAATGAGTACTTTCGCACTTTCAGGTATTTCTAACCCCGCCATTTTTGCGATTTTATAAGCCGATTGACCCACAATGTCCGCATTTAAATGCCCGTCTTTTAAAATGACTTTTCTAACAGCTTCTGTTTCCATTTCATTTAAAAGATAAGCGCCACGATCAGAAAATTCTTGTTTGACTTCGTCATAAATTTCATCGAGTATAATGACGGACTGCTCTGAGGCACAAATAACGCCATTGTCAAATGACTTGGACAATAGAATTGAATTGACTGCCATTTTAAGATGGGCCGTTTCGTCAATAATCGCAGGTGTATTGCCTGCCCCTACGCCTATGGCTGGTTTCCCACTAGAATATGCCGCTTTTACCATTGCAGGTCCGCCTGTCGCTAAAATCAAATCTGAACTTTGCATGACAAGCTGTGACAATTCAACCGACGGTTCATCAATCCATCCAATGATATTTTTAGGAGCGCCTGCCTTTACAGCTGCTTCTAGTATTATTCTAGCCGCTGCAACGGTTGATTTTTTGGCTCTTGGGTGTGGCGAAAAAATAATGCCATTTCTAGTTTTTAGTGCTAATAAGGCCTTAAAAATGGTCGTCGAGGTTGGGTTTGTCGTTGGCACAATCGCTGCCACCACGCCGATTGGCTCTGCAATTTTAATGATGCCAAACGCTTCATCTCTCTCAATGACACCGCATGTTTTATCGTCTTTATATTTGTTGTAAATATATTCTGAGGCAAAATGATTCTTAATGACTTTGTCTTCAACAAGTCCCATGCCTGTTTCTTCAACGGCTAATTTTGACAAGTAAATTCGGTTGTTATTGGCTGCCATTGCTGCCTGTCTAAAGATCTCATCCACCTGTTCTTGCGTAAATGCTGCATATTGTTTTTGTGCTGCCCTTACCTCGTCCATCTTTTGCTCTAAACTTTCTCTACTATTTACCATCATATCAATCACTCCTTTTGTGAATTATTTAACTTGTTGTTTTAAAAAAATATTCTCTTTTATGCATTTCTGTTATGCAAAGAGATTGGAAACAGCTCTTTTACATGCGTATTATCGATTTTAATTTCTAGTTTATGCATTTCAAGCACTTTTAAAGTCACTTTTAAGCTGTTTACATGTTAATTATATCACAAAGAAATATCTCGTCAATCTTTTTTCGTTATTTTTTTATCAATAAAAACCCATATTTTAATTGAACATACTTAAAACCCTTTTGCAGCAAGTCGCAGACAACGACTTCACTTGGCCTGATACGGAAAATCCAACTCGGTATCTAGACAGCTTATGCCACCATATAGGCGATGTAGACCCTGTTCTTAGGGACGAATTAATCTATCCCCTTCTCGGCGATTTAGTGTCTAGCAACGAGCAACTTCCATATGAGAAAGACATTCGCAGTTACGTGCCTACAAAAGGGTGGCTCATGCCTTGGCGCATTACTCCGATGCAATTGGTGCCTACTTTGCTTCTGAGCAGATGTCAGAGCAATTCTTACTCCTTTTTCTTAATGCGCCAGCATCAAAACTATCCGCTGCTGAGGGCGTATGGAATGGCGAAGAAGATGAATGCTGGACAACCGCATTATCGAAGCCTTTTTTCACAAACACTTTCATGCCACAAGAGACGGCGCTTTCATTAATCGCTTCAATGGGCAGCTCTTTGGAAGGTGTCACTGGCGCTTCTCGCAATGAGATTGCGATTAACAGCAAGCATTTTTTAAGAAGCCTGTATTATAGAGGCTTAAAACATTATCCAGAAAACCCCCTTCTAAATGCTATTTTTAAGCCACAAGAACAAATCAATAGACATATCAGTTACGTCTAAGGGCATATAAATTTAAAGAACGCAAAAAGAGTCTTAGGAACAACCGCATTGACATCGGCTGTTCCCAAACTCTTTTTTAGTTGAAGTGCCTATTACTATTTTTTCTGGTGCAATCTTTTTCATTGATGCTTAAAATCAAAAAAAAACCCAAAAGATGCCTGCGAAAACGCCGAACACCTTTTGGAGGCAATAGAAGCCACTATTTTACTTTTCGATACACAAATCAGCCATGATTACAGCAATCGTACTTCCTTGAGCATTTTTAATAGACGTTGCAATTGCAATACAATAGTTAAAGCTCACGTTAGAGATATACGGATCTGATGAATAATTTTTACCGTGGACAGCTTCCACAAAATATGGACGATGACTATAATTATTGTTTGAACCAGTAATAGGCATATTAGCTGAAACCATTTCACCTTTTAAATCCAATACCCCAATATACTCGAACTGCTTATATTTCATTACGTATTCTCGCACTACTTGACTCGCATTTGATAAAGAAATATTTTTTCTAACCAGCTCATCAGAAATCTCTTTTAGTAAATTAAACCCATTTTGGATGCCTAGTTTTGTTTGCGCATCAATTGCCACTTTGTTAATAAATCCTTTTAAGTACTCATCAACTTCGCAAGCAGTTAAATTCATTTCATTTGCCATTGACGAAATCAATTGCATTGAAGCAGATAATTCTTCGGATGAAGCAGAGACTTCTTCAGCACCAGCTGCAGTTTCTTGAATACTCTCATTAATGCGTTCCATACTTTTATTTACTGCTGATACTGTATTTAATGAATCTTCGGTAAGCGCCATAATTTCAGCAACAGACTCATACGTTTCTTTCGAAGATGCACTTACCCGACTTAATGCATAAATGGCATCATCAACACTTGATAAATCTGATTCAAGTTTGTCTGATCCACTACGTGTATTTTCAGCCAAAACATGAATTTTCTTAACGATAGCACCAATTAATTGGCGAATTTCATCTGCTGAAGATGCAGATTGTTCTGCGAGTTTACGTACTTCTTCAGCGACTACTGCAAAGCCGCGTCCTGCTTCACCAGCTCTTGCCGCTTCTATTGAAGCATTTAAAGCAAGCATATTGGTTCTTTCACTTATTTCAGTTACCGCAGATACAATTTGTCCAATTTTAGCGGCTTCATTCTCTAAATTGTCCATATCATCTGATGTTTTACTTGTCATATTCGCGGTTTCTCTAATTTTTATAGTCAACTGTTCAATCATTTTATGGCTTTCTTGAACCACTGCCATCATTTCTTCAGCTGTTGCCTGTGTTTTTTCAGCATGCTTAGAAATGTCTTCTGAATTCTCGGACATTTTAATTGAGTTTTCCTTCGCAGATGCGGTAACAGAAGATTGTTCAACTGCACCCTCCGCAATATGGCAAATGGTTTCTGCAATAGCCGTTGCAGATGCCTCATTTTGACTTATACTGACTTTTAAATGCTCAGAAATGACTTTACTTTTTTGAGTAACAATTGCCACTTCACAAACAACCTTTTTCAATTCTTTTACAATATTATTGATCGGTTCTGCAAGACCTTCCGTTGCGCCCTCATCCACTACATGAAGTGTTAACTGACCATCTGAGATTGCTCTCACACGTTTTATAGTACTTTGCATAGATTTTTTTACTGACCCATTATAAATTATTATTGATAACACACCAATAAACATTTGAATAAAAACACCTATTAGAAGCGCATTTTCTTTTCCAATAACTACCCCTAACGTAAAAATGTTAATGAGTGCCGTAACGAGTTGTGCTAATACAATGCTGAGTAATGCCTTGTTTCTCATTGCTGTTCCTCCCTTGTTATTACGCCTGTTTCTACTGATTAATATTAATTTAACAACTTTTCAAATTCAAATCAATGATTTTACTTATATCAAAATATATAATATCATGAATATGTCCTTTAATATACAAAAATTCCTTCCATTTATCGGAAAGGAATTTTTATATGAGTTTTCTATTTTAATACAACAAACTGCTATAAATTTCCAAAGCCAATCATCACTGCCCAAGAAATCGCATAGGCTAAATTGATGAGCACAAAATTCTTCACTGCATTTACGAAATTTATTTGTTTTACAGGTGCCTTCATAAACGTGACGGTTTGCTTGTATACAATTGGGAGTGTCAAAAATACCAATAAAACGCCCATTGGTAGCAGTTTTGTCAGAGCACCCACTGCGAGTAGCACATAGATTCCCAAATAGGCAAGCCCAAATAACGACAAACTCAGTGGTTTTCCAAGTGATAGAGGCAGTGTATATCGATGATTTTTCCAATCTTCTTCCATATCACAAATATTATTGGCAAACATAATGTTTCCAATACCAATCACCAGAGGCATCGAAATATAGGCTAGTCTAAAAAATTCAAACCACTTAAGCGAGATATTTACAGTACCGCCAGTCGTCCACTCAAGCCAAATCCAGTCTGGGTTTGGCAAATGTATGTACACCGCTAAAAACAAAATGCCAAGTCCCATAACCACACCCGAGATGATCTCACCAAAAGGCGTTCTCGAAATAGGCATCGGACCAAATGTATATCCAATTCCAATTATAAAAGAAACAGCACCTATAAAGAGAACCAACCAGTCTGTATTCAAAAAAAGTCCAATACCAAGTAAGGTTCCCACTATTATGAGCAGCAAAATGACGCCACGCACCCTATTAATACTGAGCTGTTCTTTAACAATAGCGTTATGCCCATTATAACCATAACCCGTCGTATGAATGGCTTTTTGGTAGTCCATATAATTGTTGATTGCCGTCGTTGCCATGTCGATGCAAAGCAGCGATGTCAGCATTAAGAAAAAGTTAACAACGCTAAAATGCCCGTAAAAATAAATAGAAACCAAAGTGCCAACCAGTAAAGGCATCATGCTGGCAACTTTGGTCTGTATCTCAACAAGTTTTAAAAATTGCTTAAATTTCATATAGTTTTCCCTAAAGGAAACTGGCATATTCCAATTTCCTAACCTTTTAAAGTTTGCGGCTCAGCAGTTCTAAAATATAATCGGTTAATAGTGCCTTTGTTGAATGCTCTGGCAATCGATTAAGATATTTAAGCGAACGCTTGGTAAATTTATTAGCATATTTTTCAGATTCTTCATCTGCTTTGACTTCTTTGATCAAAAGAACAATTTGTTTAAAAGCCTCATAATCTAATGTGTCACCGGATAAAATGTGAATCAAGTCTTCCGATTTATAACTTTTAAGCGCCAAATGAATTGGCAAATTAATATTGCCCTGCGTTAAATCCTTGTAAGTTTCTTTTCCAATTTCTTCAACGGGTTTATAGTCAAGCAAATCGTCTATGATTTGAAACGCCATTCCCATGTTATAGCCCACTTTTCCAAGATCGCTTGCAGCCTTCTTGCCGCAACCATTTTCAATGGCACCAGCGTAAAAGCTTAGTGAAAATAGAGCTGCTGTTTTTGAAGCAATGATTTTAAAATAATTACGAAGGTCAGGCTGAAAAATATGTCTGCTATGATACTGGCGGATTTCACCTAAACATATTTGCGTCATCGCATGTCCCAATGATTTTAAGTCTTCTTGCTGCTCATGATCGGCGACCATCAATATGGCTTTGCAAAAGAAGTAATCTCCCATATAAACGGCATAATCCTTTCCATGTGTTGTTTGAATGGACGGTCTGCCTCTTCTGAGTTTTGCCTCATCAATCACATCGTCATGTATGAGTGTTGCCATGTGTATGAGTTCAATTGCTGCTGCGCCTCTGTAAAAGCGCATCTGTTTTTCATTGTTTAAGAGTTCAACTTTTAGAGTCTGAGAATTTTCCCTAGCCAAGTTCTGCCAATGACTTAACTGCGCCTCTGGCAATCCAAAACGAGAAGACAAGAGGTAAAATGCTGGTCTTAGCATTTTACCTCTTTGAGACAACCAATTTTCGACCACTAAGTCAAATTTTAAATCGCCGCTCTTCGTCTGCTTGATGAGAATTTCTTGGACTAAATCAAGTTCAATGCTTAACAAAGAATCCTGCGTCATAAGTCCATTCATACCATCACCATTAGTCTATATATAAGTAGTTTTTCTTGACCCAACCAACATTTTTCCAATGTTTCTTTAACCACGGAAGAACATAGTAGTCCATGCCAAAGACGCTTCCAGAACCGCCAATTAAGGCAACTGCAGATGCCCAGTACCATAGCATTTCGTGCGGTGCCATCCCTGAAGAATAGATCATTGTGCAAACAACAATTGAAACGATAGAAGCCAATGCGGTAAATAATCCAATTATTAATAAGAAGCCAATTGCAATTTCGGCCATGACCATGCCTGTTTGGAAAACAGTTGCAAGTCCGGTAAATCCATCTGGACCATAAAACATCAAATCCATTGACTTGTTTACGATACTCTGCATAAATTCGGGCACGTGAAGCGGAGCACCATATACAGAAGCTTCTCCACCGTTTGCAGCAGCTGTAGCCGCCGAAACAGCCCACTCAGGCGAAGGTGCGATTAAGAATATTTTACTTGGATCTTCCAAAATCTGAGGCAATTTCGCCAAGCCTTCTGAAAGCCATTTATACCCGACAAACATTCTTAGCGGTACTAGCCAGAAATTTGGAGAAGCTTTCGAAAAATAGCCGCCCACAAAACTTCTGCGGTCTTTCACGTGGAAAATTTCGTGCATTGCATAAGTCCATATTTTATTGAAACCTGCAACTTGAAGGAAATAAATCACATTGATAAAGTGTTTCACGAACATTGCAAAGAACCCAGAAAGGCCGAAGAATTTACCCGGTAGCCCAAGATGCGCTAAACCGTAGCCACCGCCAATACAAACCATTGCGCCGTGGAAAGCAGGTTTATAAGCCTTTTTCTCTTTTCCTTCAAGGGATGCCAAAATATTATGAGCCACCGTTGCAGAAGAATGTTCTGCATTTTCAACCATTTGCGGTACAGGAGATTTTTCACCTTCAGGCGTAAAGAAAATATTATCACCAACAACATATACCTTCTCATCATTTACTAAGTGTAAATATTGATTGGTAACCGCTCTGTTTCTGCCTGCTTTTTCCGTATCCAAAGTACCCATTAAGTCACTGCTTTCAACACCAGCAGCCCAAATGGTTGTATGTGTCTGAATTTTAACGCCATTTCCAACCACAGAATATTCTTTATTAATTTCACTAATGCCCATCCCAGTCATGATTTCAACGCCCATTTTTTCAAGACGTCTAACGCCTTTTACAATGAGTTTGTCAGGGAAAATAGGCAATATTTTAGGCAGTTGGTCTAAAGCGATCATTCTGACTTCATCAGGATTTACGTCATAATCCTTGCAGAGTCTGTCTTTCCACTCTGCTAATTCGCCAATCATTTCAATACCTGTGAAACCGCAGCCAACGACAATAAAGGTTAAAAGTTCTCTGCGCTTGGCTTCATTTTTAGTAACGGTTGCTTCTCTGAAACATTTGAGAATATGTTCTTTAAGAAGCACTGCATCGTCATAGCTCCATAATTTAAAGCTATTTTCCTCTGCGCCTTTAACGCCAAAGAATGTTGGTTTTGAACCTGTTCCAAGAACTAAATAATCATAAGAATAATTGCCTTCTTTAGTAATAACCATTTGTGTTTTTAAATCTACGCTAGTGACCTCGTCTTGAACAAGGTTTACAGGTCGGCCACCAAAGATCTTCTTCAAACTGATTTTAACAGCATCTTCAGGTACACGATCGGCGGCCACTTCATGAAGCTCTGTTAGCATCGTGTGGTAAGGATTTTTGTCAATCAAAGTAATGGTAACCGCTTCATTGAGTTTTTTAATTTTTTTTGCTAATTTTTTTGCCGTTAATACACCGCCGTAGCCAGCGCCAATGATGACAATGTTCTTATTGCCGTTCATAATTGACCTCCTTAAAAATAATAAATGCGAAAAACGGGTTGATATGATGCACTCAACCCGTAAAATCAACTATTTTGCTGCGCTAAGTGCTTCTGTTGTAAGTTGTGTGAACTCGCTAACTGCTATCGTTACGCTTGCAACTGCATCAGTTTTGCCTTCTGCTGTTACTGTAATAGCCTCTACTGCTTGTTTTTCTAAGAAAAATGCTTCTGTAGAAGCTGCTTGTTCGTGCCAAGGTGCTTTCGCGCCACCTTTTTCAACCATTGGATATTTTCCGCCGATTGAAGCCGCTTTTTTATCTTCGCCTGCTTTGTTGATTCCTGACCAATTAACCGAAACAATATTGCCATTCATGATTGTAAGATCAACAGTACCTTTCCAACCTGTTTTAGCGTCGAAATCTTTGCCTTCAGCGTGGTATGCGCCATCTTTAAAGGCACCAGACTTTGCTACGCCTGCAGTTAATGCTTTGTCTGCAAGCATTGCCAAATCACTAACTGCCATTGTTACGCTAGATACTGCATCTGTTTTGCCTTCAGCATTAACCGTAATCGCTTTAGGATCTTGTTTTTCGATTAAAAATGCTTCCATAGAAGCCGCTTGCTCGTGCCAAGGTGCTTTTGCGCCGCCAGCTTCAACCATTGGATATTTACCTGTTTTAGAAGCTGTTTTTTTGTCTATGCCTAATTTATTGCTAATACCATTCCAGTCAACTGAAACAATTATTCCATCTTTAACATCTAATATAACAGTTGATTTCCAACCACTTTCTGCATCAAAACTATCACCTGCTGCAAAATATTTGCCGTCAGCCCATTTTGATTCAGTTGTTGTTGCTGTTTCTGTTGCTGCGGGTGCTGGTGTTACCGCTGCATCTTTCTTCGCACTACAACCTGCTAAAGCAGATGTCGCTAGGAGCATTGCCATTAATACCGCTAAATGTTTTTTCATGAGATTTCTCCTCCTGATAAATTATTATGTACGTTAACAAAGAAATAGTGGTTATCAAATCAAAATTGTATCAACTTCTAATTGAAAATAACTATCACTACTCATCTTCTTAATTATATGACTAACATTTTAACTTAGCAAGAACTATTTAGGGTACCTAAGAACATAAATATTTTTTTATCATTGTTCCAAAGCCTCCAGCAAACTTACCATCTCAATTGCACTCATAGCGGCTTCAAAGCCTTTATTCCCAGCTTTTGTCCCCGCCCTCTCAATGGCTTGTTCTATAGTATCTGTCGTTAAAACGCCGAAAATAATAGGCACCCCCGTTTCTAAACCGACTTGAGCGACCCCTTTAGATACCTCTCCACTGACATATTCAAAATGTGGAGTTGCGCCACGAATCACGGCTCCTAAGCAAATGATGGCATCGTAAGTCCCCTTTCTAGCCATTTTTTGAGCAACCAAAGGTATTTCATAAGCACCTGGTACCCAAGCGATTTCAATGTTCTCTTCTCTGACACCATGACGCTTGAGTCCATCGATAGCGCCTGCTAATAGTTTACCCCCTATTAGCTCGTTGAATCTTCCAATGATAATGCCAAACGTATATTTTTCGCCTTGGTAAGTGCCTTCAATTGTTTTAATCATTTTCTTAGTCTCCTTTTTAGTTGGGTTTGAAATCGGGTTAGTCGATTTTCATATTTTTATAGGGTTTATTACAACGCCATCATATGATTCATTTTCTCAATTTTCGTTTGCAAATAAGCCTGATTTTCTGGATAAACCTCCACTTTGTTCACCAAACGCTTTTCAACAACAATGCCATTTTTTTCGAGACACTCTATCTTCTCAGGGTTGTTTGTCATCAAATTAATGTGCTTAACCTTTAGCGCTTTGAGCATTTCAGCGCCTATAACATAATCTCTCAGATCTGCTTCAAATCCGAGTTCTAAATTTGCGGTAACCGTGTCATATCCACGTTCTTGTAATTCATAGCATTTGAGTTTGTTGATAAGTCCTATGCCACGCCCTTCTTGTCTAAGATAGATCAGGACACCTGCTTTTGCCTCAGATATGCTTTTTAAAGCAGCATCTAGTTGCTGGCCGCAGTCGCATCGTTTAGAACCGAACACGTCTCCTGTCAAACATTCAGAGTGCATTCTAACAAGTGTTGGCAGGTTATTTTCAACCGACAAATCTCCCATAACCAGCGCCATGTGGTGTGCACCTGTCCGATGGTCTACAAACCCAACTGCCTCAAAGTCGCCATATGCAGTTGGCATTTGAGTGATTGCGGCTTTTTCCAGCCACGTTGGCTTATCTGCTTCAATACCTGTAGTCACATCCGCTTCAAGTGTCTCTCGGTAGACAACCAAATCTTCGATGGTCATCAACTTTAATTGGTGCTTTTGAGCAAACTCAATGAGTTCGGGAAGCCTTGCCATCGTGCCGTCTTCATTTAAAATTTCACAAATTACCGCTGCCCCTTTATGACCTGAAAGCGTTGCCAAGTCAACAGAGGCTTCAGTATGACCCTCTCTTTCTAAAACGCCGCCTTGTTTTGCAGCCAGTGGGAAAATATGTCCCGGACGTACAAAATCAAATGGCGTAGCACCAGGTTCAACCGCTTTTAAAATGGTCTGCGCTCTGTCATGTGCTGAAATACCTGTACTCTTGTTGTCCACATCAATAGATACCGTAAATGCCGTCCCGTAGCCGTCCGTATTGTCGCCAACCATTTGTGGCAGTTCCAACTGCGCTATCAATTGAGGTTCAAGGGGCATGCAAATCAGTCCACGTCCGTATTTCGCCATAAAATTAATCGCTTGATCGGTCACTTTTTCAGCCACCATGACCAAATCACCTTCGTTTTCTCGGCTTGGATCGTCTACCACCACGACCATCTCTCCATTTTTTAATCCCTCAAGAACGCTTCCAATGTCGCTGAACTCAAACATGATTGACCTCCCACTCTATTTTCCATTAGTTTTTCAACGTATTTTCCAATCAGATCACACTCTAAATTTACAATATCACCTATTTTTATATGTCCTAAAATGGTTTCCTTTGCCGTATGCGGAATCAGCGACACTTTAAACGTCTCAGCTTCCAAGACCGCAACCGTAAGGCTTACCCCATCTATTGCGATGGAACCTCTTTTGATGATATATTTCATCATGTCTTTGTCCGCTTGAACCGTCAGCCAAATGGCCTCCGTTTCTCGCTCTATGCGCATAACGTGCCCAACGCCATCTATATGACCAGAGACCATGTGTCCCCCAAATCTGCCATTTGCACGCATCGCTCTTTCCAAATTGACGTTTGAACCAACGCTTAACGCATTTAGGCTTGTCAGTCTGAGGGTTTGCGCCATAACGTCCGCCTGAAACCCTGTGCTATTTAGGTCTGTCACCGTAAGGCAAACGCCGTTTACGCTCACGCTGTCCCCAAGTTTTAAATCGTCTAAAATAAACTTAGCCTTAATGGATAATTGATAAAACCGATCTCTTTTTTCGAGTCTCTGAACAACGCCAATCTCTTCTACTATGCCTGTGAACACTTTTTCACCACCTTTGCCGTAATCAGCCAATCATCGCCTAGAGGCTGCATTTTTAATGCTTTCAACCTTGACGCCAAAGCTAATGTCTCACGCCCTCTTCCGGAAATGCCATTTTTAGCAGTTTCACCGCCAATGATTATCGGAGCGATGTAAAAATTGACTTCGCATACAATGTCCGCCGCTAGCGCCGAATCGTTGAGACTGCCGCCACCCTCTATCAGAAGGCTGTCAATTTGCCGATCTGCCAGTATGTGCATGAGGTCTTTGAGGTCAATTTGCCCATCCGCTTGAAGAGGACGCCTGAGCAATATGACGCCATTCGCTTCTAAAAATGCTTCTTTACATTTATTATCGATGTCTGTTTGGGCATTTCCATTTAAGTTGAAACTAGGCTCAGTTTCTGCGCACACCACCCAAAGTGGCGTTTTAGTTGCTGTTTTTACCAATTTTGAATCCAGTGAGATTTGTAAATATTTGTCTATAACAATACGTATTGGGTTATCAGTAGTATTCTCGCCAACTCGGCAAGTCAGCATGGGATCATCTGCGAGAACCGTCCCTATACCCACCATAATCGCCTTAACATTGCCCCTAACGCTGTGCCCGTGTTCCCTTGCAAGTTCACCCGTAATCCACTTGGACTCTCCCGTTTTAGTCGCAATTTTACCGTCTAGGCTCATGGCTGCTTTTAAAATAACGTAGGGTGTCTTGGTCTGGATGTAGTGAAAAAAAACATCGTTAAGTTTTATGCAATCCTCTTCCAAAATGCCTACAGCCACGATAAGACCTGCCGTTCTTAACTGCTCTATCCCTTTTCCGCTAACAAGTGGATTGGGGTCGCGTGCGCCAACGACAACACGCTTGATGCCTGCTTGGATAATAGCCTGTGTACAAGGAGGCGTTTTCCCAAAGTGGCAACAAGGTTCGAGCGTGACATAAATCGTAGCCCCTTTCGGGTCTTCTTTGCAGGACTCTAATGCACAAATTTCTGCATGTGCACCGCCGTAAAGTTTATGATACCCTTCGCCAATGCATTTTCCATTTTTTACAATCACCGCGCCGACCATTGGATTCGGACTGACCTTGCCTCGTCCGCCCTTGGCAAGTTCGAGTGCCCGATTCATCCAGTCAATGTCTTTTTCCAATCCAAACCCCTCCTAACAGGAAACTGTATTAATGCGACTCAAATAATCAATTTAACCATAACAAAAACCCCTGAGCATGTTACTCCTCAGGGGTCAAAAATACATCGATTCATAGAGCCATCACGTTTGAATACAAAAAAAGCTCTGAAATAAATTAATTATTTCAGAGCAAAACAAACCACATGACGTTTACAAAAACAGCGTTTTCATAAACGAATCATCATCTTCTTTCATCCAGACTTTACTGTCGGCTTAGGAATTAAACCTAATCTGCCTTTCGGCTCGCGGGCTATACCGCCGGTAGGGAGTTTCACCCTGCCCTGAAGATCTATTCAATTTTCAGTTTCATCTTACAAGACTTTTTTTAATAATGCAAGCTTTTTATACTGCCACATCCTCTACATCAAATTGACTATTGTAAAGTTTTGCATAGGCTCCACCTCTTTCAAGCAGCTCCTGATGCGAGCCTTGTTCCACAATATCTCCATGATCCATTACCAAAATAAGGTCTGCATCACGTATTGTAGATAGTCGATGCGCAATAATGAAACTGGTTCGATTAGACATCAAAGTGTTCATCGCCTTTTGAATTTGGACTTCCGTTCTCGTGTCCACCGAGCTAGTCGCTTCGTCTAGAATGAGAATTTTAGGATTCGAAAGTATCGCTCTTGCGATTGTAATGAGCTGTTTTTGTCCTTGTGACACGTTAGAGGCTTCTTCATTGAGTTCCATTTGGTAGCCTTTTGGAAGCATATGGACAAAGGTGTCTACGTGAGCTGCTTTAGCCGCTGCGATAACTTCTTCATCAGTCGCATCTAATCTGCCGTAGCGGATGTTTTCCATAATGCTGTCGTTATACAGCCAAGTATCTTGAAGCACCATGCCAAAGTGATCTCGAAGGTTCTGACGCGTATAATCTCTAACATCCGTGCCATCGACTAAAATTTCGCCTGAATTGATGTCATAGAAACGCATGAGAAGTTTTACCATAGTGGTTTTACCTGCGCCGGTTGGTCCAACAATGGCAACTTTCTGACCTGGTTTAATGTACGCCGAAAAATCATTGACAATGATTTGCTCTGGTTTGTAGCCAAAATGGACATTTCTAAAGCTCACGGCGCCTTCGACAGTTGCTTTAACCACAGCATTTTCGTTTTCAGCCACTTCTTCTGCCTCTTCTAAGAATTCGAAGACTCTCTCTGCGGCAGCAGTGGTTTGCTGAAGTACATTTGAAATATTCGCAAGTTGGCTAAGGGGTTGTGTGAAGTTTCTCACGTATTGAATAAACGCTTGAATATCACCCACTTCAATGGTTTGTTTGGCTGCTAGCGCAGCGCCAAGAACGCAAACCGCTACATAGCCCATATTGCTGACAATGTTCATAACAGGCATCATCAGCCCCGAAAGAAACTGTGCTTTCCATGCCACCCCATATAGTTTTTCATTGAGGTCATCAAATTTTTCAGCACTTTTGGCTTCGCCGTTAAAGGCTTTTACGACTACATGTCCGCTGAACATTTCTTCAATATGGCCATTCACATTGCCAAGATATTTTTGCTGTTCTTTGAAATATTTCTGAGATTGTTTGACGATCATCATGACAAGTCCCATCGAAACAGGGATAATAATGAGTGCGACTAAAGTCATCATCCAACTGATGCTAAACATCATCGCAAGTACGCCGATTACCGTCGTAGCCGATGTGATGATTTGAGACATACTCTGGTTGAGCGTCTGGCTGACCGTGTCTACGTCATTCGTAACCCGAGAGAGCACTTCACCGTGATTGGTGCCATCAAAATATTTAAGTGGCATACGGTTGATTTTCTCAGAGATGTTTTTACGCATTTTATAGCTGACTTTCATTGAAACGCCAGACATTAAGTAGCCTTGAATATAGGCAAATAGAGCGCTGAGTCCGTAAAGGATGATCAAGGTAATCATAATGCCTGCGACGTATCCAAAATCAACGCCATCAGCTGTTCCAGCAATCTTTCCTAAAACACCTTCAAATACTTTCGTAGTTGCCTTACCTAATAATTTAGGGCCATAAATACCAAACCCAGCACTGAGGATGGCAAATATAATCACAACGATAAAGGTAATCCTAAAAGGCTTTAGATAAGCGAGAAGTTTTCTCATAGTGCCTTTAAAATCTTTCGCTTTGCCGCCTCCACCCATCATCATGCCGCCTGGTCCTCGCATGCCTTGACGCTTCTCGGCCATTTCACGTTTGAGTCTTGCGTTTTCTATTTCGCGTTGTTCTTGTTCTTCACTCATGAGAGTTCCTCCTTCGACAATTGTGATAAAGCAATTTCTTGATAGGTTTCACAAGTCTGCATGAGCTCTTGGTGTGTTCCTAAACCAACCATTCTCCCATCTTCTAAGACAATAATTTGATCTGCATTTTTTATGGTCGAAATTCTTTGAGCCACGATTAGCAACGTGCTTTCGCCCGTTTTATCTCTGAGTGCTCTTCGAAGAGAAGAATCTGTTTTAAAGTCCAGTGAAGAGAAGCTGTCATCAAAAATATAGACTTTCGGTTTTTTCACAAGTGCTCTGGCGATTGAAATACGTTGTTTTTGTCCACCAGAAACATTTGAACCGCCCTGAGAAATTTCTGTTGCAAACCCATCTGGTTTTTCGCTTATGAATTCCATCGCTTGAGCAATTTCTGAAGCAAGTTCCATATCCGCCTGTGTGGCGTCTTCTTTAGCAAATTTCAAGTTGCTTTCAATGGTACCGCTAAATAAAAATGCCTTTTGTGGAATGTAGCCGACTTGTGCTCTTAGTTCGTGCTGTGTGAGTTCTCTGACATCTATGCCATCCATTAGAACTTGCCCACCGGTCACATCGTAGAACCTTGGTATGAGGTTGATCATGGTCGTTTTTCCTGAACCTGTCGAACCAATAATAGCTGTCATTTTTCCCGGTTCGGCTTTGAATGAAAGCGCTTTGATCATGTCTTCCTCAGCGCCTGGGTATCTGAAAGAGGCATTTTTGAATTCAATCACGCCTTTAGCATCGCTTGGAAGTGTTTTCGGTGACTCTGGGTCTTCTATGCTAATATCCGTTTCAAGCACTTCAGCAATACGCTGTGCTGAAACAGAGGCTCTTGGAATGAGAATAAACATCATTGAAAGCATTAAGAAGGCCATAATAATCTGCATGGCGTACTGCATAAAGGCCATCATATCGCCGACTTGCATGGTTGACTCTGCAATTTGATGCGAGCCGACCCAAACAATCATAAGGGATGTGCCGTTCATAATCAGCATCATCATCGGGAACATAAAGGTCATAACGCGGTTGACAAACAGGTTCGTATCCGTCAAGTCCGTATTGGCTTTGTCAAAACGTTTTTCTTCAAACGCCTGTGTGTTGAACGCTCTAATAACCATCATGCCCGACAAGTTTTCTCGTGTCACAAGGTTGAGTTTGTCAATGAGCTTTTGAATCATTTTAAACTTCGGCAGCGCGATGGAGAACACGATGCCTATGACAATCATAAGCAGTGCGACTGCCACGCCGATAATCCACGACATGTGCGCGCTTTTGTCCATAACTCTGATAACACCGCCAATACCAATGATTGGGGCATAGAATACCATACGAATCATCATTACAGTCAAGTTTTGAATTTGATTGACATCGTTTGTGCTACGGGTAATGAGAGACGATGTAGAAAATTGATCCAACTCGATATTTGAAAATTGACCTACTTTTTCAAAGACTTCTTTTCTAAGGTTTTTTCCGAGTCCAGCAGCCACTTTGGCACTGATGTAGCCAACCGCAATAGAGGCTACAGCACCAAGCAGCGTGATGATGAGCATGATGGCACCCATATATAAAATATAATTTCGTTGAATTTTTTCCATGTCAGCGCCAAGGCTTTCATAGAATGGTTTTAACGACTTCGCACCCGCTTGAACGACCACGGTTTCTCCCATGTCTTCAAAACGTTTCGTTGCACTTGTCATGGATTCCTTTTTTTGTTCTTCTGGCAGTCTCTCTAAAAGAGCAAAAAGATCCGTTCCGGCAGGAATGCTTTTTTCTCCAAATTTAATGGGACCACCTTTTGCATCTGCAATCATTTTATTCACGCCCGAAACCGATAAAAGTGCTTTGGCGACGATTGGGTCGAGCTGTTTCTTAGTTTCTTTGTCAATATTCTTTAAGACATATATTGGCGAAGTGGCAAGCTTGGTATACACGCTTGAATAATCCTTGTATTTAGGATCTTTCGTGCTCATAAAGTCATATTGGTCAAACACCAGCTTCTTATCCGTCGATGACAAGAAAATCTTCAAATGATTGGCATCGCTTTCTTTCATAACGATTGGAAGGGCATGATCCACCCCAGCTTGCTGAATGCCAATATTAACGATGTTCGACATATAATCTGGAAGTGCCAAATCTGCCATCGCTTGTCCATATAAGAGTGCAATCGAAATCAATATGGCAGTGGCAAATGGTTTTAAATGCTTGATTAATTTCATCATCCTTTTTCTTCAACTCCTTTATATCTGGTAATAACACGATCAAGAGCCGCTAAACCTTTGATAATTTCTTCGACTTCATCGTCAATAGAATAGTCAATGATTTGAGTCATCAGCGAATCCATGCCTTTAAATCGATTGCCTGTGCATTCTCTGGTTTTAGGTGTCACATCTATCATTACAACCCTGCGATCCTCTTCACTTCTCACGCGCTCAACATGTCCGCTTTTCTCTAATCTGTCAATAATGCCTGAAACAGTGCTATTGGAAAGACACATCATCTCACTTAGGTCTTTCACTTTCATCGGTCCATTTTTAGCAAGCGTCCCTATCAACATGCCTTGAGGCGCCGTCAAGTTCATTTCGCCAAATTGCTTATGAATTTCTTGTTTGATGCCTTGTGAAACGCGCTTAATCAACTTAAGCACTTCAAAACTTCTGTTTAACGATTCCATTAATGCGTCACCACCTTATTCTTCAATCAAAAACTAAAACATTTGAACAAAGAGTATATATGTTCAAATGTTTCGTGTGCGAATGTTTCGCATACGAAACATTCGTGTACTAATATATAATAAATCACTTTTATCGTCTTGTCAACGGATTATCGCCAATGGTCGCTGAGCGGCTCGGGACCCTTCACAACTTTACGAATGATGCAAAGTCGCCCGTCTTCATCTGGTCTTAAGCGCCAATCAATCAAACTAATTGAATCATCTTCTATTTCAATCCCAGTAATATTTCTTGGATATACGCACGCGCCTGTGTTAAAATAGGGTTCTTCGCCCGATCTTGGAAATTTAGGTCGATGGGTATGTCCTACAATCAACATTTTTTGATGTTCCCTAATCCACTTGGTATAATTTTTCTCAATTTTATGACGTTTTTGCAAGTTTTTCGAAGGACTCGCTGGGTTTGTAAAGCCAACCACGTGAAAATAATGCCATAGATGTCGATTGATAAATTTAGTAAATTTCCATGCTTGATCATTTATAAAATCGCCTTGATGGCCATGAACGACAAAAATCTCTTTTTGATGCTCTTCGTGCTGCAAGCGAATGGCTTCGTGAAAAACAATCTCGCTAAAGAGAGAATTTGTCTCTTCTAAATATTCATCATAATAGCTGTCTAAGCTACTTTTTACATATTCAGGATCTTTAAATTCCATATTGTGATTGCCATAAAGAGGGTAAAATCGATTTAAATCATGAAATTCTCTAAGCATTAGATAAACATCATCATGAGCGCTGCGGACGTGCTTAAAGTCGCTATGCTCCCAAAGTTCATCTCCATCACCGACCTCTATATAAGTAAATCCTTGACGAAAATAATAACTTAAAGCGTGGAGATAAGTATTTTGATTGTGCGCAAATTCGTCTGAAAAGCTATTGTCTCCACGGTGGACATCGCTAAAAAATATAAACTTGCTCTTGCTGTTAAACGGCATACAAAAGGCTGATTCATAGGCTTTTGTAAGTCTTTTCATTGTATCCATAAAAACCACCTCATACTAATTATACCCCTAAATCTGCTTTAGCCTAAAAATAATGCAATATTAGTTGAAATTTTATCCCTATTTATATAGACTTTAGTCAGACTCAGCATTTTCCACTTGTTAAGCCAAAGGAGATGACCATGACTTTAACTGCACTCATTTTTATATGTATAGCCGGATTTATCGCTGCAGCTGTAGATTCCATTGCTGGTGGCGGTGGCATTATCAGCTTGCCGGCACTCATTGCAATTGGTGTTCCACCGCATTTGGCACTTGGCACCAATAAATTTGCCAGTACCTGTGCTTCGCTTACCAGTTCAATCAAATTCGCACGTTCTGGAAAAATTCACTTTCCGCTGGTCAAATATCAAATCCCCTGCACTATTGTAGGCGCTGCACTTGGCGTTTATACCGCACTTCGGCTAGATGAAGGTTTTCTGAATGTATTCATTGTCATAATGATCTTCGTCGTGGCCATTTACACCATTATCAAGAAAGATTTTGGTACCTCCGACCGTTTTAAGGGTCTGAGCAAAGCAAAAATAGTTTACGGCATGTTATTTGCCTTTGGTCTGGGCTTCTATGACGGTTTCTTCGGTCCTGGAACCGGTTCTTTTCTCATTTTTCTTTTCATCAGCGTTTTTGGATTTGACTTCACAGTTGCTGCTGGCAATGGAAAGATGCTCAATTTCGTCAGCAACGTTGTCTCTTTGATTCTATTTGCACTTAGCGGGAAAATTATGTATCTCATTGGCATCCCAATGGCCATTTCTATGATTTTCGGTGCCTACGTCGGAACGCACATTGCCATAAAAAATGGCGCGAAAGTGATAAAGCCAATCTTCATCACCATCGCGCTACTACTCATTATTAAACTTATTTGGCAGGCTGTTTTTTAAGCCTGCTTTTGTTTGAATGTAGTTAAATAGACTTAACCTGTGTATCCACCTTCGCCTCTTTATCCACTTCTAAGGTTTGGCTGTATTCTACTAGTTTGATTTGACAACCCTTTCCGATGACAATTTTACCACCTCGAACCACATCACAAATTGTATTTTCAAGGAAAATATCATCGCCTTCAATCGATTCGCAAATTAATTTTCCATTTTGGTCGCTGAACATATTAATCAAATCATTAATAAAACTCCCATACCGTCCCATAGTGACTTTGATACACTCTGCGCCGATTGTTTTGATTTCACTTCTGCCTTCAAGTTGAATGTCAATGTCACCTGCATTAAGAAGCCCTCCTATTCTGCACTGTCCTCTGAGGATAAATTCTTCTGCGTTACAATCATTGCTCACTTTTAAAGAACCTGTGGTTTCCATATGTTCACCCGAAAGTCCCTGCTCAGCTGTGAAACTGCCGCTAACCTTAAGTTCTTTAGCAACCACATTGCCTTGCACTTTAGCACTGCCGCTGATTTTAAGATACTCTGCTTTTAAATCACTTTGAAATTTAGCAGAGCCGCTGACAATGGCTTCTTCTGCCGATAGCGTGCCTTCAATCGTTGCACTTCCGCTGATTTTTAGAACTGAGCAAGAGCAATCCCCTGTAATTTTGCCACTGCCGCTGATTTTAATTTGATCGAAGTCACCACCGCCAGCTGATCCTGATCCTGATATTTTGATGGATGGTTTTGAATTGGTCTGATCCATACGTTATACCTCTCTTTCCGTTATTTAGACGCTAAATTAAAGTTTGGGCAACAAAATACTTTGATTTTCTTACAGCAAAGTCTTAATTTTCTCCATATATTTTTGAACCGACAGGTTTATGATTCTACGAGCACCTTCATCAAACACAATGTGTTGGCCGCTTTCAATGAGTACCCAAAATCCAACGCCGTGCTTACGAAAATACTTAAGCTCAAAAGCCTTTTCAGGCAAACTTTCCGTCTCCCTTTTTAAAAATTGAATGAGTTCCTTGCCTTCTTCCAAGTTAATTAGCCCTAGCTCAAGTTGTTCCTCGCAGACCATGAGTCCAAGAACATCTGCAAAGGAAAGTGGTTCTGTAAACATTAATTTGTAGTTTTCAATTACCCTCTCAGAAACCAATTGATGGCTGATGAGTTGGTGTAAAAAAATTTCTAAATCCTTTGGCACTGCAGAAAATGTATCGGCTAATTCATCTAAAGAAAAATCGTCTTTTAAATTCAATATTTTATCAATGCGCTCTAAAATCTTTTCTCTGGGAAAATAGGTTTCCTGCCCTGTAAAACTGGATTTTTTAACAAACCATTCTTCTGGAATCAATTGTTTACGCTTCCATCGGTATAACTGCCCATAGGTGATTTGGGTTAATTCCAACAATTCTTTCTTTGATATTTCTATTTCGCTCATCATGATCACCTCTTGAAGTTAGTGTAACAAAACATTGTTCTGTTGTAAAGTGTTATTTCAAAAAAAAAATAATGGATCCAGAAAACCGAAAAGGTTTTATGAATCCACTACAATTTATATGAGTGCTGTTAAATTTGCTACTGTCATTTTATAACTTATAAAATCTAACCCCTAAACAATAAAGTTCATCACTGCGTAAATACCTGCGCCAATGACTGCAGAAATTGGCATTGTAATCACCCAGGCAACCAACATTTTTCTACCTGTATTCCACTTAACTGCTTTAGGGCGGTATGCCGTTCCTACACCCATAATAGAAGATGCAATAACGTGTGTCGTTGAAACTGGGAGCCCAAAATGAGTCGCTCCGAATATAATGAGTGCAGAAGAAAGATCCGCTGCAACGCCTGTCACTGGTCTAATTTTAACAATTTGCGTGCCAACAGTTTTGATGATTCTCCAACCGCCAGTCGCTGTACCCAGTGCCATTGCGAGCGCACAAGACGCCTGTACCCAAAACGGAATATCTGTCTGTGTCTGGAAGCCAGCAGCAACCAAAGCCATTGTGATTATACCCATAGACTTTTGCGCATCGTTGGTACCATGAGAAAATGCTTGCAAACAAACTGTGAAAATTTGGAATTTTCTAAGACCGTTGTTTGTTTTATAAAGTGGTGCACGTTTTAATAGTATTTTCATAAGCTGAAGCATTAAATAACCAATGACAAAAGCCAAAATAGGAGATGTCACAAGCGCTTGAAGAATTTTTATGAAACCCTTCATTCTAATAACATCTGTCCCTACTGCCATAACTGCTGCACCAACAATGGAGCCTATCAGCGTATGGGAAGAAGAACTCGGAATGCCGTAGTACCACGTAAGCAGATTCCAAAAAATAGCTGACAATAATGCCGCTAAAATAACAAGGCCTGCATTTGGTATTGAGTACACGTCAACTATGTCTTTTGCAATTGTTTTTGCAACACCTGTGAAAAGTATTGCACCCAAAAAGTTCATTATGGATGCGATTACAATCGCATGTTTTAGTTTCAGTGCTCGTGTGGATACAGCTGTCGCAATTGCGTTTGCTGTATCGTGGAAGCCATTGATAAAATCAAAAGCCAAGGCCAAAACGACCGTTAATATAATGATGATCCAAGTTGATAACATAGTCGTCTCCTAAGCGTTTTTCATAATAATGGTACCGAGGACTTTCGCTACCTTCTCTTGCTTGATTGCGACTCTGCTAATAAAGTCGTAAAGTTCTTTGTATTTAATGATAGTGATTGGATCTTGTTCATAGGTGACAAACAAATTTTTAACTGCTTTACGTTCTAATTGATGATAGGCTTCTACTTTGCCATAAATTTGTTGAATACCAGGGTTCATGTCAGAAAATTTCTTTTCTGTGAGTTTCTTTGTGCTGTCGTGAATAAGAACAGCAGATTCGCTGATCATTTCTAAGAAATGAATCATCTCTTCTGTCAAAGTACTCATTTCATAAAGGTCAAAACGTGCCGCGCAGGCTTCGAGCGAAGCAATTGCACTCACAAGTCTTTCACCCAAATGCAGAATATCTTCTCTCTCAATAGGCGTAATCAAACTCATGTCGAGTTCTTTCATGATTGTATTTAAAATAATTTGTGCATTTTCTTTGTCTTTTTCTGTCTTTTTCCAGATTGTATTTAAATTTTCTTTTCCGTCATTTTTTAAAGATTTAATGTCTTCGCTGCCCGTCTTAAGCAACTCTGATAATTCCAATAAAAGAATAAACAGTTTATCCTTTTCTCTAGATCGAAACATGTTAAGCCTCCTGAATTTACATAAGTGAGTTAACCCAAAATTAATATACATTTAACTTTTATAGCTTAACAGGATTATAGTCATTAGAGAATAGTTTTTTAATGAATTTAACATAGAATTTACATTGAGTTTGCATAGTGACGTAATAACGCTCAATGTACTCATTTTAGTACAATTCACCTTTAACGACTAAATTTTCGAATGAATATTTTGACAACTTCTACAATGGCAATCATGCCGAATGCTACACTCGCTACCAACAGCCATTGTTCTCCATTTAAAGGCACAATTTTAAAGACTTTATTGAGCGGTGTAATAAGAACGGTTGATATTTGCAATGTCACGGAAATTAAAATAGCCGCTATCAAACTTTTATTAGCCGTAATGCCTAATTTAAAAATTGATTCTGAGTTAGAACGCACGTTCATTGAATGTGCAAGCTGAACCAATGCCAATGACATAAAGGCAACCGTAATTGCGACCTCTTGCCCATACGTATTCAAGGCATAAATGAATGCGCCTAAGGTTAGAGCACCTTCTAAAATACCCTGATAAACGATGCTAAAACCTACGCCATTAGAAAAAATGGAATCAGAAGACAATCTTGGTTTTTCCTTCATAACAGAGACTTTCGTTTTATCTACACCCAGAGCAAGTGCAGGCAAGGTGTCTGTCACTAAATTGATCCAAAGAAGCTGTACTGGGAATAGCGCTGTCCAACCACACATGGTTGCAATGAAGACCACGAGAACTTCTCCAAGGTTACATGAGAGTAGAAACTGAATGGCTTTGGTAATATTGCCATAAATGTGTCTGCCTTCTTCAACCGCCACTACAATGGTCGCAAAATTATCATCCGCAAGAATCATGTTGGAAACACTTTTAGTCACATCCGTTCCCGTAATGCCCATGCCTATGCCAATGTCTGAAACCTTTAAAGCTGGTGCATCATTCACACCATCCCCAGTCATTGCCACAATTTTACCCTTTTTCTTCCAAGCTTTTACGATTTTAAGTTTATGTTCTGGTGACACCCTAGCATAAACGGCGTACTTGTCCACCGTATCTTCAAAAACATCATCCGGAATTAAATTAAGCGCACTACCTGTCAAAACGGTTTCTGGATCTTGAGTTATCCCTAATTCTTTTGCAATTGCAAAAGCCGTATCTTGATGGTCACCTGTGATCATAATGGTTCTAATGCCTGCTTTATAGCAATTTGCCACAGCACCTTTTACTTCTTCTCTTGGTGGGTCAATCATGCCCACTAAGCCCATAAAAATTAAGTTCTGTTCTATTGTGTCATATTCTGCTTCACCTGAAATCGGCTTGTAGGCAAGTGCAAGCACTCTAAGCGCCTGCTCGGCAAGTTTTTTATTGGCTGCTTTGAGCTCTACATGGTCACTTTCTTGTAGTGCAAGCACTTCTCCATTTTTATAAATATGGGTACAAAATTGTATGAGTACATCAGGGGCACCTTTTGTAATGGCAATCTGTTTGCCATCAAATACATTGACAACACTCATCATTTTGCGTTCACTGTCAAATGGCAAATCAAAGACTCGAGGGTGCTTAACTTCTAGCTCATTTTTATCGTGTCCAAGATAGAAACCGTAATTAACCAACGCATTTTCTGTTGGATCGCCAATAGACACAGGCTGTCCTGCATCCACTGAAAATCTTGTATCGTTACACAAGACCATATAAGCTACAAATTCTTTGCTAAGCGCCTCTTTTTCTTTAAATACGCCTTCTGTAAAGATTTCTCTAACCGTCATTTTATTTTGAGTAAGCGTCCCAGTCTTATCCGTACAGATAATTTCTGTGCACCCTAAAGTTTCTACCGCTGAAAGCTTTCGAATAATCGCATTTTCTTTTGCCATTTTCTGAACGCCAATTGCAAGCACAATGGTAATAATAGCCGGCAATCCTTCAGGAATAGCCGCTACCGATAAACTAATCGCCATCATAAACATATCTACAACTTCATTACCTCTTAGCAAACCCGCTAAAAACGTAATGACTGCAATAATCAATATGCCGATGGTAATGATTTTGCTTGTCTTTGCAATATTCTTTTGAAGAGGTGTTTCTTCGTCTTCTACAGACTGAATCAAAGTCGCTATTTTACCAACCTCTGTTTTCATACCAGTTGAAACAACGACGCCTTCTCCACGACCATAAACAACATAACTCCCTGAAAACGCCATATTTTTCATATCATTAAGTACGATATTATCTTCTGTAATAATGGCATTACTTTTTTCAGTTGGAACTGACTCGCCCGTAAGCGCAGATTCTTCAATTTTAAGACTTGAAACTTCTGTTAATCTCATATCGGCTGGCACAAAATCACCTGCATCCAATATGACAATATCACCCGGTACAATTTCTTCACTTTTAATAGAATTTACCACGCCGTCTCTTTTTACTTTTGCAAACGGAAGCGACATTTTCTTTAGTGCCTCAAGTGCTTTCTCAGCTTTCGCTTCTTGCAAAACCCCGATAACCGCATTTAGCAGAACAACCGCCAAAATAATGAATGTGTCACTAAGTTCGCCAACAAGTCCCGAAATAACGGAAGCCACGATCAAAATAATGATCATTAAGTCCTTAAATTGGTTAAAAAACTTCTGAAGCAAAGTAACTTTATCCCCTTCAGTCAATTCATTTTTTCCAAATTCATTCAATCTTTTTTCAATTTCTAGGGCGCTTAGACCTTCTTTACTTGTATTAAGTGCCTTATAGGCATCTTCTACGCTTTTGTTATACATTTTTTGTCCTCCTCTTTTAATGATGTAAGTGACATCAACTCTTATTATAACGATATTGTTTTTGGTATACAAGTTTATCAGCATATATATATTATATAAAAAAAGCATAGTTCAATAACTTAAAAACTAATTGTTTTATGGCATGAACTATGTTCAGCTTAATTATTTAACAGTTGACTCGTGATCGACAAATGGTTCAATATGCACAATCACAGAGACCTGATCTCCGTATTTTGCCTTCAACGCTTTTTCAATAGCGTGATCAAGGACATGTGCCTCAGCAACGCTCATTTCCGGATGTGTGAGTGCGTGAAGGTCAATGTGAATATCGTCTTGACGACCCCTGCTTCTTACTTTATGACATCCCATAACGCCTTCGCAGGTCATTACAGTTTCACATATTTCTTCAC
>JAYVIR010000077.1:0-2337 GCA_043770095.1 Eubacteriales bacterium
TTCCATAACATCTTCAGGAGTAACGTTGCCCTTGGTAAGAACAGTTTTAAAAATGTGAGCCGAGAAGCCGCTAACCATAGTTGCATTCTTGGTGCCTGCAACAGCCTGCATCCTTGTGTTGCCATGGCTATTAAGGTTCCAATAGATAACAGCAGGGAAGTCATAGCCAGCTTGTGCAAACTTTTTGGCATAAGCTTCAAATTCAGTGTCTTCACCGCACTTTACGCCTTGATTGAAGTTCATGTCAGTAAGAATCAGCAGCGATGTTGGCATATCTTCATTCTTCATGTTGTACCTTTGTGCCATGTCAAGAATGAGCTGCAATACTGCCTGAATATTGGTGGATACGGCTTCATTTTGTTGCCGCAGCTTAACAGCAGCGTTGCTGAAAGGCAATCCCTGCCATGAAAAGAACTTCGCAGTGCTTGAGAAGGGAATAAGGAGCTTGTGAAATGGGTTGTTCTCAGCAATTCTTGCAGAACAATAAAGCCCAAGACTTTGAGCGACATCAAGAGCTGTAACGCTGCCAGAAACTGTAGCCATGTCCATAGAGCCACTACAATCAACAACCGTCAGGATTCTTTTGTCTTTGTTATCGATAAAATCAGGTAAAGCCGCGAATGCTGTGTCAGCAAAGTCAGAAGTCCACGAGTTGTCGGGCAGCCTTGTGGTATAGTTATTAAATTCCTCCCACATACTCCGTAGAATGTCATGTGGGAAGAGAACAGAAGCGTTCATTTTTACTTTGCCATCGCCATTTGCTTGTGACTTTTTAACATCAGCGAGCCATGTCTTGAAGCGTTCGCCATCTTTTTTGGAGAACGACTTGCGGTATCTGCTCATAGCAACAGAAGGCACGTGAGAGTAGTTAACTTCATCAAGTTTTTGCTGGCACATGCTGTTCTCAACGACTTTGGTGTTTTTGGCAAGCAGTTGTCTGAAGTCTTTTGGAGAAAGCTTCAATTTCTTGCGCAAAGCATCAAAGATTGGCTTCTTAGTTTTGTTGGTAGCTCTTGGTGCCCACTTGCTGGCTAAACCGTCACCCTCAGCAATCGCGTTAGCCCATGCTCCCATTGCTTTATCTTCAAGTGGAGTGCCGACAAGACTTGTAAGGTCGTCCCATCGACCAATAGATGGAACGATGTCCATGTTGGCTTCTACCCATTCTGGTGCTTCCTTGGTAAGGTCAGCAAGGCATTCTTTGAAACCAGAGCGATTTCCAGAACCACCACGGCAATCACGCAGCCAGAAAAGAAGCTGCATTGCTTTTTTCTTGTCAGTTTTCCATGCTTCTTTAAAAAGTGGCAAAGTGCCGCCCTTCAGTAAGGAACCAGCAGTAGAAAAGAAGTCAAGCAGCCCGCTGCCAGTAGTTGTGTAATGTGCGCCTGATTCAGTAATTACTTTGCTCATTGGTTATTTTCCTTTAAGAATTTAGTTATTGCAAGGCAGTCGCAGTTTTCACAAGTGCCACGCAATTCAATCTTTTTCCCATTATTCATATAAATCGTGCTGGATGTTGCTTTAACTTCTTCGCGATAATAACCACCAGCGTTTTTAAGCATTTGTTCAGCGATTGCCCGTTCTTTTGGAGCGCATTTATTGCCGCCGCAAATTAAACAAATGTCCATGGCTCTCTCCTTAAATTAAAAAGCAGACTAGATTGCTCTAGCCTGCTCATCATAAGCTCCCCACAAGCACGAGGCTTGTAAGGTTTATGATTCACAGGTTGTTGGTTTTAACATTATGAGTGTTGGTTTGTTGCGGCAAACAACCTTTAGAATCATAGTTATTATATCGTGACGCGATACATTGTCAACGATTTATTTTTTTTAAATTTCTTGCCACATTTTGAGAGAGATTAGCTAGGTTAATTATAAAGTTTCTTCCAAATGTCCTTAATGCTCTCCAATTCCTGTCAGATAGTTCTACATGGAGAGAGGCATTAAACGAGCCGCTGTTTACAACTCCTTCAATTGGGTCAATGGTTGCCCTGTGTGAGAACTTTGCAGAGAACGATACACCTTGTCTTGTTACATTTTCCATGACTGCTCCTTATTGCCGATAAATAAGAAACCCACTATTTCTAGTGGGTTTGTGGGCGCAGGCTGTTATTTACTTGTTGTAGAGACGTTGTATTAAATATTTCTATTCAATTTAAAACGTTCCATAATTTTGTAGGTTATTGCAGAAAACAGCCTTTAGCTAAAGTTATTATATCTCACCGAATCTCTTCGTCAACTTATTTCTTAACAGCAGGAAAGAATTTATCTTTCTTTTTAACCTTCTTTGTAGGAGGTCTGTAGCCATCAGGTCTACAGCCATGACTATCCAGTGGAG
>JAYVIR010000078.1:0-24050 GCA_043770095.1 Eubacteriales bacterium
GGCTTATTTTAATGAGGTGCTTTTATCGAAAGTCCAATAATAATAATGTCACAGAATATTTTGTGATTAAGGCAAAATAGGCTTAAATTCTAATGGAGATGATAAAATGATGGTTGTCTTGGTATTGCCAACTTGTTGAATCCGGTCAAGTAAGCGTTCAAGTTCTAAAGTGTCGTCAACTAAAACTTTAATCGTCATACAATCTTCGCCTGTTAAATGATGACACTCAACAATGGCGTTATCTTCTCCGGCCATTTTAAGGAAAGCTTTGTGATTACTGACTTTCATAGCCACGTTTATAATAGCGTAGACTTTTTTTCCTAATTTTCTGGGGTCAACGACAGCGATATAACCTTTGATTACACCATTGTCTTCAAGTCTCTTAACGCGCTCTGAAACTGCAGGGGGTGACAAAGATACCATTTTACCAAGTTCTTTCATAGAAATTCTTCCGGTTTGTTGCAAAATCTCGAGAATTTTAATATCGGTGCTATCCATCGGAATCCTCCTCAGCATATAAGGTTATATATCGCTTATTCTTAATTAAGTAAACAAAGCTAATAATATCACTTTTCTTCACGACTGTACACTTATTTGGGCTAATGTTAGACTTTTGGTATAAGGATATTTTTCAATATGGGGGAAAAAATAATGGGAAAAATTAAAATAACGGAAACAATATTAAGAGATGGTCATCAATCTTTAATTGCTACTCGTTTAAAAACAGAAGAAATGATTCCTATTTTAGAACAAATGGACGCGGTTGGTTATCATGCACTTGAAATGTGGGGCGGCGCGACATTTGATACATCTCTCAGATTTATGAGTGAGAGCCCATGGGATCGATTGAGATTGATTCGAAAACACGTCAAAAATACAAAACTTCAAATGCTTTTAAGAGGACAAAACCTTTTAGGATATAAAAACTATCCAGACGATGTGGTGACTGAATTTATCAAACATTCTGTGCACAACGGCATCGATATTATTCGAATTTTTGATGCGCTTAATGATTTAAGAAATTTAGAAACAGCTATCAGAGTCACCAAGCAAGAAGGGGCTCACGCGCAGGCTGCTATTTCATATACAATCAGCCCAATTCATACGATTGATACATTTGTAAATTTAGCGTCGGATATGGTCTCTATGGGTGCAGACTCTATCTGTATCAAAGACATGTCAGGTCTTCTTACGCCGTACGTCGCATATGACCTCGTTAAGAGTCTTAAAGCAACCATAAATGTTCCTGTTGAAATACACTCACACTGCACGAGCGGTCTTGCAGATATGACGTATTTAAAATCGATTGAAGCGGGAGCGGACATTATTGACACAGCCATTTCGCCATTTGCCCTTGGAACTTCTCAGCCAGCTACAGAAGCAATGGTTGCAACGCTTCAAGGCACGCCGTACGACACGGGCATTACGCTTGAACAATTAAATCCAATCACGGAATATTTCCAGCCCATCCGAGAAGCAGCCATTAAATCTGGCCTTTTAGACACAAAAATGCTTGGAATGGACATTAATACATTAGTATACCAAGTGCCAGGTGGCATGTTGTCCAATTTGGTGTCTCAGCTTAAAATGCAAAACGCACTAGATAAGTACAGCGAAGTTTTAAAAGAAGTGCCAAGAGTAAGAGCTGATATGGGCTTCCCGCCATTGGTAACCCCTACAAGCCAAATTATTGGCACTCAAGCGGTTCTTAACGTCATTACCGGAGAACGCTATAAAATGGTTCCAAATGAAGTGAAGGCTTATGTAAAAGGAATGTATGGCAAACCTACAGTTCCAATTGAAGACGAAATCGTTCAGAAAATTATAGGCGATGAACCCGTTGTGACTTGCCGACCAGCAGATTTACTTGAGCCAATGCTCGAAAAAATGGCGCTTGAAATGGCAGAATATTATGAGGCGCCTGAGGATGTTCTTACTTACACCATGTTCCCTCAACCTGCAATTGAGTATTTCAAATACAGACAAGCGCAAAAATATAAAATCGATTCAACCTTGCTTAATAAAGAAGAACAAGTTCACCCAGTATAAAAGATTGAATGTCAGAGCTTCCTTGAGTATAATAACCTCAGGGAAGCTCTTTATTTTTTAAGAACACTCACTAGAATTTAAAATCAAAATGAAAATGAGGCTTATAAATGGCAAAGAAATCAAAGAAAAAAGAATTTAAGAAAGACAGTGCTAGCGAGGGCGAAAGTGTAAAACGAACGCCTGCTCAAGAGAAAGAATGGATTGCTATTCAAAAATGGGAAAAAGAACGAGAAATGGGTAGAAATAAATATATTTTGATCAAAGGGACTCTTTCGTGGAGTTTACTGACCACAAGCATTTTGATTTTATTGACGATGCTGACAAACAAATTTTCAATAAATCAGGAATTATTATGGTATTTCTTAAAAATGTTTGTTTTGTTTATTGGCATTGGAACGCTATTTGGGATTGCATCTTGGCAATTGTCTGAAAATAGATATACAAAATATTTTATAAAAATAAAAAACAAGAATACATCAAAATAAGCATGTATAGCAAATGCTATTATAGAAAAGCTCTTTGGGGAAACAAAAAAAGCCCAAAGGGCTTTTTCTGTTTCTAAGGAAATCGCAAGTGTTCTGGTTTAAGATCTGGTGGAATCTTAATTTTAGTATAGCAAACATAATTGAAGTATTCCAATTAAATTTTATTATTGAACTACGAAGTGTATTTACTTTGTTATGCCTGTATAAAGAATAAATGAGGAGAATAAATGAAATACAAACAAAACAAAAATAAAAGGGAATATATTGCATTTAAATAACAAATAATGTAATATAAATAAATAAAAGTAAATATAAAATTATAAAGGAGGGTGAATCATGTATGCAGTGGCATTTTTATCAAATAATTATGATTTTATAGAAAGTTTTAAAGCATCTGTCACTCATATGACGGTAGATGAATTGAAATTTCTGTTTTTTACACGCAGTGAAAATTTGAAAACATACATGGCTCAATTTGGTCAGCCAGACTTGCTCTTGTATGACAAGAAAACAGATTTCTTGGAAATAACATATGCAAATTCACTGATAAGTGGTCTTTTAGTACAGAGTCTAAATGTTGAAGAAGGGCAAATTTCGATTTACCAGAGCACACAATCGTTTATTCAAGAAATAAAGAGGCTTTTAAATTACCAAATAAATTCAACGAATCTGGGAGAGGATCAATTAAGGAAAAAAAGGTTATGGATTTTTGACCCAACAGAAGGTGATTGGTCTAAACAGTGTTTTAACACGCTAGTCAATAAAGGGTTTGAAAGTGGGAAAAAAGTGATTTGCATTGATCTGTCTGTTTTAGGCAATCGGTATTTAAGTTTAAGTGAGCATCATTTAAAATCGCTTAGTGAACGTCTTATGAATTTTTATGGATTAAAAACAAATGAAAGCGGAGAATCATCGAGCGGTAACTTTAGCTATATAACAGCCGTAGCGCATCCTATGGATTTGTTGACGCTGACGTCTGCCTTCGTTGATCAATCTTACGCAAAGCAGGCAGACTGTTTTGATCATCAAATCGCCTATACTGGTCTGCTATCAGAAGATGTGGTTAAATCGATGGTAAGAAATTTTGACATGGTCTATCTTCTCAGTAGTGAAGCAACCGATTATTTGCCGAGGTTAATTCAAATGAAGTCATGGCTAGGGCAAATCAATCCTAAACTGGAGGTGCATATTGCCCTAGCGACAAAAATTAATGGACAGGATGAGGTACTTGTAAACGAAATGGTTGTTCGCTTAGGTTTGTAAAGGGGGTGTGACATGCAGTGCGTTTGGACCAATGATCAGAACTACAAAGAATTTTGCAGTTTGTTAAGAGAATCACATCTAAGTGACAACAATCTTGAAAGTGCAGCCATTCAGTGGTCGAAAGATCAAGATGGGAGCCTTCAGGGGATGGCCATTCAAATGCTTCAGATGAAGGAGTTGATTAACCGGGTTAAATATTTGGATTTTTTAACCCCGTTTTTTGAAGACGCTCAGGTTTCTGAAGTGATGATTAATGGCACTCAAAAGTTATTTGTTGAAAGGGGCAGCGAATATCTGATGTTCCCGCTAAATATTTCTGAGGAGCGTCTTAGTGGTCTCATACAAAAAATAGTATCCTCTGTGAATCGTTCAGTCAATTTAAAGGAGCCTATAGTCGATGCAAGGCTCAAAGATGGCTCTAGGGTTAATATTGTTCTGAAACCTATTGCGTTAAATGGCCCCATTATTACCATCAGGAAATTTAAGAAAACACTAAATCAACTCCATCGCCTAGAAGAACTTGGTTGTTTTGATGAGCGCATGACAACTTTTTTGACTGGATTGGTGAAAGAGAGAAGAAGTATTTTTGTCAGCGGCTCTACCAATTCTGGGAAAACGACACTACTCAATTGTTTGTGCCATGAAATACCAAATCACGAACGCGTGATCACCATAGAGGACAGTGCGGAACTCTGTTTAGACACGATCAACAATCTTGTGTCGCTTGAAACCAGAACAATTAAGCAAAATGACCTGTTGATTGTCAGCATGACAGAACTGATTAAAGCTTCGCTTAGAATGCGTCCAGACAGAATCATCGTCGGAGAAATTCGGGGTGCAGAAGCACACGACATGCTTCAGGCGATGAATACGGGGCACGAGGGGTCAATGTCAACTGGACATGCCAATTCAGCCATAGACATGTTGCAGCGCATTGAAACCATGGCTCTAGCGTCGGGCCTCACAACGCTTTCTGCCATTAGGCATCAAATTGCTTCTGGCATCCAATTTGTCATTCATTTAGAACGGCAGGAAGACGGTTTGAGAAAAATTGTTGAGGTGATAAAAATCCTTAAGAGCACAGAACAGGGCATTAGCACCCAGAAACTCTATGCTTTAGAAAGTGGGTGGTGCTCATTCTAAAATTATTGGTTGTCCATTATCAAATTTACAAGCCTGCAAATTGGCGCACTTGCTGCGTCATTGGGTTGTGGCTTTTGTGGACGGTAATAATCCATTATGCATGGCTGAGTAAATGGTATTTATACCCTGTCACCTTTGTGATTATGAGTCCAAGTCTTTATTGGCAAATTAAGCATTTGATTGATGATGTTTATAACGAAACCCTTGAAGCCATTAAAATTTTTTACGAAATACTTGCCGCACAAATCGGTTGTGGGTTATCGCTCGGACACGGCATTGAACTGGTCGTTGCTGAACTGTCCAAAGAAAAAAAGTTGGTAAGTTCGCTCAAAAATGCGCTTGATCAAATCGCCCTAGAGGTTAAAATCGGACTTTTTAGCGAAGACAGTTTTAAGCCCATTACCGCTTTATCAAAAGTGGCGCTTATGGAAAAATTTAATGAACTCATGCTAATCAGTTTGAAAACGGGAAGTCCAATTGATCAGCTCCTGATTCACTTTGCGGATCTTCTATCGGATCTGCTTAAGCATAAAAGAGAATTTCAGCAACGGTTATCCCAAAAGAAGTCCGAATTCCACATTATGATGCTCATGCCAATCGGCGCCATAATCAGCATTCGAGAAATGATGCCAGATTATTTTTCTGTGCTTTATGAAACCAGCAGAGGCATGCTGCTTCTTGTTTGTGCGACCATTTTATACAGCTTCTCGTGTCATTTGTTCTATTTCAACGAAAGCAAATTTCAGTCAGAGGGGGCTTAGTGTGGATCTTAAAAAAATAGGACAAGTAATGTCCTGGAAAAAAAGTTTCCAATCAGCCCTCATAGCCTTAGGAATTGCTTTGGTTTCAGGGGTTTTGCTGAGTCAGAGTCTAAGTGCGTGTTTACTTATATTTGTCTTTGCGATGGTGGGGCAAGTCGCCCTAGTATTTAATGAATTGAATCAGCAAACGCAAAAAAGAATGAAGCACCTGATCTGTAATGCGCCTGTGATTATGCACAAAGTCATTATGCTCATACATGGAGGCACACACCCTCATAATAGCCTCATAGAAGGGTTTGGTGAATTGCACGACGACCATTGGATTGGAAACCCATCTCAAAATTTTGTTGCAGAATTAAGAGCAGGCATCTACTTGGAAGGAGCCATTTTGAATTTTAATTTAGATCTGAAATACAAGCCATTAGGCAGAATGCTTCAGCGTATTTCTCTGTATGAGAAGACGGGCAACGTGTTACTACTGGAACAACTCAATCAAGACTTGATTGCGCTTGATGAAGAAAAATATGATTTTTTGATAGAGCAAATGAATCAAGCGGATTTATTGTCAATGCTGCCGAGTTTGATTCATCTATTAATTTTGATGATCTTGTTGATGTCACCCATGTTACTAGGAGGAATTGGAGGAATATGATAATGAAAATGAAAAACGCAGTAAACGCATTTATGAAGGATGAGTCAGGTTTGGGCACAATCGAATTGGTGTTGTTGGTTATTATTTTGGTAGGGCTTGCGATTTTGTTTAAAGGTTCAATTGTTAAATTCTTTACTGATTTAACGGTTGGCTTTAACGCAAAAACAGCTTTAGATAATGTGAAATATTAGGGAGGCGTTCAAGTGCTACAAGAACAAACCATCAACGGGGACACCTGCTTAACTTACGCAATGAGAGCAGATGATCAAATGCAAAATTTTCATGTAGGCATGCTAGCGACGAATCCAAAACTTAGAGCGGTTCCGTTTCACTGCACGTATGTGGAAGGCACACAGTATTTAATTTACAAAACCCATACGCTGGTGCCTATTAAAGTCGTCTTGCAAAGAGGTCAAGGTTCAAATTTGGTAAAGATCATAAAAGCATTGGGTGAAACCATTCAGGAGCTGATGCACTATCAACTGATGCCTGAAAACTTGATATTAAATGAGAATAGCATCTTCATGGATTCCAATTCTGAGACAATCTATTTGATTTATTTGCCCTTAACGGTAGGCACTTTTGAAGTCAAAACAGAACTCTCAGGGCTCTTAGTTATGTGGATGGAGACCTATCTAAAAACCAGCCAGCAGATGACACACCCGTTGTTTATTCAATTGCTGCTAAAATTACGGCAGCCGCAAATAGTGTTTCGCACTTTAGTGGAATTGATGTCCAATGACGTGTGGTCACATGAGTGCGAATCTTCTCAACCTCAACCTATTTTGACTCCCGTTGATCAAGAAATATTAAGTGATTCGAAGGATAGAGAATTGCATCGCAGTGAAGACGGTATAGGTGGTGTTAGAAACAGAAATACATTTAAAATTAGGAAGCAGCCAAGGCTAGGCGTACAGATAGAAAAGTTTATGAAGTCGGACTTGGTACTCTATGCGATACCTTGCGTTGGTGTCATTATCGTTCTTGGAGTTTTTCTAGTGACTAAGGTCGCACTTAATACAAAATTAGGGTTAGGAATGATTGTGTTAGCGGTGAGTCTATTGGGTTATCAAAAGGTAAAAACAATTCGAAAAGATATTCCCGCGAAGTTTAAGACTACTAATGAAAAGGCAAAAGTAGAATCCGTTAAACTAATAAAAGAAAATCTGAAACATAGCGAGCCAATTACGCAAATGAACCAGATGAATCAGAAGGAAGAAGTGAGCTCAATGCGCCAAGCCATCCAGCCAATTAATCACTACTCTGAAGAAACAGTAATGCTTCGAAGCCATACACCGACAGCCGTTTTAATGCTTCGAGGGGATGGCGACAGCAAATTTTACAGCGTTATTAAAGAGATAACGACCATCGGGCGCAATCCGAGCGTCTGTGATTTGGTGATTGAGGAAACAGGTGTGGGTAGAATTCATGCAGAGGTTCATAATACCGATCAGAAATTTTATATCAAAGACTTACAATCACTAAATGGCACCTTGGTAAATGGACGCAGAATCACGAGCAATCAATACTTTGAACTAAAATCAGGCGATCAAATCAAAATTGGGCAAAGTGAGGTGATTTTTACTTGAACAGTCACTTAAATCTGCAATTGCTAATTCTCGTCATAACGGTAATTTTTGGCGTTTTAGATTTACATACCCAAAGAGTTCCAAATGTTATGAATTTGATCTTGTTTATTTTGATGTTTGGTGTTGGTTATCAATTAAAAATCATTGCACCATATGAATGTATGATCAATATGTTTTTGATTACATTAATGAGCTTTGCCCTATTTTATTCTGGTGTGTTAGGGGGTGGCGATTGCAAATATATGATAGCCCTCTCGCCAATTATAAAGATCGAAATATTGCTTGAAGTCTTATTTGTAGCGATGATTTTTTTCTTATTGGCCTATACAATCAAATGCATGACATATTATTTGAAATATAAAAAAATAGACAGAAGATTAATCTTAGCGAGTGGAAAGATGCCCTTTATGTGGACGTTTATTCCAAGTTTGATATTGATAAAGCCTTTTGTTTAAGGTTATTAACAAAATGTAATAAAAATAAAGAAATCTGCATATAGTTGTCGTTTATATAAAATTAACTATATGCAGATACTTTTGCTTAGAAATAAGACTTAGTGCAGCTAAAATTTATAAAAAACAAAAAGTCGATTTTTATTTTTTATACAAAATATTGTAAATAATTCTTACCTTCTATATAATTCATTATTAAGCAGTCAAATTTAATGAAAGTAGGGGTCTAAAATGCAAGTATTGAAAAATTATGTCAGAACGAATATTTTAACTTCCGCGAAAGAAGAATTTTTGGACAAGGGATACACCAAAGCATCAATGAGAGGAATTGCAGTAAATGCCGGCATCACGGTGGGAAATGTATATCGGTATTATGAGAGTAAAGAAAATTTATTTGAAGCAATTGTCGAACCGACATTTATGCAAATTTCTAATTTATTTCAAGACATTCAATTCGATGATTTTAATACATATGAAAAAAAGGATTATCTTCAATTTAGAAATGAATTTACAAAACAATTTATGAAAATAGTCATTGAAAACAAAGATGAAATGTTTATACTGATTAAATGTTCAGAAGGAACACGTTATCGAAGTGCGCAAAGTCATTTTTCAGAAATAATTGAAGCAAAAGTGAATAAATATGTCGTAGATGTGGTAAATATTAAAGGATCCAATTATGACAAAACCATGATTTCGCGGGTCATTAGCAAAAATATTGTTGACGGGCTAACTGAGGTCATTATTTATAACGGACTTAAAGATTTAAAACGCTTAGAAAAAGATGTACTGATGTTAATGGATCTCTATTTTAATAATATACTTACCCGATTTGATTTCTAAACAGAGGGGATTTGTATGAAAAACATGACCAAGGCGTTAGCACTTTCGTTAGGGCTTTCAATACTAGTATCTGGTTGTGGAAAGTCCATTGAACTTACTACTGAAAAAATTCCCAAGGCTGTGGCTGTTGTTGAGGCTAAAGTTGAAACAAAAATCAACTATTTGAATTATGTAGGGACAATCCGATCTGAAACGGTTAAAAAACTTGGGTTTACAGTTGCAGGTAGATTAAGTTCTGTGTCGGTAAAAAAAGGAACAATAGTTAAAAAAGGGCAGCTTTTGGCTGTGCTTGAAAAGCAGAAATACCAAATTGGTGTGAATGCTTCAAAAGCGCAAGTGGAAGCTGCCCTTGCCAATTTAGAGAAAGCTTCAAAAGCTTTGGCGTACTTGAAGGTTCAAATAGAAAAGAATGAAAAATTGCTTGCTCAAGAAGCCATATCACAAAGCGCTTACGATGAACTTGAACTCAAATATGAAATGGCTACAACCGACTTTAATATGGCTCAGGCTCAGTTTAATCAATCAAGTGAGGGTTTGAAGCAGAGTAGTTCAACTTTTAACGATACCAAATTGATATCCGACTTGGCTGGAAAAGTCATCGATGTGCTTTATAAAAAAGGAGAAATTGTGGCAGCTGGTTATCCGGTAATTGTCATGCAAAACAATGATCAAATCTTTTCATTTGGGGTGAGTCAAAAGGATTACGGCGCGCTTAAAATTGGAATGGCAATTATGCTTACAGTTGGCGAGAAACAAGTTAAAGGAAAAATAATGACCATTTCCGATAGTCCTGATCAAACAACGCGAACATATGAGGTTCAAGTGTTGCTTGCTGACGGTCAATTTCCTTTGGGTGCAATTGGTGAAATAAAAATTCCTAATGGGCAATGCAAAGGGGTAGTGGTTCCTCTAAATGTTATATTATCAGGGGAATATGATTTTGTTTTTGTTGTTGAAAATAGCAAAGCTGTAAAGAAAAAAGTTGAGATTATAGAAATAGATGAAAATTACGCCGTGATTATAGGTCTAAACGGGGGAGAAAAAATTGTTGTGAGTGGCGTAAAAAATATTGATAATGCAGATGATGTTAAAGTCCAGTAAGAGAAGGGTGTGACGCTATGAATTTTATCAGAACAGCGATTAATCACCGTAAAATAACACTGTTCATATTAGGGGTTCTATTAATTGTTGGCATGTTTTATTACTATTTTTTGCCAAGACAAGAGTATCCTGAAATCAACGCGCCAGTTGCAATGATTACAATGGTTTATCCGGGCGCTTCACCAGATGATGTAGATATGATGGTCACAACAGAAATTGAAAAACAATTGAAGGAAATTGAAGGGTATGATTATTCCTTTTCTTATTCTTATAACAGCATGTCCGTTGTTTTTATCAGGTTAATTTACGGAACCGATACAGAAAAAGCTTGGAAAGATCTTAGAGATCGTCTGGATGATTTGCAGACAACCTTACCTAAAGAAGTTAAACGAGCGCAAATTGACACAGATCTCGTTGAAACGGCTGGCATTTTGATTAGCATGTCAGGTTCAAAATATACATCGGAAGAACTTGCAGGTTATTCCGATTCGCTTAGAGAGGAACTCTCGAAAATTAACGGAATTTCAAAATTTGAGGTTGTTGGAAAACAATCCAAACAGTTACTTGTAAAAGTAGATTATAAAAAACTCAATCAGTACAATCTGTCCTTGAATGATCTTTCGCAGTTATTGCAACTGCAAAATGTTGAAATTCCTGCAGGGCAAATACAGTCCAATCAAATAAAAGTAAATTTAAAGGCAGAAGGCACTTTTAAAAATATAAGAAATATTGAAAATCTAGTTGTGGGCATTTCAAAAGAAAATGGCTCTGTATTAAGACTCAAAGACATTGCTACTGTTGGTATGGACAGCGGAGATTCAAGTTTTATCATACAGCAAAATAGTGAACCGGCGGTACTCTTGTCAGGCTATTTTCAAAAAGACCGAAATGTCGTTCTGGTTGGAAAGGAAGTCAATATAGTTCTTGATGAATACAAAAAACAATTGCCAAAAGACATCAACTTTGATCTTGTCTTGTTTCAACCTGCAACGGTAAAGGCTTCCCTTGATAGTTTTAACTTAAACCTATTGGAGGGAATGTTCTTCGTAGTGCTAGTCGTTCTCGTTGGCATGGGGTTGCGTAATGCGCTCATTGTTTCAACCGCCATTCCGTCAAGTATTATTTTGACATTTTTAATGATGAAATTCTTCAAGATTGACCTCCATCAAATATCGGTTGCCTCATTGATTGTTGCGTTGGGGATGTTAGTCGATAACGCTATTGTTGTCATAGACAGTATTCAAGTTAAATTGGATGAGGGCGTAGAACGTCTGGAAGCATGCGTAAATGGCACTAGGGAAATTGCCGTTCCTGTTTTTACATCGACATTGACGACTGTGGCTGCTTTCTTACCCTTATTGGTACTGCCCTCTATTGCGGGGGAGTATATTGTGAGTTTGCCTGCCATCATTATTATTAGTCTTTGTTTTTCTTATCTGGTCGCAATATTTATTACGCCTTGTATGGCTTTTCTACTTTTGAAGCCGAGTCGCAAAGATAAGATGAAAAAGGAACTTTGGCTGAGACGGTTCTTTCAATTTGCTTTAAAAAGGGCAATGGCGCACAAATTGATCTTTTCGGGGACTTTAATGATTTTGGCAGTATTAGCGGCTGTTGTAGGGCTTAATACAGGTCTTAAATTCTTCCCTTATGCGGACACAGATCTACTATATATTGATTTGCATTCTGAGCGAAACAACGACTTTGATCAAACGGCCAAATTGGTTGAAGAAGTAGAGGCACTTTTAAAAACTCAAACGGCTGTAATTGGATACACTTCAGCCGTTGGGGGTGGACTTCCTAAATTCTACAACACACTTCCAATAATTGCGCCTTCCAATCAAGAAGCACAAATTATGATTAAAATGGATTTGAATGAATTTGGCAGAGGCAAAAAGTATAAAGAATTAGGCGTTTTCACAAGTGAATTTCAAAAGTTATTAAACAGCAAGCTAGTAGGCGGAACGGCTCATATCAAACAATTAGAACAAGGCGAACCAATTGGAGCGCCCATCAGAATTAGAGTCACTGGTGACGATTTAGACCATATAGGAGACGTCTCACAGCAGCTTCTGTCCATTTTGGAAGATATCCCGGGTACAACGAACCTTTCATCCGATTTTGAACACCGTGCCTATGAATACCGAGTGGCATTAGATGATAATGAGGCAAATTTCAGTGGTATTTCATCTTATGATCTTCAAAATGAAATTTCTATTGCTTTAAGGGGTAGGGAAAGTGGTGTTATTCGATTGTTGGATGAAGAATATCCGATCATCTTAAAAAGTGACATTATCGCTACGAGTAGCCTAGAAAATTTCTTTGTTAAGTCAATGATCACTGGGAATAAAGTACCTATCAAAACAGTTGCTTCCATTGACCTTGTCTCGGAATACGGCGTTATTAAAAAATACAATGGCGAGCGTACTGTTCAAGTTTTTAGTGACATATTGCCAGGATTCAGTTCGTTGGAAATCAAACGTGAGTTCATTCAGAAATTTAATGAAAATCCTGCAACTGACGTTTCTATCATATTTGACGGAGAAGAAGAAAAGATTAAAGAAAACTTTGGTAATATTGGTGCGTCCGGCATATTTGCTATATTTTTTGTATACATTATTTTGTTGGTGCAATTTAAATCCTTTACTCAGCCTTTGATCATATTGCTTACCATTCCTTTGTCAGCAATTGGTTCGTTTTTAGGACTATATCTAACCCATCAAGATTTATCCTTCTTGTCAATGCTAGGCATAGTCAGTCTCTTAGGGATAGTTGTTAATAATGCAATTATTCTTATGGACTATATTAATGTTGAGAGAGCAAGCGGTAAAGCTGTCAAGTTGGCTTGCATGGATGCCGTCTCAAAAAGATTTCGGCCAATCATGCTGACGACTACAACAACCGTCATCGGTCTGGTACCTCTCGTATTTAGCGGAAGCAAGTTGTTTACACCGATGTCAATCGCGCTAATGAGCGGCCTGATGGTTTCAACATTATTGACGTTAGTCGTTATACCAACCGTTTATGAATGGAGTCATAAAGATAAATAATTACGAACATTAAAGTGTTCTAAAAAAAAAATAATCGTATTTATTGTCAAATGCATAGAAATAAAGCGGAAATAAAGGTATAATAGTAATGAAAAAGTCATAAATACACGTTGAAACGTAAATATGCAGTTAGACTTAATTATTTGGAGGTAAGGCAATGATTAACGATATTAAAGAAGTTCTTTATTCTGAAGTGGTTTTATCTGAACGAGTAAGTACACTTGCCAAGGCAATTGAAGCAGATTATTTGGGTAAGGACTTATTGGTTATTGGTGTGCTAAAAGGTGCGAATATATTCATGTGCGATTTAATACGTAAAATTAATTTGCCAATTCAAATTGATTTTATTGCGGCTTCTAGTTATGGCAGTTCAACTGAAAGTTCAGGCGTGGTAAAAATTATAAAAGATTTAGACTATAGCATTGAAGGCAAACATGTATTGATCGTGGAAGACATAATCGATACGGGCCTTACGCTTAAGTATCTAGAAGAAAATTTCAAATCAAGAAAACCTGCAAGTTTAGAAATTTGTACGCTTCTTGATAAACCGGAGCGTAGAAAAGCGGACATAAAAGTGAAGTATGTTGGCTATGAAATTCCCGATGAGTTCATTGTTGGTTATGGCATTGATTATGCTGAAAAATATAGAAACTTGCCTTATGTGGCAACTTTAAAACCGGAAGTATATCAAAAATAGCATCAAAGGTACGGTTAAATCAATATTGAGATTAAATCTAAAGACTCAAAGAAGGGTGATATTGCACATACCCTTCTTTTTTGTTGCATGAAAGCTTTTAATTTTCATCAATGAAGTTTATAATAGTAATGTTGAACATTTTGTATACTTGCTATATAAAATACACTTGAGATTTATGTTAAAGTATTATTAGGAGGATTTTCTATGAAAGGTTTAGTTCCAGTTGGACTCTCAAACAGACACGTACATTTAAGCAAAGCACATATTGATATTCTTTTTGGTGAAGGTTATGAGCTTACAAAATTCAAAGACCTTTCTCAACCTGGACAATATGCAGCCAACGAAAAAATTGATGTTGTAGGGCCAAAAGGCACATTAAGCATGAGAGTTTTGGGTCCTGCTAGAAATGAATCACAAGCAGAAATTTCACTTGCGGACGGCTTTGTTCTTGGTGTTATGCCTCCAGTAAGAGATTCTGGAGATTTGGCTGGTAGCCCGGGTGCTAAATTAGTTGGTCCTAAAGGTGAAGTGGTTATCGAAAAAGGTATTATTGCCGCTGCAAGACATATTCATATGCACACATCAGACGCTGCAACTTTTGGCGTTAAAGATAAAGATGAAGTATCGGTTAAAGTAGAAGGCAAAAGAGGCGTTATTTTTGAAAATGTTTTGGTGCGCGTTCACGAAACATATGCGCTTGAAATGCACATTGACGTAGAAGAAGGCAATGCTGCTGGCGTTAAAAACGGAGACCGTTTAGCGGTTCTTTAAGCCAAGAGAGACATTCATTTTTAAATGTGGTAATGACAAAATTTCATTATTGGGTAGTGAAATTTGTTTTATATAAGAACTGTAATGAGGAGAAGATAATATGAATTTAGCAAAGTATATTGATCACACAGTTTTAAAACCCGAAACAACTAAGGAAGAAGTTATCAAAGTTTGTGAAGAAGCAAAAGAGTATGGCTTCTTTTCAGTTTGCGTTAATCCTTACTATGTGTCTTTGGTGAAAAAAGAGTTAACGGGTTCTGACGTTAAAGTTTGTTCGGTTATTGGTTTTCCATTAGGCGCTAGCGTAACATGTGTTAAAGCAGCTGAAACAAAGCAATCTATTGCTGATGGCGCTAATGAAATTGATATGGTTCTTAATATTGCGGCTATGAAAAATGGCGAATATGAGTATATTTTAAATGATATTAAGGGTGTTGTTGCTGCATTAGAAGGCAAAGCCATTCTTAAAGTTATTTTAGAAAATTGCCTTTTAACTGAAGAAGAAATTGTTAAAGCATGTGAACTTTCAGTTGAAGCAGGCGCACATTTTGTTAAAACTTCAACTGGTTTTAACAAAGGTGGTGCTACAGCATCTGATATCGCACTTATGCGTAAAACAGTTGGACCAAATATCGGCGTAAAAGCATCTGGCGCTGTTAGAGACAGAGAAACGGCTTTGGCAATGGTAGAAGCGGGCGCAACTAGAATTGGCGCAAGTGCTTCTGTTTCAATTGTTAAAGGTGAAAATGCTGGTGCTGGAAATTACTAATTATACGATCGGGAATAATGTATTCACACAAAGTTCATTATCTTTTAATGAATTTTCTATTGATGTTCTCCTGAAAAACTTCTAAAATAAAGAGTATATAAAAGGAGAGATTACAATGAAAATTTATAATATGGGTACAGGCGGACTTTGGATTGGCATTTTGGTCGTTTTGTTTTTTGTGATTACTATTTTTACTTTAAGTGGATTTTTGCTTGGAACACCTTTGGGCTTAGCAATTTTAACATTCATGGTAATTCGTCATTTTTACAAGAAGCATCAATTCAAAAAATATCAAGAACCAAAAGCTGATTTTAGGACTTGGGATGAACCTTCTGAGAGTTCGAAAGAAGAGAGTTTTTCAGACGATTTTAGTTCAAAGTATAAACAGGCTGAGCAAGACATAAAAATATTCTCAAGCGATGATCGAAGCAATGCTGTCGATGTTGAGTTTAAAGAGTTATAAAATAATTTTATAGCATGGAATTTAATAATAAAAAAAACAAACACAAAAGCGATAAGCTTTTGTGTTTGTTTTTTTTTTCTAGGGTATATAGAGAAAAGAGGGGGTGTTCTTATGAAATTAAGAAAAAATATTTACCAGTTCGGGATAGCCCTTATGTTAATATCGTGCATAATGAATGCGACATCTGTTTATGCCAGTGAGGATAAGGTTGCTAAAAAAAATATCTTAATCATTAATTCATATGATCCTTATAATCCTTGGACGCAAACGGAAGAAAAAGGCATAGAGGATGGATTGCAATTGATCAGGGGCAATGTTAATGTTTTTCACGAATATATGGATTCAAAACGTCTCCATGGCAAAGATTATGAAGCCTTTTTTACTCGATATCTTATCGAGAAATACAGCAGCGTTAAAATTGATTTGGTTGTAAGCACTGATGACTATGCAACTTTATATGTTAAAAAATATAGGTCTGAATTTTTAGGTGAAAAAATACCGGTTGTCTTTTCGGGTGTAAATGACTTATCTTTCAAAGAACCATATTTTGTAGGCATTTTTGAACGTGTAGACATCAAAGGAACTGTAGAATTGATCAAGAGCGTACATGGTAAACACACACCTGTCACAATCGTTTCAGACAAAACATTAACCTCTGCGGGCATTATTGAATCAATTAAAAATGATTCTGCTTGGCTAAAAGAAAACTCAGTGCAAATCCTATCTGAAAACAATTTGATGGAATTGCGCAAAAAATTGAATGCATTAAATAAAGGTGCTATATTGTGTCTGGTATTTAATGAAGACTCAGCAGGAAATACTTATACTTATTTCGAAGGATTGGACTTGATTAGAAATGCGAAAGATTTACCAATATACAGCGTTTGGGATTTCTATATTGGACATGGCGCGATAGGTGGTTCGCTCATTACTGAGAGTGAGATGAGTGAGGATCTAAGCAATTTAATCATTCGCTTAATTAATGGTGAAGATTATTTGTTACTTGAAAGCGTTATTACAAAATCTAAGAATTTAATGGATTATCCTCTGATGACTCGCTATGGCATTGATAAAAAGCAAATTCTTGGGAAAGCGACAATTATTAATGAACCCATTACGATTTGGAGCGAATATTACCAGTTAATGATGATTATCATTGGGTTATTAGGTATATTTGTGGTTGTTATTGTGTTGCTTTCAAAAAAAATAAATCAAAAGAATAGAGGCTATGCAAGTATCAACGAGCACAAAACTGAAGTGCTACAGGCCAATCAAAGGCTTGAGAAGAAACTCAAAGAAGAACAGCATTTGATCGATCAAATGAATGAGCGCAATGAATTAATGATTCAATTAATACTAGATCTTAAGAGAAAAGTTGGATTTTCAGAACGTTTACCGTTTATACTCCATGAGATAAACGCTGTACTTAGCAGCATTCATTCAAGAATAGAATCGCTGCAAGGGCAAAATGAAAGATTAGAGCGCAATGAAGCCAAGCTTTCTTCAGAAGACCAATTTGAAGAATTGCGAGCACTATTAAAAGAGTCCGTGATAGATTGCGAAATTCATATGGAAAGTGCAATACAGCTCGTTGGAGCAACTAAAACATGCTATTCTGACTTATCAATAGGAGACCAAAGAAATTATAAATTAAGCGGTTTTGTAGAGGCTTTCTGGCAAATGCTAAAACCGACGTTGAAAAAGAAAAAGGTAACGCTCATCACCAATATCCCTGAGGATATTGCCATTTTTGGAAACCCAAGTGAATTTTTAACAATTTTAGCTATTTTGTTTGGAAATTCTTTAAGACATGGATATCCAACAAAAGGTGATGCGGAATTAAAAATTGAAATTGAAGTTTATTCAAGCAAGCAGGCGGTCCATATTATATATCGAGACGACGGTGAGGGGTATTCAACAGATAAGCTTGAAGCAGCATTAAAAAAACCACTTGAAATTTCTAATTTGACACATAATGGAATTGGTCTGTATCAACTTAATAAAATCGTTACTGGAGCTATGAATGGGCAATTAATCATAAGTGGGGACATCGATCAAGGCGTTCAAGTCAGAATAAACATTCCAAAGGCAGGTGAGAGCAATGAGCAGTGATGACTTAGAAGATTCAATTCTTTTTATATCAGATGATGAAGACGATGAAGAAGAAGATGAAAAAAAATGGAAGATACTGATTGTTGATGATGACTTATTGGTGCATGACACAACCAAATTAGTTCTTTCAAGTTTTCGTTTTGAAGATAAGGGTATGTTGCTCCTACATGCTCAAAGCTCATCGGAAGCGAAAAAGATGCTTAAAGAACATCCGGATGTTGCCGTTGTATTTTTAGATGTCGTGATGGAAACGGAAGATTCTGGACTTCAAATGGTGAAATATATCAGAGAAACTTTAAAAAATCATCTTATTAGAATTATTTTAAGAACTGGTCAGCCAGGACAAGCCCCTGAAGAAAAAATTATTGTCGCATATGATATCAATGATTATAAAACAAAAACGGAACTAACCGTTCAAAAACTTTATACCTCATTGATTACTGCACTTCGCTCCTATAGAGATTTAATCAAGATTGAAAGAAATCGAAAAGGCTTAAAACACATTATTACCTCTTCTAGCAAATTATTTGAACCCACCTCGCTCAAACGATTTACTTATGGCTTGCTGACTCAACTTTCAGCTTTATTTGAATTCGATGAGCAGGTATATTATCACAGAACCAGTGGACTTGCAGCTGTTCATCAAGAGGGGAGTCTTACCATAATAGCCGCAAATGGCGAATTTGGGAATTTTGTTGACCAAGAAGCAGAACGAGTGCTGCCCTATCATATTTTGAATTTGATGAAACAAGCTTCTCGTGAAAGACGTTCGCTTTTTGCTCAAAACTACTTTGTAGGCTATTATAGAAGCCTAGGCATTATCGAGAATTTCATTATTTTTGATCACTTGAACCTAAAAGATGAGACAAATCGGGAACTATTAGAGCTGTTTTCTACCAATATCTCAATTGCATTTGACAATATTTATTTAAATCAAAAAATAATCAATACTCAAAAGGAAATTATTATGAGATTGGGCGAAGTTGTAGAAAATAGATCTCATGAAACTGGTAGTCATGTCAAACGTGTTTCGTCTTATACAGAACTCATGTGTGAACTAATGGGATTTGATGAAGACAAGTGCAATTCAATGAAATTAACAGCACCATTACACGATATTGGTAAAATTGGCATTTCTGAGTCTATTCTAAATAAACCTGCAAAATTAGATGCAGACGAATTTAATACCATAAAATCACATACCACTATTGGCTACGACATCTTAGCCAATTCAGATATTGATTTTATTAATGAGGCAGCAGATATCGCACTCAAGCACCACGAAAATTGGGATGGAACAGGTTATCCAACTGGATTAAAAGGAGATCAAATTCCGATTGAGAGTAGGATCGTTGCTTTTGTCGATGTTTTTGACTCTTTAAGCCAGAAGAGGGTCTATAAAGAAGCATGGAAGATAGAAGAGATTACTAAGTACATGAAAGAACAACGGGGCAAAAAATTCGATCCGAAAGTTGTAGATCTATTCTTTGAAAACTATGAAAATTTTAAAGAAATAATGAACAAATATGAAAATGAATAGCTCATTAAATTTGGGCTATTCATTTTTTTTCTAAAACCCTTACAAATTAAGGACTTGGCAAAGCGAAACGATGTGTGTTAAAATGTTGTTAACATGATTGTTTAGTGACTAAATTAAGAAGGGGAATGATATGGAGTTTTTTTTTCCGTTAAACAAAGACGATACAAAACAAATTAATAAAATGAATATTCTTAATCTGATCATGAAATTTGAGAAAATTTCGAAATCGGATTTGGCAAGATACACATCTTTATCGCCAGCGACAGTAGGCGTTTTGGCAGAAGAATTAATCGAAAATCAACTTGTTGTTGCTCATAGCATTTCTGAATCGACTGGTGGCAGGAAAGCGACTCTCTTGAGTTTAGATGAACACCAAGTTGTTATTATTGGCATAGCAATTGCAAAGGGTGGGATTTCTAGCTGTGCGATATCGCTTTCAGGAGAGGTTCTCTATGAAGATGACATTAGCATTATGCCAGATCTGATGATCAGCCGCATAAAAGATAATATTGAAAAAATTGTTGATCAAATTTTATATCGATATGTTTCTCGAAAGTGTCTTGGTATAGGTATTTCTTTTGATGGTGAACTTTTGATGAACAATGTCATACAGACGACTTCAAATGCATTCATTAGAATTGAACAATACAAGCAACAGTTTTATGAAAAATATGGCGTTTCTATTCATGTGGAAACGAGGGTTAACTCAGTGGCTATTGGTGAAAAATTATATGGAAGGGCGAAAAATGCTGCTTCTTTTTTTGTTTTAGATATTGCAGATGCGATTTCAGCCGCTTATTACGTCGATGGAAAAATTATTCGTGGGTATAACAAAGGGACTGGAAATGTTGGGCATATTAAAGTAACTAATAAAAGTATTAAATGTCGTTGTGGAAAAGCAGGATGCTTTGATGCAGTGGCATCGAAAAAAGGGATTGAAGAGCGTTATTTATCAAAATTGGGCGAATTGACGAATGACCCAGAACTTGTAAAGTCGTTAAATGGCGATCTTACGCGCATAAATGCGACAAATATATATGAATATGCGGTTTTAGGCGACAAACTCAGTCTGAATATCATCAGGGAAACCGGTCATTATATAGGAACCATTCTTTCTTATATCGTAAATGGACTGAATCCTGAAATGATTCTTATTACAGGCATGTATAATGCCAATAATATTATGAACAGAGAAATCAATAAAGTGCTCAATAAAATGAGTGTTCATAGAAATTTGCTAAAGGTCTATGTGGGAGAAGGTGCACTATATAGGCATACGCCAGCTTTAGGAGCGGCTTCATTAGTCGTTCAAGATTTAATGTGCGTTCAGATTAACACGAATTAATTAAGCCAATACATTATTTAACAGTTAGGCTAAGATACAATATAAAAGCTAAGCCAAGATACAATGTAAAAGCGTATCAAGAGTTTGAAATTCTCTTGATACGCTTTTGTTTATTTTTGAACCATTGTATTAAGAATTGACTGAATGTCAAGTGGAGAACGTTCTTTAAAGACCAATGGCGTTTCATTGATATGTGTAAATTGATCCAAGAAAGTGGGACGCTTATCTTGGTAAAGTATGCCAACTGGAATGCCGTCTTCTTCACCCCATTTTAAAGACATTTCAAATGCTTTTGTTTTATCTTGTGGGTCATAATTTTCATCTAATTTGAAAATATGATCCTTATACCATTTGAAGGTATTGATTTTATTGAAAGAGGGGCAAGGTTGCAAAATATCAATAAGCGCATAACCTTTATGCTGCATTGCAAGACGAATCATTTCTGTTAAGTGCTCTTGATCACCAGAAAAACTTCTGGCTACAAATGTGCAGTGTGAGGCTATTGCCAGTGTGGTCGGATTGATTGGAACGATTCTTACACCTGAAGTTTGAAGTGTCGTCACTTGACCAAAAGGGGTTGTCGGAGAGGCCTGACCTTTGGTGAGCCCATAAACTTGATTGTCATGGAGCAAATGAACCAAATCTAAATTCCGGCGGATATTATGAATGAAATGGTTGCCACCTTCTGCAAGCGCATCTCCATCTCCTGTAGCGACAATAATTTTTAACGAACGATTTGCAACTTGAGCGCCGAGTGCAGCTGGAAGCGCTCTGCCGTGAAGTCCATTAAAAGCATTGACGTTTAAAAACTGAGGCAGTTTGGCTGCTTGTCCAATCCCTGCAACCATTAAAATCTCGTGAGGTTTAAGATTTTCAGCCTCTAGAGCCACTTTGAGCGCATTTTGTATGCCAAAATTGCCACAGCCTGGGCACCAAGTGTTTTCAACGGGTGAATCAAAACGTGAAAGAGCCATATTAAATCATCTCCTTATATGCAGTTATAATGTAATCTGGTGTGAATTGTCGTCCGTCAAATTTAAGAATGCTGTCCGTTATTAGAATGCCAGTTTCACATGCAATGAGTTGCGCCAGTTGTCCCTGGTAATTTCCTTCGACGTTGATAAATTTAACGCCTTTTGAGTGCCACTCTTTGAGTGATTTCTTAGGGAGCGGGTATAAATCACCAAAGCCGAGTAATCCGATGTGAGACTTTTCATCGTTTAATAGGCGAACTGTTTCTTTAGCGGCTTCAACCACTGAGCCCCATGCAACGAACACGTGCGTTGGATTCTCGGCACCATAATATTCAGGTTCTAGAAGATCATTTTCAATAAGGGGCAATTTTTGCATACGTCGATGATTCATTAGCACTCTATTTTCGCCAGATTCGGTGACATGTGAATATTCGTCGTGTTCGTGACTATCGTTCATGATAATTTGCTCTGAAAAACCTGGGCATGACCTGTCTTGGAGCGGTGTTCTTAAATCATAATGACGATAATCAGGGTTAAATTCTTTTGCAAGATGGCGGTTAATTTCAAGCGATTCTAAATCGAACACGGGAATGGTACTGACGCTGTCACCAAGGTATTGATCTGAAAGCAGGATGACTGGAACTCTATATTTATCGGCTAGGTTGAAAGCTCTAAATGTTTGGTAGAAGCAATCTGAAACATTTCTAAAGGACATAATGATCCTTGGGAATTCGCCTTGAGAGGCGTTTAAAACAAAGTTAAGATCTGATTGCTCAGTTCGGGTCGCCATACCGGTTGCTGGACCTGGTCGCTGAACATCCAGTACAACAAGCGGTACTTCTGAAACCGCGGCTAGTCCAAGACCTTCTACCATTAAGCATAAACCACCGCCTGATGTAGACGTCATTGCTCTAACACCAGTTGCTGAGGCGCCAATAACGGCAATTACTGCCGCAATTTCATCTTCAACCTGTTCGACAAGTACTTCGAGTGGTTTCTCGTATTGGGTAACGTAATTCATGACACTCGTTGACGGCGCCATTGGATAAGCGGCGTAAAATGAAATGCCAGAAGCAAGCGCGCCAAGTGCTACCGCGTGATTGCCGGATAGTGATACCGTGCCAGTAGTATTTCCGGGAATCATTTGTATATAGGGTGTAGATTTTTCAAAAGCAAGTTGACTCGTTGCTTTGTTCTTATTAAGAAAAGCGGGAGGCCATTTAGGATTCATCATTTCCTCTAATTGCTTTTCGTTAAGGGTTAATGCTTTCGCCAAAGCGCCAAGAGCAATCATGGATAAGCCTTTTGGATTTTCTGTTTTGTTTAAAATTTCCTTAAAAGGAAGTTTGCAGACTTTGATAGCAGAAGTGATTGTCAGGTCATGATCATCATCGCATATGAGAAGTCCTTCTGGCTTTAACCGTGAGAGTTGAGTGTCGATGACGTCTTGAGTAAGCGCAATGATTATATCGAGAGATTCAAAATGAACTTGAATCGGTTGATTGGATAAAGTAATCTGTGTAAAATTGACGCCGCCGCGAACGCGAGACATATAGTCTTTATAGGAGTGATAGTAGTAGCCTTGTTTTGTGAGGGATTTGAGAAGCAGTTGTTCAGTTGTGTTGATGCCTTGCCCTGCGGCGCCGCCTATTAAAATGCTTATTGTCATAGAAGCCTCCTATTTTTATTTAGTTTCTGTGATAAATCAATTTGATATTGATTATTATTATCATTATACATGTTTATCAAAGGAATGTGTGCAAATGTAATAATTATAAATATGACATTATTTTAATTGTATTTTCATTTCTAATGGTTTATACTGACGTTAGATAACATTAAATTTGAGGAGGTTCTTTTATGAGAAAAGTATTATTTGGCGGTAACCCAATCACATTAGCAGGTCAAGAAATTAAAGTGGGTGACAAAGCGCCTAACTTTACGGCGTTGAAACAAGATTTGAGCCCATTTGATTTTTATAAAGAAACAGA
>JAYVIR010000079.1:0-15343 GCA_043770095.1 Eubacteriales bacterium
ATGTAGCGTAAATGAACTGGCGGACAAGCAGTACCATTTATGGTGTCTTGGACATATCCATAAACGCAAAGAAATCAGAGAAATTAATGGATTTTATCCTGGAAGTTTGATTGGCAATAAATTAGGCGAAAATGGACCTAAAGGCGCGTATTACTATGAGTTTCAAAAAGGACATCTGAGTTATGAATTCATACCCTTATCAGAAATTATGTTTGAATCAATTGACATGATCATGGATTTAGATTCAGATCCACACTCAATTGACGAATTGCTGATGCACTTGTTTAAAAAAATGGAAGCCGTTCGAAAAAAAGCTGAAATCGATACAGGGATAACACATTTAAAACTTGTCATTGATTTGAATATTGAAGGCAGAAGTAATTTGTTTTATCGATTAAATGATTCTAATGCCTTAAAATTTATTGAAGAACATGTAGAAGAACGTACTTGGGTAGAGAAAATTTTCATTAATATTAAGGATCTCTTGCCAGATGTGGATATGAGTATGGTTGCACAAAGTGGTAGTTTTCCAGGGTTTTGTATGGAACTTCTCAAAAATTATGATTTTGCAAAAGGCGTATTAGAGCAAATTGATTCACAATCTTTGGCGGCAAAAAATCTTTTTAATAGCAATGAAGAAGAGCAGTCTTATCGAAGGGCGTTATTAGATCATATTGATAAAGATGTGGTCAGACAGCTACTTCGAGAGGAAACGGTAAAATAATATGGTAGGGGAGTGTTCGACACTATGTATGTAAAAAATTTAAAACTCCATGGTGTTGGAAAATTTGATGAACCTGTTCAGTTTCAATTTGTTCAGGGATTAAATTTACTCACAGGAAAAAACGAGGCGGGAAAATCGACAATAGCTAAGGCTATTGAGACCAGTCTTTTTGGGTTTAAACCGATGAAAGATTGGAAATATGCCAATTGGAATCAACAAGAAACAGTGATTGAGTGTATGCTCAGTCAAAAAAATGAAGAGACATTAATTACAAGACGTTATGGTTCCAAGATAAGAGGGACCACATTGTCAGGGCATGTCGCTGAAAATATTGGTAATCAACCCATAGAGGGTCATTTAATTGACTTGGAACTCTATAAATCGATGTTTTCCATCGGGATAGATGAGTTGGCTAGTATTGATAAAAAATCTTGGAAAGAATTGACGGCATCTTTAACAGATTCTTATAATCATAGTGCTTTTAAATCGGCAGCTGAAACGCAAGAAACGGTTGATCAGAAAGCATCTGAAATATATAAAGAGAATGGTCGTGGGCAATTTGAAATGAAACGTATCCAAGAAGATCAAGATGCAGTTTCTGCTCAACTTAAGCAATTGGAGATTGAAAGAGCCTACTCCGTTAGATCTGAGGAAGAGCTCAAAGTCATCAAAAGGCAAATAGAGCAAATTCATCAAGAAATTCTTCAAATTGATCAAAAAATTCGTTTTTACGAAGACAACCATCAGTGTATTCGTCGTAGAAGAGAATACCGTCAGAAAATTGCAGATTACCAGCAAATATTAGATTTAGGATTGCCAGATAAAAGACACGTTGAAAGATGGCTCTTAGAATTTGAGAGAGAACGCCTAATTACTGTCGAAATGGATCGGATTAGAACTGAGATCCAAGCGATAAGAGAGAAAAAAAATGAAGAAGAAACACGTTGGAAATCAAGTAAAAAACCATTTTTGAAAAAAAGGGTTATTTTAAGTGCTTTTATAGCAGCTTCTATACTTTCTTTTGTTATTTATAGTTTTCCAAAAGGGTTTAACGAACTCGAACAGGTGATTATTGGCATTTTAGTTGTTCTAGATGCTGCAGTGCTTATGAATGTAGGGTTTGTCGGCAATAAAATGAAGCGCAAAGAACTTGGTTCGTTTGATCAGAAGATGGGCTATTTAAATCAAAATATTACTCTTTTAGAAAAGCAATTGCATCGATATGAAGACGAATTTGAGGAAATGCAAAGTTTTCAAAAACCTCTGAAAGCTGATTGTGAGAGACTGGGTATGAACGGGCCGCAAGAGATAATGGATTGGCTGTTAAAGTTGAACTATTTAAAAAATGGGCTTAACGCTTTACTGGAGCAAGAAGAAAATCCGGAAGCATTTTTGGCTACTATTAATTTAGAAGATGGCGTAAAAGAACCTGAAGAAATTGGGTTGAAGGTTTTACTCGATCAAAGAGATTATTTAGTACAAACTCGGACTGATCAAGAACAAAAACTTGCTCATAATACAAACTTAAGCGTAAAAGAAATTGATTATAGATTGAATGAACTTTCTGAAAAACATATTTCTGGGCATCAACAATTGATGGAAAGTGCCTTTAAGCGAGATCGTCTAATGCTGGTTTCAAAAATTGTTGCAGAAGCGGAAAAAATGTATAGGAAGTCACAAAAACCAGATTTCTTAATCAAAGCTTCTCGCTATATGAAGCTACTGAGTAATTCTAAATATGAAGAAATACTCATGTCTGAGGTAGGTGGATTTGTGCTTAGGAGCCAAAATGAGCTGATTCCAATGAGCGAGACTATTAGCAGAGGAACCAAAGAACAAATGTACCTTGCGTTAAAATTAGCAATGACGTTCCGATTAGACCCTCTTGGGTATTATCCAATTCTTATGGATGAGATTGCAGTTAACTTTGATAAGGCGCGTAGACAAGGACTTTTCAATGTGCTTAAAGAGTTATCAGAGCATAGACAAATTCTTTATTTAACGTGTCATGATTGGTTTGTTGAAGAGTTAAATAATGAAATGGATAGCCACTTAATCATACTAGATTAATTTACTTGAGGAGTGTTTTATAAAGTGTCATCAAAAGAAGAACTGGAAATGCAAAAAAATCGATTGGAAATTCTCCAAATGTCTGGGCGCGGTGAAATGATTCACACACCTGAGACGCCTCAAGAAAATATGTATCTGTGGCAATATGAATTGGATTTTTATAAGAATTTAAAGAAAAGAGAGCGTTTTTATATTTTTGGCGCAGTTTGCGGTATTATTAGTTTGTTTTTGGTTGTAGTAATTCACTTCAATTTTCTTTTAAGTTTATTTTAAAAAATCAAAACAAAGTGGGATAGAAAATAAGATTGCGGGTATAAATTTAACAAACCTTAAATTGAGAAGAGGGGAGTTGAGTTTATGTCTATACATTTTTTCTTCAACTATAGAGAACATTTGGTAAAGCAACTGAAAGAACAATATGAGAACTTGATAAAACAAAAAAAAGAAGAGTTAGTACTTCAAATTCAATTAGAGGAAGCGGAATGTCTGATAAGAGATTATTTTGATGTTGTTGCAGCAGAACTTCAAGAGGTTTTAGAAGCAGCTAGCAACGAAGTAAAGCTAGAGTTTGATAGTGATGATTTTATTGTAAGATTCAAAATTATCGAGAATTACGTCAGGTTTATCAGACGTCCAACTGCAATTGAAGTTGAGATTGGCAGGTATAAAGAAGATTTGGGATTAGTCGAGTCTTACATTATAGCCTATATCATTCCTGGCGAGAAAAAGTGTCATACCAGAAAAGTTGGTATGGTCCACGAAAGCGGCAGTTTTGATGAAAATTCACTGAACTTCTTTATGAGAGAAGCATTTGGTGAAATTTACAGCCATGAAGAAAGTGAATTGGTTTAGTCCATTTATCAAAAAAGTCTCGAAGCTATAAAAGCTCCGAGACTTTTTTAATGCTTATTACAACATTTTAGAAAGTGCACCTGATAAAAAAGGGATTAACCAGATTACCCATACAAACAAGCTGAATTTGTGGAAAGTTTTGGTCATATTTGCATCTTTGTTATAGAGAACCCATGTTGCCCATGCGGCGTGGATTAACATCAATAAAATTGCGGCTAATCCGGTAAAACTATGCAAACTGAATCCTGTTGTTACAACTGAGATTTGTTGACTTTTGGCAATGGCTTCCATTGTTAGCGTACCCGTTGTATCGAAGAAAAGGCCAATAAAGAACAAAATCGTATGCCATGGTTTTAGAGTGCCTTGGATTTTTTCAGCCCAAACGCCAATGGTATAGAAGACTAAAGCAGATGTGATGAGCGTGATTGCGATTAATAACATAATAAATTCTCCTTGTTTTACGAACGTTGTTCATAAAAAGTCTTTTTAAAATCCTGTGAGTCGGCTTGTATGCAAAAGAGCATGGTTTCACTGACTGCGCAGGATCATATAAAATGTACATTTTTATGAAAGATTGAAACTACTATAAAGTGCGTCAAAATCAATATACTGGTGCTTGCTTGCAAAAGTAAAACTAGAAATTAAAAGGCGACTAAGTTGATCTGAAGTCAAATCAGTCTGTATTCTTTTAGAATCAATCTCTTTTGAAATTAGAAGCCTCATTTGGCTATAAATAAGGTCATATTTATTGGTTTCCTGACAAGGTTTTTTCTGAGAACCACTCGTTGACATTTCAAAGAAAATGTCAGAATACTGCTGAATAAAAACATCTAATGCGATATAAATTTTTCTGCATTTTTCTTTAAATTCAATTGTATCGGTTTCAGCATTTAAAATGACATTTGAAACGAGTTTCCAATCTGCTCGAAAAATTTCTGATACCAACATCTCTTTATTAGCGAAATAGTTATAAAAAGTGCCAGTACCAATACCGCAGCGCTTTGAAATCTCACGAATATTCAATTCAGAATAACTTTGCTCCAAGAGTGTCTTTCTTGCTTCAATGAGTAATAGATCTTTTACGTTTTCAATAATCTTAGGCATGTGTTCAACCTCTTTTCTGAACCTTGTTCACACAATACCATGAGATCAGAAATAATGCAATATTATTTTAATCTCTCATAATTAATTTTTATAGTATAATGAGAATGCAGTATATCATGCAAGCCCGAGTTTAGGAGAGATGCGCTATGTCAGAGTTAGAAGTGAGCACAAAAAAAGAAATCATTATTGAAATAAAAAATCTTAGAAAAGTATATAAATTAGGACATGAAAAAGTTGTGGCTTTGGATCATATTGATTTAGATATTTATAAAGGAGAGATTTGTTGTATATTAGGCACGTCGGGCTCAGGAAAATCAACGTTACTTAATATGATGGCGGGGCTAGAGAAACCAACCAAGGGTACGATTAGCATCAAAGGAGAACGCATCAGTAGCATGACTGAAAATGAATTGGCTAAATTCAGGCAAAAAAATGTGGGGTTCATTTTTCAATCCTATAATTTGTTGGCATCGTTGACTGCGATTGAAAATGTATCCATGCCTATGATGTTTAGAAGAGTTCCAAAAGCTGCTCGAGAAGAAGAGGCACTTAGAATGCTTAAAGCGGTTGAACTTGAAAAGTATATTTTACATAAGCCAAATCAAATGAGCGGCGGTCAACAGCAACGCGTTGGAATTGCAAGAGCGTTTGTGGGCCCACCAGCTATTATTTTTGCAGATGAGCCAACGGGGAATTTAGATTCAAAAACCACTGATACGGTTATGCAACTTATGCTCACTATGGCAAGGGAACAACAACAGACACTTATTATAGTGACACATGATCCTCATATTGCAGAATTTGCAGACAAAGTGGTCTATATTTTAGATGGTAATGTTGAAAAGATTGAACTCAAACAAGGGGAGGACACAAGAGAATATGTTCATATGGAAGCGCACCACAGCTAAGAGTTTAATAGTTATAATGTTGATTGCAATGTTGCCATTTTTTTCTAATTCTAGTTTGAGTTATGCAGACACAATAGCGACAGGTGTTTCATCGGTTAGCGTTACTGGAAATCCGGAGATTAATGAAGGCGATGAATTCACGCTTACTATAGTATTAAATGGTGCTGCTCAGCGATTGGTAATTGAAGATACTACCAATTTTAAAACAGTGGATGGGATTACTAATTATATTGACCAAAATTCCAGAGGTTCAAATTATTGGAGTGTGCGACTTGTTTCAACAGGAAAAGACAATGAAATCAAAATCAAAGTTTTTCCAGATGCAAGAGTTGATTTTGGAGCTTTTCAAGATGTAATTACTGTACCAGGTGTGAAAAAAAGTCCAACTGGAACACCGCTACCAACAGATATTTTTAAAGTGAGCAATTCTTCACTTAGAGAAGCAATCGCTGGTTCAGAAACGACGTTTGAAATTCCTATAGAAGTTCAAAATAAAGGGGTTATCAAAAATGTTATTGCAACCATTATTGGGCCAAAAGATGAGAGTCTTTTTAGTTCAGACCGAACTGATTATAGTACGACCATCTCGCAAATAAGCAATGCTTCGCCTGCAACGGCAAAATTCAAGGTTGCAATTAACCCATCTGCAAAGTCGAAGGTTCATGAAGTAAAGTTGCAGCTCAAATATATCAGTTCCAGTGGTACTGTTTATACCGATGAAACAAGTAACTCTTATTTCGTAAGGGTCAAAAGCACCAATATGGAACCTACACTTAATGTAGTAGATTATTCAATTCCTAATAATCCAATTAAAGCGGGCGAAAAACAGAAATTGAGTTTAGTCATCGAAAATACAGGTACTATTTCTGCTAATGATGTAAGAGTGAAGCTTTCAGGTTTTGACAAAGACCGTATTAGGCTATCTGGAGATACTGACACGAAGAGTATTAGTTTGTTAGCCGGAAAAGAAAAAGAAACTATTTACTACAATATCTCTGCTTCAACAACAGCGAAATCTGAAAGCAACGAGCTACTTGCAGATATTTCCTATATTGATGATAATGGAAAAGAATACAAAAGCACTTCAAAAGTTTATCTTTCCGTTGATGGGAAAGATGTTGGAAGTATTCAATTGGATGTTCTTAATTTAAAAACACCAAATCGTGTGAAAGCGAAGACACCTTTTAGCATTGAATTTGATCTTAAAAATGTGAGTCAAACAGATGCGAAAATGCTTGAAGTAGGCATTGAATATCCCAATGCTACAATGATTCCTAAGAGTACGCCTAAGAAAATGATTAGATTGTTTAAAGTAGGCGAGCAACAGCATTTTAAATTTGATTTTATTTCAAAAGATGATGCCCAAACGGGATTCTATGACCTTTATGTGGCACTTAAATACAACATTGAAGGCGGAAAAGATGTAGAAGCACTAACTTACAAAGAATTCGCAGGCGTTCTCGTTGACGGAGCGATTGGATTGGGGCGCCCTAAAGTCATTATCGAAAATTATGATTTTGGAGCGACGACAGTTCTATCTGGACAAGAGTTTGACTTAAACTTAGATTTATTTAATACAAGCAGTGAAGAGTTGATTAAAAATATTAAAGTATCTTTAAAGGCTGACGATGGTGTATTCATACCAGTAGACATGTCCAGTTCTTTCTTTATAGAGAAAATTGGCAGTCAAGAACATGTGAGTAAAACCATTCGACTTAAAACAAAAAGTGATGCAACCGTAAAGGCTTACAACCTTGCAGTGACATTCCAATATGAAGACAGTAAGGGTAATGCCTATGATATCCAAAAGAACCCTTATAAAGAAGAAGAACTTATTAGTATTCCTGTTAATCAGCCAATCCGTATTGAGGCGGGAGAAGTGGCGTTAAGTCCAGAAAATTACCTTAATCAGCCTACACCGGTTTCAATGGAATTCTTTAATATGGGCAGATCAATCGTTTATAATTTAATGGTTAAAGCAGAAGGTGATTTCCAAGTCCAAGGCGGTAATTACTTTGTCGGTAATTTTGAAGCAGGACGTAGTGATTTCTTTGAAACGCAAGTTGTGCCAACAGTTGAAGGTGAAGCTAAAGGCAAGATCATATTCCAATTTGAAGATGCTAACGGTGAGCCTGGCACCTATGAAAAAGAATTTAAAATGACAGTAATGGGTGCACCGGTTGATCCGAATGCAACTGGAGAAGGTGGAGATGGCACAACGCCAGTCGATCCTAATGCTGGTGGCGAAGTAATACCTATGGCAAATGGAAAACTAGTAATTTACGGCATATTAACGGGCATTAGTGCCCTCTTTGGTGGCGTTTATATGTGGAAGCGTCGCTTAGAAAAATTGAAACTATTAAAATTGGAGAATGACGATGAATAGTGCTGACTTAATCGCCATGGGACTGCGTAATCTGTTCAGAAGAAAGACAAGAACAGTTCTGACAGTTTTAGGTGTTGTCATTGGCACAGCCTCCATCATCGTAATGCTTTCGCTTGGTATTGCAATGAACGTCAATTTTGAAGACCAACTAAAAACGATGGGAAGTTTGAATACTATTGATGTCACCTCAAATCAATTTGCGTATGAAGAAAAGCCTAACCCAACAAAAGTGATTGCAAAATTAGACGATAAGAACTTGGCGCTCATTGAAAAAATACCAAATGTTAAAGTTATTATGCCTATAATGGCGAAGAGTGTGCAAATTGCAGCAGGCAAGTACATGATGTATGCGAATGTGAATGGGATCGATTTTACTAAACTTGAAGATTTTAATTACACGGTTGAAAAAGGAACACTGCCTGAAGCTGGAGGTCATTACCAAATGATTTTTGGATTTTCGGCAGGCAACAATTTTTACAATCCTAAGTCGAGAGGGAATGTCCAGCCACCTGTAATAGATGTGTTGAAGACGCGCTTAAATGCATATCCTGAGAGTATTGATCCTAATAAGAAGCCAAAAGGTGTTCGCGTAAGCGTTTCGGGAATTCTTAAGCAGAGTAATGACGAAAAGGATTGGAGTGTCTATATGGATGTAAAAGATCTTGTAAAGCTTACTACTGAACTTAAACGCCAAAATAAAAGTCAAGAGGGTCAGCCCAAACAAACTATCGTACAAGATAAATACACAACATTCAAAGTAAAAGTTACGGACATAAATAAAGTTCAAGAAGTACAAGACCAAATTAAAGCAATGGGTTTCCAAGCATGGAGTCTTTCTGATATTTTAGTGTCAATGAAGAAAACTTCTGCGGGGTTAAGAGCCATTTTAGGTGGCATAGGTGCAGTATCTCTGTTTGTAGCTGCTCTAGGCATTACGAATACAATGGTCATGTCAATTTATGAAAGAACTCGCGAGATTGGTGTCATGAAAGTTCTAGGCGCTGAGTTAAATGACATAAAACGTTTATTTTTATTTGAAGCTGGCATGATTGGCTTCTTTGGGGGTGTTTTTGGAATTTTGATTAGTTATCTCATTTCATTTGCCTTAAATTCAGCGGGTATGGATCTTCTCGGCGGTGGTATGATGGGGCCGGGCGGTGATGGACCTAAACCGGCAATGTCACTTATTCCAATCTGGTTAAGTCTTGCATCTTTAGGTTTTTCAACGGTAGTAGGACTTGTATCAGGTTACTACCCTGCACTTAGAGCGATGAAGCTAAGTGCGCTTGAAGCGATAAGAAATGAATAAGATTAACAATTGTTAAAAAGAGTTCATAAAAATTACTGAGTAATCTATGGTAAACTATTTAGTAAGTCGAAGTAATTGGAGAGTGACCATGCAGATTAATTCTAATTACCATTGGTTTGTAACAAATGGCTCGGTGCAAGAAGTGGATATTTCAAATGAATTTAATCTAGAAGACCCAATGATCTATGAAGTTATTCGGTTAATTGATGGCAAGCCTTTATTTTATGAAGAACACATGCTTCGCCTTCTTGAATCGGCTAAAATACTCGAAGTACCTATTGAGGATCATTTAGAGGCCATTCATTTTGACATCAATACACTTATTGATCAGAACGCCATTGGATCGGACAATGTTAAATTAGTGATTGGAAATTTAGATCAAAAGACGCCTAAGTGGGTTGTTTATGGTGTAAAAGGGTTTTATCCGCCACTTAATTGGTTTGAAACTGGCATTGATACAAAATTAATGCATGTATCTCGAGAGAATCCGCACGCGAAGGTCATTAATGAATCATTAACCAAACGCGTGGATAAGCTTAGGCAAAGAACCACTATTTTTGAAGTCCTTTTAGTAGACGAAAAAAATAGAATAACTGAAGGCAGTCGGTCAAATGTATTTTTTATAAAAGATGAAACGTTGATTATGCCCAAAATGAATTTAGCTCTAAAAGGTATTACGAGACAAAAAATACTTGCTTTAGCTGAGAACATGGGCGTAATTTGTAAAGAAGTAGATATTCATACAGAGGACTTACTTTTGATGGATGGCGCATTTGTGACTGGCACGTCTATTGATTTGCTGCCGATCGCAAACATTGATGAATTGGCTTTTCAATCAAGTCAATTACCATTAATGAAACGCTTGCTTTCTGAGTATAGAAATCTAATGAAAGAATCCTTAAGTCGATATGTGCATAAATAGTGGAGGTTACCATGGAAAGAGCTTATGAAAGATTATTAAGGTATGCTGTAATTGATACGCGTTCTGATGATTCGTCTGAAACGGTTCCATCAACTCAAAAACAATTCATACTTGCTGAAATGCTCGTGAGTGAGCTTAAAGCGATGGGAATTGAAGATGCGCATGTAGATGATAAATGTTATATCATGGGCACTTTAAAAGGTAATGTTGAAAACGCACCAACAATTGGATTGATTGCTCACGTAGATACTTCACCTGATTTTTCGGCAGATCATGTAAATCCAATCATTCATCGTAATTATGATGGCTTGGATATTGTTTTAAATGCAGAGAAAAACATCGTGTTAGACGTTAAAAACTTCCCTGAATTATTAGCCTATAAAGGTCAAGATATTATTACAACCGATGGCACTACATTGCTTGGCGCAGATGACAAAGCTGGTATTGCTGAGATCATGACGGTTATTGAGACACTGATCAATAATCCAAGTCTTCCACATGGCGATATTAAAATCGGTTTTACACCAGATGAAGAAGTTGGAAGAGGCGCAGATCATTTTAACGTTGAAAAATTTGCTGCTGATTTTGCTTATACCATTGATGGTGGTGAAGTTGGAGAACTTGAATACGAGAACTTCAATGCAGCGTCTGTTAAGGTGACTATTAAAGGCAGAAATATTCACCCTGGTTCAGCAAAAAATAAAATGATCAATTCATTATTGATTGCTCATGAATATATTCAAATGCTTCCTGCTTATGAAACGCCTGCTACGACAGAGGGCTATGAAGGTTTTTATCATTTGACGAATATGTCTGGCGATATTGAAGAAACGCATTTTTCACTTATTATCAGAGATCATGATATGACACTCTTTGAAAAGAGAAAGGCATACGCTACACAAGTGGGCGAATTCTTAAAAGCTAAATATGATGAAGCAGTCATTGAAGTAACTGTAACAGATTCTTACTATAATATGAAAAAGATGGTTGAACCTGTTATTGAAATCGTTAACATTGCAAAACAGGCAATGGAATTAGTGGGCGTAATCCCTAAAATCAAAGCAATTAGAGGTGGTACGGATGGCTCAAGATTATCTTATATGGGTCTTCCATGTCCGAATATTTTCACAGGCGGTCATAACTTCCATGGCAGATTCGAATACATTCCAATTCAATCGATGGATTCAGCTGTCGCTGTTATCTTAAAAATGCTTGAACTTCACGCTACAAAAGCATAAACTTTAATTGAATTAAAACTATAAAAAGGACGTCTTTTAAATAAGACGTCCTTTTTCTTAAGGAGGATGAATCAGATGGGTCAAGAAAAATATTGGGTACCTTTTGATGTAATGGCTTCATTTATGAAAGATGTTTTAATGGGCGTAGGTGTGCCTGAAGAAGACGCAAAAATTTGTGCAGACATACTGATTGAATCGGATAAAAGAGGCATAGATTCTCATGGCGTAGGGCGTTTAAAACCGATTTATTATGACCGCATTAAATTAGGCATTCAAAATCCGGTTACTGAATTTGAAATAGTCAGAGAAGGCTTCACGACAGCTGTGATAGATGGTCATGATGGCATGGGGCATGTGATTGGCAAGCGCGCTATGGAAATGGCCATTCAAAAGGCTAAAACTTATGGCATGGGTATGGTTACAGTCAGAAACTCAACACACTATGGTATAGCGGGTTACTACGCAAGTATGGCGATTGAAGCTGGGATGATTGGGATTACGGGAACGAATGCACGACCATCGATTGCGCCAACTTTTGGCGTTGAAAATATGCTTGGCACAAATCCATTAGTTTTCGGAATGCCGACAGATGAAGCTTTCCCCTTTATCTTGGACTGTGCGACGTCCATTACTCAAAGAGGCAAAATTGAAGTCTATGAACGTGAAGGTAAAGAGTTGCCTCCAGGTTGGGTAATTGATGAGAATGGGAATACTTTAACAGATACAGTTCAAGTGTTAAAAGATCTAGTGACGGGCAAAGCAGCACTGACGCCACTTGGTGGTATTGGTGAAGACGGTGGTGGCTATAAAGGATACGGTTATGCCACAGTGGTAGAAATTTTATCTTCTGCTCTTCAAGGAGGCTCTTTCCTAAAAGGATTAATGGGATTAGAAAATGGCAAAGCAGTACCCTATAAACTGGGACATTTCTTTATAGCCATCGATATTGAAGCTTTTATCTCATTAGATGAGTTTAAAAAAACAACAGGACAAATACTGCGAGATTTAAGAAATTCAAATAAGGCACCTGGTCAAGATCATATTTACACGGCTGGAGAGAAGGAATATCTAGCGGGTCTTGAACGAGAGGGAAAAGGTGTTCCTGTTGGAGGAGTACTTCAAAAACAGATGATTGAGCTTAAAAATACGTTAGGGTTAACACAATATAATTTTGATTTTGAATAATGATTTGGATGGGATAGGTGGCAATTTTACTGCAATTTAATATATTAAAAGAAAAGAACCGTCTTTAATTAGTAGGTTCTTTTCTTTTTTATAAAATTATGTTAATATGTAAATCTGCTTTAAATCGATATCTGCTGAGCAATAGGATGCAAATGGCATCCAAAGGAGGTTTTTCGTATGATCGATGTTAAAGAACTTTCGAAAAATTACCAAATAAGCCGTCGTACGGTAGGACTGGGGGCGGCAATGAAACAATTCTTAAGCCCAACATATGACACCGTACAAGCCATTCATAATCTGTCATTCCATATTGACCCTGGTGAAATCGTGGGCTATATGGGGCCTAATGGTGCAGGTAAATCGACAACGATTAAAGTGATGAGCGGCATTCTTACGCCTGACTCGGGGCATTGTCTGATTGATGGTAGGGTTCCTTGGACAGACCGAAAGCGGCATGTTGCACAGATTGGGGTTGTTTTTGGACAAAGAAGTCAACTTTGGTGGGATACGCCTGTAATCGATTCCTTTTATCTGCTCAAAGAAATTTATAAAATTCCAGAAAAATCTTTTAAAAAAACCTTTTCATTATTAGTAGAAACACTTAATTTAAACAGTTTGTTAGAGACTCCCGTTAGACAACTTAGCTTAGGACAGCGCATGAGATGTGAAGTAGCTGCTTCCTTAATTCATGAACCAAAAATATTATTTTTAGACGAACCAACTATTGGCTTGGATGCCATTTCAAAAATAGCCATTCGAGATTTTATTCAGACGATTAATAAGGAAAAGAATGTCACCGTTATTTTAACGACACATGATACCTCAGACTTAGAAGCACTCTGCAAACGCGTCTTACTTATTGGTAAAGGTGAGATTCTATACGATGGCAATTTTGAATCTTTAAAAAATGATATTTCACCAGAGAGGTATATAGATATAAAGACTGCAAGTGCATCCGAAAGTTTCGAGGTGGAAAAATTATTTTCATACGAAATATTAGAGGGTCATAAAACCATTGAACTTTTACACAAAGAAAAAAATCAACTTAGACTTAAATTTGATCCAAGAAATACCTCTGTCAGTACTTTGCTCAAAGGAATCAGTGATCAAGTTGAGATTATTGATTTGGAAGTAAGCTCAGCTCCGGTAGATGAGATGATTGCAAGACTTTATAAGGTGCATCAGTTATGAAGGCGTATATTCAGTACTTTAAGATTAATTTGGTGACGGGGCTCCAATATCGCGTGGCAGCCTATGCGGGCGTGTGTACTCAATTTTTTTGGGGATTTATGTACCTGATGATCTTTCAAGCTTATTATTTAAGTGGAAGTAGCAACACAGATTTTAGTTTTAAACAAATGGTGAGTTATATTTGGCTCCAACAAGCATTCCTCTCACTAATAATGACGTGGTTTAGAGATAATGAACTCTTTGCGCTCATTACAAATGGAAATTTGGCATATGAACTTTGCAGACCGGTAGATCTTTATCATTTTTGGTATGCAAAGTTACTTGCAAAACGTCTTGCCTCTGCCGCACTTAGATTTTTGCCAATTATAGTGGTTGCACTTTTACTGCCCGAGCCCTATAGAATGAGCTTGCCTGCTTCTTATGCTTCTTTGACTCTTTTTATAGTGAGTATGACTGTCGGAACTTTGGTCATGGTAAGCCTGAGCATGTTTGTCTACTTGCTAACCATGAAAACACTCTCAGGAACGGGTGCATTGCTACTTTTTGCAGTAGTAGGCGAGTTTCTTTCTGGAAGCATAATACCTTTGCCCTTGATGCCTGATGCCTTTAGAAAAATAGTAGAAGTACTTCCTTTTAGATTTACGGCAGATTTTCCTTTTAGGGTGTACTCTGCCCATATTGGAACGATTCAAGCGCTACAAGGCATTGTGCTCCAATTGGTATGGCTGTTTGCATTGATGTTAATAGGAAAGTTATGGATGAGTCATCAGCTTAAACGTGTTAGCATACAGGGAGGTTGATGAGATGAAATTATATTTTAAGTATCTAACGATGCTTTTTAAATCAGAAATGGTTCATAGAAGCTCATTTATATTACTTTCAGTTGGACAATTTTTTGTCCCTTTTTCAACTTTCTTAGGGTTTTATATGCTCTTTGAGCGATTTGGCACAATAAAAGGATACACTTTTTATGAAATGGCACTTTGTTATGGGATTATCCACTGCGCTTATGCAACTGGAGAATCTTTAGCCAGGGGCTTTGATACTTTTTCAAATTTAATTAGGGAAGCGGGTTTTGACAGGTTGCTACTTAGGCCAAGAAATCTAGTGCTTCAAGTATTAGGGACCAGGTTTGAGTTTTCGAGACTTGGAAGGCTAATTCAGAGTTTTATCGTTCTTGGAATAGCCATTGTTGGACTTGATCTGGACTGGTACTGGTGGAAAATTTTATTGCTCCCATTAATGATTCTTAGTGGTGTTGCTATTTTTTGTGGCATATTTATTTTGGTGTCTACCATGTGTTTTTGGACAATTCAAGGCACTGAACTGGGTAATATTTTTACCGATGGCGGAAGAGAACTTGCTCAGTTTCCGTTAAACATCTACCAATCTGCCTTTAGACTGTTCTTTACATTTGTAATTCCGTTTGGAATGGCAAATTATTATCCATTAAT
>JAYVIR010000080.1:0-19996 GCA_043770095.1 Eubacteriales bacterium
TGTATCGGCACGCAAGTTTTATGCCATAATGGTATACGATTGAAATAATTGAATCAAATAATACTCATATATGTAAAGTACACCCAAACCGCAGAGAAGTTTTTTAACTCTTTTGCCATATAGACTAATTAAAAAACGGTAGTTGCTGTTGGTAATCCATAAATTTCTTGGAATAGGGTATAATGATTTATACAGAATTTATAGCGGTGGAAATTTAAAACAAGAAGTGGGGGGAGAAAAATGAATTCATTTATGCAAATTGGCCTTATTGTGTTGCTAAGCATTGTAATTGCTATTATCTTTGTCCGAAATATCCGCAAAGAATTAAAATAAGTGAAAAAGGGGGATGGAAAATGGGAAATGATATTTTAGTCGCACTTCAAATCTACGGTATTGGGATTGTAATCGCGACCGTAATTGCCGCAATGATTAAGGGACTGACAACAATCCTAAGAAAACATGCTTTAAAAAATAAGCCTAATTAATAAAAGGAGAATGAGTTTATGAATTTTTTGCACCTTTTTCAAGGAATAGAAACACTTTTTTATCAGGAACCAATCATAGCTTTTGCAAGAATTGCACTTATTCTTTTAGGCGTATTACTCGTATATTTAGGTAAAAAGAACATTCTTGAGCCGTTAGTTATGATTCCAATGGGATTTGGCATGTCTGCCGTTAACTCGGGTGTCCTCTTTCTTGAGGCAAACAAAATAGGCACTATCTTCATTGATCCGATGGTTACCGATACCAATGAATTGATGAACGTTCTTCAGATTGATTGGCTTCAACCAATTTACACCTTCATGTTTAGTAATGGATTGATAGCCTGCCTTGTATTCATGGGCATTGGCGTTATTTCAGATATTGGCAGTGTTTTAAAATATCCTTTTACGAGCATGTTGATTGCTATGTGTGCAGAGCTTGGCACCATTGCGACATTCCCAATTGCGAAGCTCTTTGGGCTTACAAATGGTGAAGCTGCTGCAGTTGCAATCATTGGAACTGCAGATGGTCCAATGGTTCTCTATACATCGCTGATGCTTGCAAAAAATCTTTTTGTACCAATTACGATTGTCGCTTATCTCTATCTAAGTCTTACTTATGGTGGGTATCCCTATTTGATTCGACTTTTGATTCCTAAGAAATATAGAGCGATTGCTGTCAAAACTACACCGGATCCACACAGTATATCGTCTAGTGAAAAACTTATTTTTGCTGTTGTTGCCAATGTACTTCTTTGTCTTCTCTTCCCAGTGGCATCGCCTCTGTTTGTGTCGTTCTTCCTCGGAATTGCGATTCGTGAGTCTGGCATGACGAAGTATTCTAAATTGATTGAAGACGTATTCCTTTACGGCGCAACGTTCTTCCTTGGCCTTATGCTTGGCGTTCTTTGTGAAGCCAGCACAATCCTTAATCCTAAAATTCTGATCTTATTGGTTTTAGGCATGTTGGCATTGTTGCTTTCTGGTATAGGAGGCATCCTTGGCGGTTATCTTGTTTACTTTATCAACGGAAAGAATTACAATCCTGTTATAGGTATTGCAGGCGTGTCTTGTGTTCCAACAACTGCGAAGGTTGCTCAGAAGGAAGTTCAAAAGGCTAATAAGTACGCCTTTGTTCTCCAGCATGCGATGGGCGCTAATATTTGCGGCGTTATTACCTCGGCAATTCTGACAGGGGTTTACGTGACCATGATTCCTCTGTTAAAATAATGTAATGCAGTGCATTTCATAATTTAGATTGAAACGGGAGGAGAAAATATGATAGACCACAAAATTACCAAAGGTATGTCCATCATTTACAACCGAGAAATCAGCTCTGGTGATACAGCTACAGGATTTGGATCTGGTGTTCTAGATTACTTGCTGTCTACGCCTGCAATCGTTAGCATGGTTATTGAAGGCTCTATTAAACTTTTGGACCAGTTGGTTCCATCAGACTACATCACGGTAGGCGGAAAGATTGAAATTACGCATGAGAAACCTACTTTACTCGGAGAGTCAGTACACATTGTTCTGACTGTTGAAGAAGTCGATGGCGATAGAATCGTCTTAGATGCCGCTGTACATGACCATGTTGGTGTGGTTGCCAGAGGCAAGCATGAACGGTTTATAGTCAACAGCGAAAAGTTGATGGCGGCAGCCTATGCTCGATTGGGCAGAGATGAAATCTAACGTATTCAACCATTTTTAAACGTGACACATAAAAGCCCTCTTATAGAGATTCTTCTTCTTTTGAGGGCTTTCTTTTTATCCAACAAGCTTATGGCAGGAAAGGGGCAGGCATATGAGAAAGTTAAAAGGAGAAGCATTACTCCTAATCACAGCATTTATTTGGGGTACTTCATTTATTTCGCAAAAAGTGGGGATGAATTACATACAGCCATTTACATTCGGTGCATCAAGATTTTTACTAGGTGCGCTAGGACTAGTAATGGTAATAATGATGTTTGATGCCATTAGCAATAAGAATGCAACAAAGTCTGGTATACCAAAACAAAATAAACTTAGAACAAAAGACCTTTTAGTAGGCGGAACACTTTGCGGTGTCGCATTATTCTTTGGTGCTTCCTTTCAGCAGTGGGGAATTGTAGAGACTACGGTCGGAAAGGCTGGTTTTATTACTGCGCTTTATATTTTGCTTGTGCCAATATTTGGACTTTTCATGCATAAAAGAGTAGGCCTTTTTACTTGGATTGGCGTTGGCATTGCTGTAATAGGACTCTATTTACTATGTGTCAAAGAAGGCTTTAGCGTAGAAAGAGGCGACATCATCGTCTTGATTGGGACTATTTTTTGGGCGCTTCAGATTATTATTGTCGATCTGTTTACAGAGACGACAGATGGTATGAAACTTTCCTGCGTTCAGTTTATAGTGGCAGGACTTTTATCTGCAGTTGCAGCGTTTGTATTTGAAACACCTAAGTTGAGTGCCATTATCGACTGTTCGGGACCAATCCTTTATACGGCGATTATGGTCGTTGGGGTTGCATACACGCTGCAAATTATTGGGCAAAAATCAACACCGCCTACCGTGGCAGCCATTATTTTGAGTTTGGAATCTGTATTTGCGGTTTTGAGTGGTGCATTCTTCTTGGGAGAAACGATGAATGGGCGCGAATTGAGTGGGTGTGTCCTAGTTTTTGTAGCAGTTCTATTAACGCAGTTTAAGCCAAAAGGGCTTAAAGAAGAACATTAAATGAGACTTATTTTCAAAATGCCGTTTCAAACCCACTTTTACTAGTCAACATATGCTATAATTGAAAAAGTGATTAGTCAATTTACTATAGGGCGGAGAAAAGGTGTAGAGATGAATATAATAGGTGAAGTTGTAAAGCATAAGTCTTTTGGTATTGGCAAAATCATTGAATTTAAAGAGCAACGCATTAGCATTAAATTTGAAACGTCTACAGACATCAAGAAATTCAATTACCCAGAATCAATTGGCAGTTTTTTAGAACTTGATAACGCCAAATTGTATGATAAGGTATTAGAAAATCAGATTATCTTTGCGTTGACAGATGCGAAGTATAAACGGTTAAACGTTGTAAAAGGCTAAAATTAATAGTGCTGATTATTAAAAGGAACTCAATGACCGAAAACGGTTATTGAGTTCCTTTTTTGAGCTATTTACCCATTAGATTGATCAAGGTAGCCATCTCGAAGAATCTGGTATTCGCCAGTCTCAGTATTCAAGTCGTAGATATTGAAATTTGTCTTTACGTCGAAACCTGTATGGTGAACAGCAAGGTTGACAGAGGCTGAACCATTGTCTCCGCTCACAATCCTGTGAAATACACCGGTAGGCCATACTAGAACTGCGCCACCCTCAAAAATACAAACACCATTTTTAAAAATTTTATCTGGATAAACGGTAAAATGCTCAACTCGTCCATGTTCTTTTGTATAGATATCTACATCTCGCTTGCCAAAGAGAACCAGTAAATTATCCTCTTGATGTGAGTGCATGTACCAAGGTTTTTCAACACCTGCAAGCGGGCCAGGTGAAACAGCGCCGTTGGTATGCAGGACTCTGTCAATAGAGTCGATATGGGCAATGGCATCCATCGGATACAGATCGAAGGTTACGCCTTCTGTTTTTCTAAATGGATTTAATGCAATGATTTGGTATAAACCTTTTACTTCTTCTATGATTTTCATGTATGAAGCCTCCTATTGGGAATGATTGGATAGGCTATAAGAACAACCTACTTATACATATTCTATCATGAGATAGCGTTATCCTTTTTAATTAAGATAAAAAAATATTTTTGTATTTCAGTAGTCCACCATGGGCAGTCGAAGTTGTTCAAGCTTTGAAACAGTGATATCATTAAGCAATCAAATGAATATTTAGGGGGATTATAAACCATGAAAATTATAAACATTTGTCTCATAGGGTTTGGAAATGCCAGTAAGGCATTTTGTAAAATGCTTTTAGAGAAAAATACTGACCTACAAACAATAGTGGGATATGAAGTCAAAATAACGGCAATCGCCACTCGGTCAAAAGGCTCGCTGCTTAATCTAAACGGCATTGATTTACAGGCAGCGCTTGAGTGCGTGTCTAAAAATGAGACATTAAGTGGCTATAGCGAAGATGCTGTCGATTTGGATACAAAAGCTTTAATCAAGGTGTCTAAGGCGGATGTTTTGATTGAGCTAAGCGCTTTATCCATTCAAGATGGGCAGCCTGCAATGTCTTACATTGAAACGGCTTTTGATCTTAAGATGCATGTGATTACTGGAAATAAAGGGCCTATTGCCTGGGATTTTCATCGCTTAAAAAATATTGCCACTGAAAATGGGCTTGAGTTTTTATATGAGACGACAGTCATGGACGGAGCGCCAATTTTTAATATGGTGAAGTATACGCTTCCTGGTTGTAAAGTGGTTTCGTTCAAAGGCATTTTAAATTCGACGACCAATTTTATTATTGAAGAAATGGAAAAGGGAAACACCTATGAAAGTGCTGTGAAAGAAGCGCAGTTACGAGGGTTTGCGGAGGCGGATCCGTCTTTAGATGTGGATGGTTGGGATGCAGCGGCTAAAACAGCTGCATTAGCCAATGTGCTGATGGACGCAAGCCTTACGCCAGTAGAGATAGCTAGGCAAGGCGTTGGTCAAATGACGATAGAGGAGATTGAAGATGCGCGAAAAGTGGGTAAAAAGATTAAACTTTTATGTGAAGGGTTTGTTGAAAATGGTGTCGTAAGAGGCAGGGTAACACCCACCTTAATTCCGATGACCGATTTGTTTGCGACTATCGATGCAACGTCTTCAGTACTTGCCATTACAACGGATTTGATGGGTGAGGTCATTATGGTTGAGAAAAATCCTGAGATTGAACAAACCGCCTATGGGATTTATAGTGATTTGCTGACGTTGTTAAAAAGTGTTTAAAATATTGAGTCTCAAGTTACAATTCGAGTTTTAAATTGAGTTTTGTTCATTATAGTGATATTCTTATAAGCTGAGATAGTTAAGAGCACTACCGATATAAGTCGGAATTGAAAACTGGGATTTGGAGGATTCATCTAATGAAAAAAAAATCCAGCATTATAAAATGCCCGGTATGTGAAAAAGAACTTTTTAAAATAGAGCAGCACCGCTTATTCCGATGTGAAAAGAATCATACTTTTGATTTGGCAAAGGAAGGCTATATAAACCTCCTGCTGATTCAAGATATGAAAAGCAAGAATCCAGGCGATTCAAAAGAAATGGTAGACTCTAGACAAAAGTTTTTAGCGAAGGGCTTTTACCGTAAAATTTCAAGTAAAATCAATGAAACGATTGCAGATTTGCTTAAAGCTCAATCGGATCAGAGTCTTAATCTACTAGATATGGGCTGCGGAGAAGGTTATTATTTTGACCGCTTGATCAAGCATTTAAAGTTGAAGAGTGCCAATTATTATGGATTAGACATTTCAAAGAGTGCGATCAAGACCGCCAGCAAACAAAATGACAAAGCACTTTGGATGGTTGGAAATAGTTTCTTCACGCCATTTAAAGACCATTCTCTGGATTGCATCTTATCTGTATTTAGTCCCATTGACATGAAAGAATGCAAACGTCTATTAAAAGAGGATGGCGTGTTGGTGCGCGTTTTCCCTGAAACAAATCATTTAATGCAACTCAAAGAAGTCATTTATCCTGAAATTAAGGTGAAGGAATATGAACAGTATCTAAGCGATTTTACTGCTTTAGAAGTGTGTAGCGTCAGCGAAGTGTCTTATGACATTGAACTCTCTAATGAAGATTTAGGGCGACTTCTTTTAATGACTCCACATTTTTGGCGTGTCAAAGAAGAAAATAAGGCGAAACTACTTGAAATGGACTCGATAGTGGTGACGATCAGCGTCACGGTTGGGGTATACAGGCCTAAGAAGACTAAAGAGAAAGTAAAAGCAAAATCAAATGGAGGAAAAAAATAATGTCGATTTTACCAAATTGTCCAAAATGCAAATCTGAATATACTTATGAGAGTGAAGGTTTATATATCTGCCCCGAATGTGCACATGAATGGTCAATAAGCGGAGAAACTGAGCCTGTTGAAGAAAAGAAAATTTTTAAAGATGCCAATGGCAATGTCTTAGAAAATGGAGATACGGTTACAGTCATCAAAGATCTTAAAGTTAAAGGCAGTTCATCAGTTCTCAAAATTGGTACTAAAGTCAAAAATATTCGTTTAGTCGATGGCGATCATGACATCGATTGTAAAATAGAAGGCTTTGGTGCAATGCAATTAAAATCAGAATACGTTAAAAAAGGTTAATATGGAAAGGGAGCTACGTTGGTAGCTTCTTTTTTTGTCCTAAAAAAGAGCTTTTATATTATTTATAGTCCTAAAATAATACAAAATGTTAATTTAAGCTTAATATTTTGATAATACAATTGGAAAATATGGTATGATATACTTATAATATAAGTTAAATAATTAACATTAGTGTCTAATTGGTAAAAAAGCAGGAGGTATATGCATGTCATTTAAATTTAAAAAAATTAGCACAAAATTGATCACTGTCATTGTATTGTCTGCAGTATTTAGTTCAGCGGTTATTGGTGGCGCAGGGCTTATTTATGGTGCAAAAAGCATCAAAAAAGAGACCGTTTTAAGCATCAGCAATATGACCGCGACATATGCTGAGAAATTTAACGAACAGTTAGCTTTCTCGGAAAATGCGGTGAATTATTTAAAAATTGCTTTAGAAGCTGGCATTGATTCGAAAGGAACAACGGTTGATTGGAATCCATTTGATGCGACCTCAAAGGTTTTTCTAAAGAAGTATTCTGAAAATACAGCGGGCGTACTCAGTGCTTATCTTTTAATCGATCCAGCTGTAACGGGCGGCATTCATGGTGGCTGGTATGTTAAGGATGGGGAAGCCAATACCTACAGTGAGGAAATTCTAAAATACACTTCGAACAAAGCTTTATCAGATGAAATCGTTAAGCTGAGTGAGTCTGAAGGGAAATGGTCAGAGAAATACTATGATGCAACGCTTAAAAAACAAGTCATTTCATACATATTACCAGTGCTAAAAGATGGTAAAAAGATAGGCATTATCGGAATGGATCTCAATTTTGAATTGTTTTCAAAACCACTGTCCGACATAAAAGTATTGGACAGTGGTTATGCGTTTTTACTTGACGATCAATTAAAGTTCCTTGTTCATTCTAAATATGATGAAAAGGATTCGTTGTCTACCATTGATAATGGTGCATTAAAGGATGCCGCTACTAAAATAAGTGCTTCTGAGTCAGGCATATCAGAATATACTTTAAACGGGGAAAATCGAATTATAAGTTATCAAAAATTAGCAAATGGCTGGTACTTATGTTTAGAACCTATGTATAGCGAGATATTTGCATCTGTTACATCACTCACCAACCTCATGGGGTTAATCATTTTAGGAAGCATACTCTTATTTTCTATCATTGGATATTTGGTTGCTAAGAGTATGTCTAGACCAATTGTAGCACTTCAAAACGCCTTTAAAAAAGCCGCCGATAACGACTTGACGGCTTTAGTCGAAGTAAATTCAATAGATGAAATTGGTCAGGCTTCAGAAAATTTTAATGCGATGATGGCACAAATGAGAATGCTTGTCAAAGAAATCGATCATTCATGTCTCATTGTTTCAAGATCAACGACGCAGTTAAATCAAACCACCACTCAGACTTCTGAGGTCATTACTGAAATTGCCGCGAGCATGGAGACTATTGCACAAAGTGCTTCTATCCAAGCTCAAACAGCAAGTGAAACAGAACATCAAGCTGAGTCACTTGGCATTGAGATCATTGGTGTGGCAAAAGGGAGCAAACGCATGAGTGCTGCAGCAGATCAAGTAAAAAGCATTAGCATTCAAGGGACTCATATTGTGGATCATCTGGTTCGTAAAAATGAAGAAAAATCAGAACAGTCAGTGGCCGTATTTGAAGCCATCAATGTGAATAATAAGAGCGCGCAAGAAATAGGCAGTATTATTGAGACGGTTGTAGGGATTGCCAAGCAAACCAATTTATTGGCTTTAAATGCTTCTATAGAAGCTGCAAGAGCAGGAGAACACGGACGAGGATTTACCGTTGTTGCAGAAGAAGTCAAAAAATTAGCAGAAGAATCCACTTCTGCTGTTGAAGAAATAAAACATCTCATCTATAACATGCAAAGCCAGTCAAGTCATACCGTGGTTATTCTTGAAGGGATTAAAACTTTAGAAACAGAACAAACGCAGATGATTAGTAACACTCAAACTGCGTTTGAAAATATAATGAACAATCTAAGTGAGCTCATTGTTGAGGCAACACAGTTAGAAGAACGCAGCCTCAATATGGACATTCATAAAAATGCCGTACTCTCACTGGTTTCTAAAATTTCATCAGCCTCTCAAGAAGTTGCCGCCTCCACTCAGGAGATGACGTCTAATACAGAAGAAGGCGCTGCGTCTATTGAAGAAATTTCTGAACAAATGTCAACGCTTGAAACGATGATGATTCGATTAAAGGAACAGGTTAGTCATTTTAAGCTCTAATCATAAAAAAATCCTCTCAATGGACTTAATTGAGAGGATTTTTTGTTCGCAGCCAATTTGCTTTATTTTCTTACAAGTTTTAACCTTTCACCAATCGAAATGAGAGCAGGTATGACAATTGGCAAGAGAATAGTGCTAAGGAGAACCAATCCAGTGACCACGCAAATGGAAAGTTCCATTAGAACATGTAGATTAGATGGATAAAGTGTCGCAAAGGTTCCGGCTAAAATAATAGCAGCGGATATGACCACGCCACCCGTATTTTTGGCAGCCATGATGATGGCGTCTTTTGGGTTTTGATTGGGGTATTCATTAAAGCGAGCCATTAGGAAAATGCTATAATCTACGCCAAGTGCCGCAATGACGACAAAGGAGAAGAATGGCACATTCCAAGACAGACCATCCATTTCTGGGAATAATCGAGTTGCTAGGAACGCAGTCACGGACAGTGCGCTGTAGTAAGCTACTAGCAATGAGCCAACAATATAGACTGGAATCCAGAAAGCTCTAATGACCAGAACAAGCAAAATGAAAATACAAATCAAAACGATAATTTGCGTAAAGACGATGTCATGTGAGGCAATTTTATTTAAGTCGTTGGTATGCGCAGTTGGACCGGTTAAGCCAAATGAAGCATCCGAGAGTACGGTACCTTGTAATTCGGTTTTTACGATGCCGCTCAGTTCATCAATCAGCTGAATTGATTCCGCTGAATAGGGGTCTGAGTCGAGGTTGACCGTAATCTTGGCAATTTTTCGATCTTCTGATAAATAGACGTCAAACATTTTTTCTAAATCAGCGGTACCAAATGCTTCATTTGGAATATAGAAACCTTTTGTATTGGTAAGTTGTGTTAAGAAATCATTGGTCTTGTTAATGCCGTCATAAATGCTGCTAAGACCATCACTGCTTTTATTGATGCCATCTTTGAGCTCGGTCATGCCACTACTTAAAGTGCTTAAGCCTGTGTAAAGTGCCTCTTGGCCTGTCTTTATTTTTGCGGCGCCTGCTTGCAGTTGAAGGAGACTGTCAATGACCGTTTTCTGACCGGCACTACCTTGTCGAAGACCAGCTGCTAAGCCAGCTTCACCTTTTTCTAAAGCGTTGATGCCTTGAACCAATGGTGACTCTGGGCTTGTACTCGTAGTAATGGTTTTCAAACCGCCGTTTAATTTGTCTAAACCAGAGGTCAAACTGTCATAATTACCATTAGCAGTATTCAGGCCAGTTGTCAGCGCATCCACTCCGCCAGATAATTTGCCTAATAAAACTTTTAGCGTGGCAACATCCGCATCATTGGGAAGTTTTTTATCAATCATGGAAACGGATGCGTTCATCATCCCAACCACTGCTTTTATTTGAGCAAGGCACTCAGGCATTGCCTTATAGCCTTGTCCAAGAGACACATATCCCTTTTGAACAGTTGTCATATTGTCTGAAATACTTTGGAGTCCGCTGTTAATCGATGTTACGCCAGTTTTAAGTTGGCTAATCCCTGCTGATAATTGATCAGCACCATTTGCACCTTGGTCAATGCCAGCATTTATTTTTTTGAGACCGCTAGAAACGGCGCCGATGCCATTTTCAAGACTGCCTGTTCCTATAGAAAGGTCTTTTACGCCTGAGAAATCAGGTGATGTGAGCTTGCTGTCAATCTGTTTTAGGCCATCATTAATTTTACCGACGCCGTCATTGGCAGAACTTAGCCCATCGATGACTGTTCGGGTCTGAGAATTGGTATAAAAATTCTCAATGGGTTCGCCTTTTGGTTGTGTAACACTGGAAACTTGTTCAACGCCTTTTACCATTTTGAGTTTATTGGTTAAGGTGTCAATCACTGATAAGGCCTCATTGTTGTCCATTGGATTTTTATTTTCAATGACAATGGTGGTTGGCATCGCTTTTCCTCTGCCAAATTTATCGGCAATCAAATTAAAACCTTTTACGGAAGGCGTGTCTGAACTTAAATCTTTAAGGCTATCAAAGGATAAGGTAGCGCTGTTAAAAAGTATGACGGGAATGAGAATTGCAGAAACAACTGCAAGAGAAATTGCTGGGTGTTTGACAGAGGCTGAAGTGACTGCTTCCCATACTTTACTTTCTTTATGTCCCTCAACGTCATGAGACGGCCAAAAGAGTCTTCGAGCTAAAAATTTCATCAATATTGGTGTTAAAGTGACCAATTCCAATAATAGAACCGCTATGCCGATGGCAACCGCATTTGCTGAGCGGTAGATCGCAAATTGCACAAAACTGAGGCTGGCAAAGGCTGTAAATACGGTTAGACCACTGAACAGCAAAGTCTTTCCAGCTGTTTTATAGGTATTGATAATGGCCTCATCTATGGAATCACCATGACTGAGTTCTTCTTTAAATCGGTTAAACAGAAGGATATTATAATCGGTTCCAATACCAAATAGCACAAGTATGACAAACATTTGCGTCAAACTAGTAACAGGGAAATCAAACGCATTGATTAAGAAGCCGATGATGCCCATGGAACAGATATAGGAAACCCCAACCGCAAGCAGTGAGACAAACGGGGTTACAACTGAGCGGAACATAATGATCAATACCACGAGAATGAAAATGACTGTGAGTATGCCACTTTTTTCAACGCCTTTGTTAGAGACTTCTAAATAGTCATTGTTAATGGCAAGTTCACCAGTAATATAGTGAGGTACTTTTACATCGGCTAGCGCTTCTTTAAAGCCATTTATAATGGTTTTACTGTCGCTTGTGCCTCTTTCATAAGTTGCTTGCACGATGAGAGTCGTTCCGTCTTTTGAAATCATTTGTTCTTTTGCTTGTGGCGTGTTGAACGGATCTGTGATTTTGTTGATTTTAAGTTCTGACTTATGGGCATTTAATGTGTTGACGCCCTTTTGAATATCGATCAGTTCTGTCTGTGATAATTTATGGGTGTCGTTAAAAACAAAAATAGCAGTATCACCTTTTGCAGAACCCATTTTATTAAGCATTTTTGAGGCAACGATAGAAGGGGATTCATCGCTGATGAACGCTTGGCTTTTATGATTGAGAATGTCTTTTAGATTGGGTTGGTTGATGGCAAATAATACGGTTGCTAGAATCCAAAATGCCAATAGTGCCCAACGCATTTTTAATATGCTTTTCATGAATGGTTACTCCTTAGGAAGCTCAACGCTTATATTAAGTAGGGATAGGTCCGTGCAGATAATCTCTTCAATGCATTTTTCGATGTTTAGCGCATTGTAGTTGACTCTTAGTGCTTGTAGGTTGTAAATGGTGAGCGAATAAGCCGCATCTGTGAGTCTGCCGGCATTAGAATTTTGCAGCCACTCCATAATGACGTTATAAAGTGTGCCAATAAAGGCCAATGCGCATATTTTTACATTAGGAATGTCGATTTGCTCAGAGGCTTTCATTTGATTGAAATAACCAGCGGTATAGTCGACAAACTGTTGAGTGACTTCGGTGCGTTTTTGTTCAAAAGTTGGGTTTAAGCCGACGGACTCGATGAGCATAATTTTGGCCAACGGTTTGTTTAAATCAATCACTTTTAAGAAAAATGCAATGGCTTTGCCAAATCCCAAATCAATTTGATTGTCGAAATTTTGAAAAGCGTTGCAGAGTGTTTCATAAAAAGCCTCTGAGACTTCATCGTAAACGATGGCAAACAAGTCTTCTTTATTTTTGAAATAGAAATAGAAAGTGCCGACTGAAATATCAGCTGCTTCGACAACTTCTTTGACGGTTGTATTGTGATAGCCGCTTGCAGAAAATACTTTAATGGCAGTGTGTATGATGTGTTTCTTTTTTAAATCTTTTCTTTCCTGTGTTTCTTTGGAACTCTTATAAGCCATTGGGTGCCCTCTTTTCAAAATTATTTGAATGTTTTTAAAGCATAGAATGACGTGTCATTTTATGCTTATTATAGTCTCTGCCGAATAAAATTGTCAACTAATTAAATCGGTAATTTTTTTGTGAAATTTATTTTAAGTGGGTATAAGTAAAATGTCCGTAAAAAATGATTGCAAGGAGGTTTCACTGAATATGACAAAGAAACAGATTACGCCATCTATTGGAGCACTCCAATTGAAGAGTGAGGAACAATATCGTCTTCTTTTTGAATACGCAGTAGAAGCCATTATTGTCATCCAAGATTCTCGTATCAAAATTTGCAATCCAATGTCGGAACTCGTAACGGGTTATAACCGAGATGAATTATTAGCATTGCCATTTTCATCATTAGTTTTTCCTGAGGATTTACCGGGTGGCATCGATTTTCATGATAAAAGACTGATTGGAGAAAATCAGAATTTGAAATATCAATTTCGAATTATTCGAAAAGATGGTGAAATAAGATGGGTGGAATCAGGGGGCATATTAATTAATTGGAATGATGAACCCGCTACTTTAAATTTTGTTATTGATATCACTGAGCGTAAGGTTGCGGAAGATGCACTTAAGAAAAGTGAAGAGATGTATAGATTACTGACTGAATACGCCTCAGATGTGATTTGGATATTTAATCTAGATAGAGCAAAGTTTACCTATGTTAGCCCCGCGGTATTGCAATTAAGAGGGTATACTGCAGAAGAAGCGATGATGCAAACTTTAGAGGAATCCATAGTCGCTGAGTTTGTAGAAGTTGTAAACGAAAGAATTGCAAAATATCTCCAAGAATTTTTATCAAATCCAATAGAGCCTAAAGTTTACTACAATGAAATTAGACAACCTTGTAAAGATGGTCGAATTATTTGGGTAGAGGTTTCTACAAAATATAAATACAATGAATTTGGCGAAATTGACATCATAGGTGTCAGTCGAAATATAGAAAATCGTAAAAAAGCGGAAGAACAAATTTTGTATTTAAGTTATTTTGATCAATTGACTGGTCTTTATAACAGGCGATTTTATGAAGAAGAATTAAAACGGTTAGATACAATCAGAAACTTACCTATTACGTTGGTGATGGCAGATGTTAATGGTCTTAAACTTACAAATGATGCATTTGGACATGTTGTTGGAGATAAACTTTTAAAAGAGGTTGCTCATTTCTTAAAAAAAATGTCTCGCTCAGATGATATAGTTGCTCGAACGGGTGGAGATGAATTCGTCATTTTGCTACCTAAAACAACCTCTAGTGAAGCTGAAATTGTGGTTACCCGACTTCAAGAAGCGATCAGTGGAGCAACCATTGACGAAGTTGTTGTTTCCGTTTCGTTTGGCTGGGCAACGAAAAAAGAAATTCACGAAACATTGGAAACTATTTTTACGAAGGCTGAAGACTTTATGTACCGAAGAAAACTATTTGAAAGCAGTAACATGAAAAGTGAAACGATTAAGTTAATTATTAAGACACTATTTGAAAAGGATTGGCGTGAGCAAAGGCATTGCGAAAATGTGAGTGAATACTGCAAAAAAACAGGGCAAGCGATGGGATTGGGCAAAAAAGAAATTGATGAACTCGGAGTACTTGGTCTTTTCCATGATATTGGTAAAATTGGTATCAGTGACGAGCTTCTGAATAAACCTGAGCCACTTGAGGCGCATGAATGGAGAGAAATCAAGAAGCATTCTGAAACGGGGTATCAAATTCTAAAGTCTGTTAATGAATTTGTTTATATTGCTGAATTTGTTTTATCCCATCACGAACGGATGGATGGCACAGGGTATCCAAGAGGTCTAACTGGCGATCGAATTCCCCTTCAATCGAAAATTTTAAGTGTTGCAGAAGCTTATGATTCAATGGTTCATGATCACTTGTATAGAAAAGAAATAAGCAAAGAAGAAGCGATTAAATTATTGATTGAAAATGTAGGCACTCAGTTTGATGAGCGTGTGGTAAGTATTTTCATTGATAAAGTTATAGGCAAATAATGAGGTGTCAATATGAAATACGTTGCATTATTACGAGGCGTTAATGTAGGTAGTAAGAATCGGGTTAAAATGGAGAACTTGAAGAACTGCTTTAAACTGTTGCAATTTAAAGATATTAGAACTTATCTCCAAAGTGGGAATATCGTGTTTGAATATTCACAGGAAGAACCTAAAATATTGGAATCATTAATTGAGAAGGCGTTAAGCCAATCCTTAGAAATAGAAACAAAGGTTCTTATAAAGACGGTTGAAGAGATGGCATCAATAGAAGAAACATATCCATTCGAGGAAAAATTGGAATTTTCAAAGAGTCAAATTTATGTAACTTTTTTATCTGACTTACCTGAACAAAACTATGTGTTAGCAATGAATTCATCAGTATATACAGATTCTGAGACCTGTTTGGATTGCTATCGTATTGTAGGAAAAATGATTTATGTTTATTGTGAAAGTGGATACTCAAAAACAATTTTCAACAATGCTTTTTTTGAGAAAAAACTAAAAATTTTATCAACAACAAGAAATTGGAAAACGACCACACAATTAATCAATCTATTAAAAGCAATTGTTCCTGAAAAATGATTGACTGTTATATTATCTGTTGGGCTTTTTTTAATTCAATTTAGAATAGTTAGATTAAAAATAAATTGGGTATGCGCTACGAAATACTATTCTTATTATGGCCATAGTTGGTGTTTCCCAACGGAAGCAACAGCAACGCTTGTATTGTTTAGATTTTTCTATTACTTCTTTCCGTTCGTATCATGCGCATTGTTAGCGGCTCTTGAAATGATTCCAAAAGGTGATGCGTTTACAAGTCCAATAGAATTACCAAGTACATTTACCAATTTTTCTAAACAATTCCCATCAATAAAAATCAAATTGATATTTTCAAAGATTTTACCGTAATCTCCTTATGGTTACTCATGTTGGTAGGTGCGCGTTATGATTGCCCCTTCTATTACCCTTGCTTTGCCAGAACGGAGTCGTTTTCGGTTGATCTTATGAGATTCTTAAAAGACACTCAATAGCAGTATGGAATATCTCTTCATTCAAATTTTGCAATTGAGCAACTAAACATAACAGCAAACGAATAATAGGAGACGGAGATTATGATGAGAGATTTTTATACGACCAGATTGGTAAAATCAGAAGACTTGAATCACCATGGCACATTATTTGCCGGCAGAATGTCAGAGTGGTTTGTTGAAGGCTGCTTTATTGCAGCAGCGACTATTCATGGTAACCCAGAAGACATGGTTTGCATTAAGCTGCATGGTCTCAAGTTCGGAAAACCGGCAAAGAAGGGACAAATTATTCAATTGACCACAAAAGTCGTTCTTACAGGAAATTCTAGCATGACGGTATATGGAAAAGTCACTGGCGTAGACGATGAAGATATTTCAGTAGATGGCTTTATCACATTCGTATGTGTAGATGACAGTGGCAAGAAAATGAGCCACGGTATTGCGAGTCCTGAACCAGCGAATGAGGAAGAAACTAAATTAGTGGCAATTGCTAAGACTTTAAAAGGTTAAAAATTAATACTAAAAAAATGAGGGCTGATTTAATCGATTTATTCGAAGAAATCAGCCTTTTTAGCATCTGTTTATTATAAAAAATACTTGACGTTTTTTCGGTTGTGAGAAGTGCTGGCATTTGAGATAATTAAATTGATTTTGAACATAAATGAAAAAAATGTTATAAGGGAGTTGGTAAGTAGATGAAACTGACGGACGATCAAAAATATCAAGCACTCATTGAAAAAGATCCCACGCTAGATGGCGCATTTTATACAGCGGTAAAAACCACTGGTATTTTTTGTCGCACAGTTTGTACGGCGCGAAAGCCAAAACGAGAAAATGTTCAATTCTATGATACGATTAAAGAGTCGATGGCGGCAGGTTATAGACCGTGTAAAATATGTAGACCGATGGAAAGTGTCTCAAGAATACCTGATGAAATTCAAATATTAATTGCTGAGGTGGAAGCGCAGCCACATTTTAAAATAATGGAGTGGCAATTAAGAGAACGTGGGATTGATCCCAATACGTTAAGACGGTGGTTTATAAAACAATATGGCATGACTTTTCAAGCGTTCTGCCGAATGCAGCGAATCAATCAAGCGTTTGGAGCGCTTAAAGAGGGTGAATCAGTATTAGCGGCGGCACTTGACAGTGGTTATGAGTCTGTTAGCGGTTTTAATAGCGCATTTGAAAAAGTTATTGGAACAACTCCAGGAAAAAGTACCACACAGCCTCAATCCATTTTGATTTATAAGCGATTTGACACGCCGATAGGGCCAATGATTACGGTTGCTAGTGAAATAGGTATTTGTCTTCTAGAGTTTGGCGACCGAAGAATGTTAGAGACGGAGTTTATGGATTTGCAACATCGTCTAAACGCCATCATCATACCAGGGCGAAGCGAATTGACGGATCAAGTCATCAAAGAGATGGATGATTACTTTAAAGGAATTCGCACTGATTTTGAAGTGTCACTACATACCCCAGGAACTGCGTTTCAAAATCAAGTATGGGAAGCGCTTCGTACAATTTCTTTTGGAGAAACCGTGTCCTATCAATTTTTAGCGAACTTTATTGAAAATCCTAAAGCCGTCAGAGCTGTTGGAAGTGCGAATGGAATGAACCGCATTGCAATCATTATTCCATGCCATAGAGTTATTGGTGCAGATGGCAGTCTTACCGGTTATGGTGGTGGGTTATGGCGCAAGGAGTGGTTGCTAGCGCATGAAAAGAAGATTAAAAAGTAGAATGATCAATAGGAAATGCCCTCAGAGTTTAAGCCTGAGGGCATTTTACAGGTTATTTTCTATTGTTCTAAAATCAGGAGCAATTCTTCTACATCGGGTGTTTGATTAAGAGAAGACCAATCTTTATAAGCTTCAATTGCAATTGGAATAAAGGCATCCACTAATGCTTTATCAAAATGTGTTCCAGAGCCATCTTGAATGATTTGCAAGGCTTCGCTTAGAGGCATTTCTTTACGGTAGGAGCGTTCGGAAGTAAGTGAGTCAAAGACATCCGCAATGGCAACAATACGAGCACCTAGTGGAATGTCATCGCCACATAGGCCATCTGGGTAACCACTGCCATCCACTTTTTCGTGATGGCCTTTTACAATTGCTTTTACAGGGCTAAATATATCTGAAACGCCGAGAATATTGTAAGCCGTCATTGGATGTTTCTTTATTTCTTCAAATTCTGGTTCTGAGAGTTTTCCAGGATTGTTTAATATTTTAATATCAACTTTAATTTTACCGATATCATGAAGCAAGCCGCTAAGGCGGATGATTTCAAGCTCAGGATATCCAATAACGGTTGCAAGTGCCACGGAATAATGAGAAACCCGTTCAGAATGACCTTTAGTATAGACGTCAACTTCTTCTAAGCTTTTGATCAATATGGAAATGATTTCGATATATTTTTGATTAATCTCTTTATCTCTAGAACTGAGTTCTGAAGACAGATTGTTGATGCACTGACTGAGTTCAGAAAAATCTTTGGAAAAGTCAAGATCAATTTTTTGAGAATAATCATGATAAGTAATGCGTTTAATACGTTTGATACTTTCTTCAAAATTGCCAGTAAGGCGCATAAGAATGCTTAAAAGAAGAATCATAGAAATGGCGAGGATGCTTAAAATAAGATATAACAATTTATTGGCATGATCGTTGATGGAATGCGCCAACAAATTATTGGATGTGCTCAGCTTAAAATATTGATTAGAAGTTGAATCTATTGTATTGAGATCAATGCGTGAAATTATGAGTGATTTTGAATCAATAAAAGTTAATGTAAGGTCAGATTTCGAAGCGTAAAACTGCTCAAGGGTATTTTCAATCACATAGTCAACGCGCTGACCTAAAGCATAGTAGCCATGAATATCGTTTCTGTTAACATCAGTTAGGCCTGTTATAGCAACGATGAACAGTTCGTGATTATAATAAATCAAATAACCGACGGAGGCATTTAGCAGTTCTTTTTTATCAACTTTATGGAATAATGCACTATAAATAGTTTCGGGAAGAATCCCGTAAAGCTCGTTATAGGCATTATGAGTGTTTAATAAATAGAGCGTATCAACACTGAAAGCAGGGTCCTTAATTAAATACTTAGTGGCGTTTTGCTCAATCCAAGGCCGGTTTCTGGCGTTTGTGGCCTCAACGAGTTCCGTCCAACCTGTGTGCGCAGCAGATAAGTTAATGAGTCGATTATTGCTTGTAATAATTAAATTTTCAATGCTGTGCTGTATTTCTTGATCCATGTTCTCAGTCAACTGTTGATTAAAACCTTCAATATAATATTTTGAGGTCAGCGTAATGATAACGAGAACTGCAACCCAAATACTTCCGACAATAATAATGAGTTGCGCATAAAGTCTTAATGATTTAAATTTCATAGGAGTACAATCCTTTATCAATCTGACGTCCACGATGACATGGTAAAATGAAAAGTCACATTCATTATATACTCATATGATACCACAAAATGCAGCCTATTAAACCTATTTCAAGGTACTTATGAAATTGACAAAGGCGCTGTGCCTATGATAATCTAAGGCTGAAAGATAATTGCTAATATCGGTTGAAACCAAATTTGACCGGTGATAATTGAATATGTTGGGGGAGCTTGCACCTGCAGGCTGAGAGGAGACGAACCGTAGTCTCGACCCATATACCTGATTTGGATAATGCCAACGTAGGAAAATAACATTAGATTTTTTATCTAAATTTTAATGGGACATGCCTCTACTTGGCGTGTCCCTATTTTATTGTGTAGAGAAGGGGTGCTGGTATGACAGAAGAAAAAACAGGATTACGGAGCAACGGGCTGTTGTGGTTTGGTGCGGCGGTGTCTATTGCAGAAATTTTAACAGGTGCATTGGTTGCGCCACTGGGCTTTGAAAGAGGTTTAACCGCCATTGTGATTGGGCATATTATTGGCTGCGTATTGCTTTATGGTGCAGGGCTCATCGGCGCTCAGACGGGTCGATCGGCTATGGAAAGTTGTCGGATTGCCTTCGGTGGTAAGGGATCTTACCTCTTTTCCGTATTAAATATCATTCAGTTAATTGGAT
>JAYVIR010000081.1:0-193623 GCA_043770095.1 Eubacteriales bacterium
CTGATCAAGTTAAGCTTCGAGCGCTGGTTGATCAACTTTATGTCTATGACATACCCTTCAATGTCCAATTGATTCCCTATGTTAAAATGAAAGGTTCAAAAAAATTAACGGGATATCAGGAAGTTCCACAATTCAACGATACGCTAAAATATATTGAAGACCGTGGTGGGCACTTGATTATAGAAATTTTTCCCGCTGAAATATCTGGTTCTGAAATTGAGGCAATTGACCTTTATACGCTTTATCCGGATTCTGATTTGCCGCTAAAGACATACCTTGAAGCTTGCATCAGCCTTCTGATTGAATCAAAATTGCATCCTATAGGTATTTCCTCACCTCACAGAGCCTTAAGCGACTCCGATTATTTATATACGAAAGCACATTTTAGCACCTTTATTGGACATTTGTATATCGATAACAACCAACTCATCATTTATCCATTCACCTTGAACAACACAAAGCATTTCAATCAGTTTTACCCAATCAATCTTGGCTATATCAACCCTAATCTGCCTGAAAGTTTTTCTGACTTCGATTCGCAGCTGTCTAAAATTTCATTGGTTGAGAAATATTTTGCAGGCGTCTTCATCCCACCCGACCTCAGCCCTTCATTGTTGCTTGACTTAAGAGATAGAGCCACACAATACCAGCTCAGTTATTTTGATATAGAAAAACAGGCAAATTGGGTCAGAATAGACGCATACGAGCTCGATCTCAACTCAAAAGAGGGGTATATTTCGCTCAAACCCAATGCCCCGCCATCAACCTTAGAAAAAGTTTTTACAGTCTTTTCGAATGGGGTTCTTGCACTCCTGATTTTTGCACTGCTTCTATTTATCTTTATCTTTAAACGTTCTATAAAACGAACCCGCGCGACACAGTTTAGGAAGTGATTTTATGCAAGCACTTAATCTATTGTTTTTCAGTTCAATGATTGCCATATGGCTTCTACTGCTCGTCAATATGATTCTTCTTTTTTACGGTTACCGTTTTTCCGAGCGCATCCGTAGCATAAAATTTACCCATCTTAAAGAATTAACTGTTTTCCCAATGATCAGCATTCTCATTCCAGCGCATAACGAGGAAGTGGTCATAGAAAAGACCTTGCTGGCAATGGTTCGCCTCCACTACCCAAAAGAGGCTTATGAGATCATTGTCATTAATGACAATTCAAACGATCAAACAGGTGCACTTATCGAAAAAATAAAACTAAGCTTTCCCGATTGCAACATCAATCATCTTGAAATTATAGGCGAGCGTGGTGGCAAAGGAAAATCAAACGCACTTAACATCGGCTATAAAGAAGCCAAGGGCGAGTTCTTAGTCATTTACGATGCAGACAACACGCCCAATTCAATGACACTCAGATACTTGATTCAAGAAATTCAGAGCAACGACAGATACGCTGCTGTCATTGGCAAATTTAGAACCCGCAATAAAGACCGCAATCTTTTGACCCGGTTTATCAACATTGAGACGCTGAGTTTCCAGTGGATGGCTCAAGCGGGTCGGTGGGAACTCTTCAAACTTTGCACCATTCCCGGAACCAATTTTATCATCAGGCGCAGCATCATTGATTTGATTGGTGGCTGGGATCCGGACGCGATCGCCGAGGATACTGAAATTAGTTTTAGAATTTATCAAATGGGCTATCAAATTGCCTTTATGCCTTTAGCTGAAACCTATGAACAGGAGCCAGAAACCTTAAAGGTTTGGATGAAGCAACGCAGTCGCTGGGTCAACGGAAATTTATATGTTCTCACGAAAAACCTCCTGCACATTCGCCAAGTCAAAAATTGGGGCGTGTTATTTGATCTTTTTTACTATTTTAGTGTTTATATTCTATTTTTAAGCGCCATTATCGCCTCCGACGGTATTTTTATTTTAGGACTTGTCACCTCTTTTAAAATTCAGATTCCCGGGAATTTCATTGTCATCTGGGTGCTTAGCTACTTTGTTTTTCTCCTCCAAGTATCCATTACCCTCTCCATCGAAAAAGGAGAAGTTCACAAAGAAAATATATTTTTGGTCTCCATCATGTACTTTACGTATTGCCAACTTTGGTTGTTAGTGAGTCTCAAAGGTCTTTATCACTTTATTGTGACCAACGTGATTCTCAAGCAAAAAAGCAAATGGTATAAAACAGAAAGGTTTTAGGTGATTTTATGATTAGTCGATGCGCCCTCATCTTACGAAAAACCATGATCTTTATAGTGCTTGTTTTCGTGACTAACGCTACTCAGAGCTCAGAGGTCTTTGCTGTATCCAAAAGCTATCCATATGCCATTCAAGTTGGTGTTTTTGAAAATGTTGAAGCAGCAAATCGTTTTTATGCGGCACATAAAGCCAGTCTTAGCACTGGTCTTATTTTAAAAAGCAAGCATTATCATGTGCTTTATGGCGCTTACGAAAACAAAACTATGGCGAAGGCTCAACTTTTAAAAGCCCGCAAAATAGATCCGAGTGCCTATGTGATTACATTAAGTGCTCAAAACCAAATTCAAATCAAGCAGCTCATGGCCAAACGATCTTCTAGCACGTTCATAAAAAAAGACGCTTCTGCACCTGTAGCAAGTAGCACCAGCGTAGATAAATCTGTGAGAGTAGTCAATACCGCCGTCCCATTCAACTCCGCAAACATGGCTAAAAAGAGCGTGACGGATAGACCTGTTAATGTAATCAATACGCCCCTTCAGCAAGACGTGGTTATTAACGGCACTTATGGATTTTCATCCATCAATTTTAGCGTAAGCAACGACTGGCTTGTGAAAGACAGTTCTTATTTTGAACTCTATTTTTCTCACGCCAATACCTCTATCTTTCCAGATTCTTCATTGACCGTTCTAATCAATAACGTCCCCATCCAATCTAGACTCTTAAATACGAAAGATCCGTCGCCCATAAAAATGCTGGTGCCTATTCCACCAAATATTTTAACGAGCGGATTTAATCAAATTACAGTCAGAACCTATTTACGTACAGCCGAAAATTTATGCGAAAATGAAAATAACCCTGCCAACTGGATGGTCATTCATAAAAAATCTTACCTACATCTGGCTTATACCGAGCAACTCGACACTTCCCAATTATTAGAATATCCATTTCCATATGTAAAAAGTGGTGAAGACATGCCGCTTGACTTCACATTTCTTTATGATGAGACCCAGCCTAACGCTGAAATTCTAAGGAGTATGTATACTTTATCTGCCGACTTAGGTCGCCTGATGCCTTCAAAGTCACTTACTTTTAAATTTGCACCTCCAAAAAACCTTGCCTCCGACGACTCTTATATCTATATGGGCACTAGCATTCCAGAATCACTCAAACGCTATCTTCCTAAAGACTATAACCTAAGTCCTGGTGAACTCTTTATCTCAGAGATTAAATTGAATGAAACTCATAAATTTTTGCTGATTATTTCAAAGAAAGCTGAACTGCTGAGTCAATTGACAGGGATGCTAAACTATTCTGCAGTCATTTCTCAGCTCAATAAAGAAACCGTTGTCTTTTCTGAGTCTGATCTGATTGCACAACCGAATAAAAGCAATGACAATATCATTTCATTTAAAGAACTCGGTTATAGCAACGTGACATTTGAAGGTACCAAAGCTGGGTCTGCCGGCTTCTACGTAGAAATCCCCAAAAATTGGATGCTCACTTCTGACTCTAAACTCGTTGTATCAACACGGTTTTCCTCCATTGTAGATGCCCCCACGTCATCGGTTACTGCTATCATCAATGGCATTCCTATCGGAAGTCGAACCTTAGAAAAAGCATCGCAAGACAATCAAATTTTAGAATTCAGCCTTCCAGACGAAGTAATCACCAGCAACCGTTTCAACGTTGTCTTGTCCTATGCCTTAGGTGGCGATTTCGATTGCAGTGCTGCAGGCAATAACAAAGGTCTTTGGGCTTTTATTTCAAACGATAGTTTTCTGCAACTCAACCACTCCGCGCGTGAGTTTTTCTCGCTCGAAGATTTAGCAAGCCCCTTTGTTTCAGATGGTATTTTTAACAATTTGAACATTGCGCTCAGTAAAAATGCACGCTACGAAGAACTAGCACTCACCGCTGCCATAATGGGTAAATTGGGGCACCAAACGATTCAGAGCAGTCCTTTTGAAGTCACATTTGACGACGTGAAAAAAGCTGCCAACAATCTGATTATTGGCACCGCCGACCAAGCGCTCATTCAAAAAAACAACAATAAGGCAACCGTGCCTTACAATGCCACCTTCTCTGGTTTTGTCACAAAAACAGGGCTTTTCCTTTTAGCCAATCAGCAAAAGGAGTATGCGACCGCGCAAATACTGTATGACAAAGAATCCCAGACTAGCAACCTATGGATCTCTAGCATCACGCCAGTTGGTTTAGAATGGGCAGGAAAATATTTATACGACTTCGGCTTATATAGTCAAGTCAAAGGGGATGTCATCTTTGTCAGCCGTAGCGGTCTTCTCCAACAAATAGAAACAATCAAACCCGAAACCACAGCTACCTTGATCAAAAAAGCGAGCGCCTTCAGCAAAACGCCTAAAGCTACCTTTGAAAACATTCGTAATTTTCTTGTTTTTTTAGGTGCGCTCCTCGGTGTCATCATTCTTATTCTTGTTATGACGAACAAAAATAAAAAGGCCTAAAGGCCTTTTCTCCAAAATTCCAAATGACTCTCATAGACGTTTTCCGGCTCTGGGAGTTTTTTGATGTGCCAATGATTGGGCAGCAAGCTTTTATATCGGCTATAAAGGTAGCGGTCGTCTAGAAAAAGAACCATACCTCGATCTTTTTCCGTGCGAATCAGCCGACCAACCGCCTGCACAATTTTATTGATGGCAGGATAGACATAGGCGTAAGTGTAACCGCTCTTTTGCCGCTCATCATAAAAGGTTTTGATCAGTTCATTTTCCTGACTCATATAAGGCGTTCCAAGGCCTATTAGAACAACCCCTTCCAGGCGATCTCCCACCAAGTCGATCCCCTCAGAAAACGTGCCACCTAATACCGCAAGGCCAATCACGGTTTCATCATTCTCCTTGGCAAACTGCTCTAAAAAACATTGCTTGTCCGCTTCTGACATGCCCGGAAACTGCGGCACAATTCGTCCGAAGGTCAGATGAGTCGCTAGCCTTGTCTCCATCTGATGTAAAAAGTCATAAGAAGGGCAGAATACCAAGTAATTAGCAGTCTTACTGCTCACAAGCGCCAAGATGTATGCGACCATGCGTTCATAATGCTTTTCTCTGGCATTTAATCGGGTGTCAATGCCTGCCCCTAATATCAGCGCCCTATTTTCAATTGGAAAAGGGCTGCCCAGTACCAGCTTTCGACACCCTAAAATGCCGAGCACCTCTTCATAATAAGGGTATGGCGCCATCGTGGCGGAAAAAATGATAGTGGATATAGCATTTCTATAGCTAGATGCCAAAGCGGCGCTTGGGTCAATGCACATCATTTTGCAGGTGCCCCCAGCTTCTTCGGACTCAATCCAAAGGTGTCCCTCAAGAAAGTAATCGCTGATAAAATTAAACCGATAACAGCGCAGAAGCAGTTCACTCTCATTTTTTGACAGTTCAAATCCCTCAGTATCCATCAGATACATCACCGCTGCATCAAATGCTTTGCTTAACGTCGCCAGCAACTTTCCATTGATCAGATCGCTCGTGTGAAAGTCTTCTTCCTCTGATTTGAGCTCTTTTTGCATGGCGAGCAACTGTCTGTTAAGTTTTCCAAAGGCTTTTTCGGGCTCGCTTTTTTTAGGAAAACCCTTCCTAAGAAGCATGATGTCGTCTCTGCAAATGCTGGCACCAAACATTTCCCTGCCCCTATGAGGCAAATTGTGAGCTTCATCCACTAAAAAGACATACCGCTCTGTGACTTCGACAAAAAACCGCTGCAACTTTGCCAATGGATCGAACACGTAATTGTAATCGCAAACGATGACATCTGAAAAATTGGCTAAATCAAGTGCAAATTCTGCGGGACAAACGCTATGTTTCCGGGCGTAGAGTTCTACTTGCACCTGATCCATGTGATCTTCGCAAAGCAGTGCATCCATTAAAGCGTCATTGATCCGATCAAAATGGCCCTTTGCATAGGGGCAATCTACAGGATTGCACTTCTTTTCGCCCGTAAAACAGATGCGTTCTTTGGCGGTCAGTGTGACGCTCTTTACAACAGCGCCCGAACGCCGCATCAGCAGCAAACTTTCCTCCGCAACCGTCCTTACGACTGTTTTGGCGGTAAGATAAAAGATGCGGTCTACTTTTCCTTCTCCCATTGCCTTTAATGAAGGGAATAATGTCGACACCGTTTTCCCAACCCCCGTAGGTGCTTCTGCCATCATGATAAATTCATCTCGGATTGCGCTGTAGACAGCCGCTGCTAATTTCCTCTGCCCCAACCGATAGCCGGCATAAGGAAAATTAAACGTTTTTAAAGCCTCTGTTCTTTTTTCAAACCAGTCATTTCTAAAATCGTGCCAAATTTGATAACGGTCCATTAGTCCTGTAACGTATTCTAATAGCCACTGAGACGTTTTTTTTACAGTAAAGTCCCGACGTTCTGCCATTGGCATGTTATAATAAGTCAGCATAATCTCGACGTGCTCCAAGCCTTCTTCTAACGCCAACATATGCGCATAGCAATAAGCTTGTGCCCAGTGTACAGTTTCCCCCTCGCCGTCCCATTCGCTAAGTTTTCTACGAGTGCTCTTTATTTCATGAATGCCCTTTCGGTGAAAGACCCCATCCGCTCGACCTTGGAGCATTAAATCCATGCTTTCAAAATGGCAACTAAAGCGTATTTCTTTCTCCCAACCATCTTCATACTGAGCTTGAAGTGCCCGATGAACCTCTTGCCCTTCTTGCATGCGACTACCACTCCCGAGGCGAACATCAATGTCCCCGCCACGCAGTACCATGGCCACCAAATCGCCTACCGATATAATGGATGACATGTGTTCACCTCCAACAGTACGTGTGTTCTCTTTTTTCTATTGTAACATCTTTTCAGACATGAAAAAAGTGCCATACCCAATCCAATGAGATATGACACTTTTATTCGTTTTATATCGTCACCGACGGGACAGTTATTTATTAAAAACTAAATACTGATTTTCGGCTTTGAGTACTTTTCTGGAGTATGTTGTGCTGTAAGTTCCATGCTTTTGATAATATCTTTTCAAATTGCTTGGTCCTCTGTTGTATTCTGAAAGCATACGGTTATAATCGCCACCGTAATTTTTCTTGAGCACATTAAGATAGGCCGCTGCTAGGCCAATATTGTATTCGGGATCAAAAATTTGCTTAGGATTGTACTTGAGACCGAGGTCCTTTCCAAAATCCTGTGCAAGCCATTTTTCAGTCGCTGGGATAATCTGCATAAAGCCGCGGTCTTTTGAAGAACCTACTTCCCATTGATTGAAATTGCTTTCTACCTCAATGACGGACAAAATCAATGAGGGATTTAAATTGTACTGATCAGCGTACTTAATAAGAATAAGTGCCGTCTGATAGTCTAAGGGCGTGCCTGCGACAATTTCTTTCGCTCTGGCTTCTAAGCTGTTTTTTACCGGTGTTGCCACTTGCGTTGCAACCTTCGCAATATTTGCCGAAGTATTGATGCTTGTTGCCGCTTTAAGTGGTGCATTACTTAACACCAGGGTGTCCTGCCCTTTATTCTCTATAATAGTTGGATTGTTTTTAGTAGTATCAGCAAATGATGTAGATGTCCCGAATTCCAGAATCTGTACCCCGTTATTGACGATTGGCAGTGGCCCGAAAATACTCACCAGTAACAATACCGCGCTGAGTATAAGCGATACTACCATGCTTCGATAACAAGTCATGGTTCTGTTCACACCTTTCTCTAAGTTCTATAATATCTATCTATAAAATCAAATAGGCCGATAAACGACCTTTGATGTATAGCTGATTATATCATAGATTTAAATAAAATCAACAGGACTTACCCCCATTAAAAGCGAAATTCGGGGTCAACCTTTGTATAAAAGTTACTAAAACTCAGCTCTATTGTAATGTACCCTACTTTTGACCCAGTATCATCCAATATGTTTAAAAACACCTCGATGCCATCGTCCGTAATTACAAAATTGTTTATATTTTCCAAATCTATTGGTTCAATCGTCTGGAATGTACCTATATCATAGTTTGTAATCCCCTGTTCGACAGCTTCCAATATTTTCTTTTTTTGTAGATGATAATTTATGAATAGCTCTTGAAAACCAATTTCTCGGCCCGCGTCAAAATCATAATTAAAACTTTCAATATAGCGAATGATTTGGCCATTGCCGTAGGTCATTTGAATCTTTTGAAACAATGACATCTGGCTGTTTTTGGCAAAGGTAATATCGTAAGAGGTTTTCATATGCCAATTTTGTACTTGGTAACCGCGGCTCGAGCCTCTATACACGTATTTATAAACGTTTTCAAGCAATTTTTCATTGATATAATCACTTTCAACAAAACGTCGATAGCCCTCAATTCTAGGCACATATTGGTGCTCACCTGAGAACGTAATCAAATCCGCTTTAATGCGTATGTGATCACTTTTGGAAACGATAAAATCAGAACGGTTTTTTTGTATACCGCTATAGATATATTGAAGGAAATCGGATACCACAACACAATCATTTTGCATTACCATTTTTGTGTATCTATTTAGCATTAATGCCAAATTTTCGGATTTTAAGTTTTGCGATAGCCTCAAATACGAGTTTAGCAAGCCTTCGTTGACTTTTCCTGAATAACTGTCATAACTTTCAAACAATTCATTTCCAAAAATATAAACACTCAATTCTTTATTAAAAATGGATTGAATCTCATGATTCTTCTCTGAGAGTTGAAATTTGTTTATGAAATAATCACATTTCAACAGTAATTTCTCAACTTTTTTGTAATAATTTTCTTTTTCAGGATGTTTTTTTGAGACAATTCCATCTTTAAGATCCATGATTTCAAGATATTTTGCACCCTCATCAGTCATCCCAACGAATGTTGTTTCAAGGCGTCCATACTCTATGAATGGGTGGTAAAGATCCTTTTCTCTCTTTAAATAATAACCTGAAATATCCAATTCTTTCATGACATCTTTAAAGGTTTTTTCTTCAATCGTATCAATTATTTTGGTCTGATAAGCATAATAGAAGTACTTATAAACCATTTTATGATTGCCCTGATAAAAAATTTTCTTATCATATTCCGGGAGTTGAGCGAGCAAATAGGCATGGTATTTATACATTACCTGTGTTTTTTCTTGAGCGCTCAAATAAGGCAGAATATCTTCTATATACCCAAGAACCTTTGACGGCAAGACTTTACGTTGAGTCATCATATTGACCATTCGCGTCATATCTTCATAAACATCGTTATCAATTTCAGGGTGAATCGCAGACGACCAAATTTTAGGCTTCACTTCTGCAAAAGGAAACAAGAAGATTAGAAATAACAATATCGCTAAAAACCCTGCAATTTTCCGCTCGTGACCCTTCCAATTAATCATACTTTGCCTCCAGTGTTTTGAGCACAAAGAAGAAGTTTACACCCTGTCCCTTAGGTAAATTGTTAACGCCATAGGTGGCTTCATGTAGTTCTAAAATGTTTTTTACAATTGCGAGACCAAGCCCTGAACCGCCATTATCCTTATTTCGAGAACCTTCTAAGCGATAGAACTTCTCCCAAATCATTGGCATTTTTTCTTCAGGAATCGCGTCACCATCGTTTTCAACGCCCACATAACACCCTTGTCCGCTATCGTCCGTTCGCAAATATACTCTGATGGTTCCGCACTCTCTGCCATAACGAATAGCATTGCTCAACAGGTTGTTGATTACCATCTCTATCTTATCTTCATCTGCCAACACGACAACAGTCTCCGCCTCCGAAATAACCTCACAATGTATGCCTTTTTCCGAGGTCAAAGACTCCAAACGCCCTACTATGTTTACAATAAGGGATTTTAAGTCCACGGGCTCAAGTTGCAATTGGTAAATACCCGATTGCAATTTGGATATTTCTAACATATCTCTTACCAATGCATCCATTCGATCCACTTCATCCAATATCACTTCGGCATAATAAGGTTGTTTGTGCTTTCCGATGCCGTCTTGAAGCGCCTCGGCGTAGCTTTTCATGATTCCTAGAGGCGTTTTTAACTCATGTGACACGCCGCTGATAAACTCTTTTCTCATATTTTCGATCTGTCGTTCCCGTTCAATATCTTCTTTTAATTTTTGGTTACGCTGCTGCAATTCTTCTAAACTGATGCGCAGGTTATCGCTCATGATGTTCAAACTGTTCGATAAACTGCCAATTTCATCTGTGCTATTCACTTTTAGGCGTTCGCTAAAATCCAAATGCGCAATCTTCTCAGCAACCTCATTGATGTGAATAAGCGGCCTTGAAACCATGATAATGAATATATAAGACAGCAAGGCTACCAAAATGACAACGGCCACGAAGACATAGCCATAGTAGTCCTTCATGATTTCAATCGCCTCTAGAACCGCTTGATGAGGAATAGCCGCCACAATATAGCGCTTTCCACCATCCTTGTTGATGATTCTGATGAAAACCGTGCTTTTCGTATGACTGGCTTTATCATAGTAGATAAACTTTCCCTCTTTGAGATTTTCAAAACTATAGCCGTTTTTTCCTAGCCAGTAGTTAAACGATCCCCATACCAATTGCGTATCCGTCCCATTGATAATATCTTCTGCCGATGGCAGTACAGCCGTGACAACTTTTCCTGAAATTTTATCAAGCATGTCTGATTCTTGATAACCGTAATTGTCTTTATAGTTGATCCAAAGTTCGTTGTTGATAAAAATCTTAACAGGCGTAAAATTCTCAGGCCGATCATCCCAAATAACACCTTCGGCCTCAATCCGATCTCCAGCTTTAGGTCTATAGGTCATAAAATCTCGCGTATTAATGAGATATCCCAATCTCATACGAAACATATGACCAGAATAATCTTCTAATAGCACCTCATAAACATCGTCATTTAATAGTGAATAATTATCAAAGACTCCCAACGTTATGTTGTGAGCGCTTTTAAATAACTTCGCCTGGCGATCCAGATTATATTTGTTCCAATTTGAATTGATATAAAGCCCCACAAATTCATCTAAGGTTTTTTCAAGCGTGACATATTTTCGATCCAGATAAAACCGTTCAAAAAAAACGCTTTGAAAATAAAGCACCGAGCTGATGAATATCGAAAAGGTGACCACCATCAAAACAAACAATTTAAATGCGATGCCTTTTCGCTGCATTATTTCACCTCAAACATATAACCTACTCGAATGATTGTCTTGATATACTTAGAACCCTTACCAAGTTTTACTCTGAGCTTTTTAATGTGAGTGTCTATGGTTCTGAGGTCGCCGAAGTAATCCAAGCCCCATACACCGCTCAGGATCGCCTCTCTAGAGAGCACTTTGTTGCGATGGGTCATTAAGTAGATAAGCAGTTCATACTCCTTAGGACTCAGCGTTGGCACTTCCTGGTCCGCAACTTTAACTTCATAGGATAGACGATTGATCGTAATGACACCTGCAATCATGACATTTTCTTCTTTAATAACAACCGGATTCATGCGTTTGAGTAACGCCTTGGTTCTTGCAACGAGGACTTTAGGGCTAAACGGCTTAGTCACGTACTCGTCTGCACCCAGTTCAAACCCCAATATTTTGTCCTCATCTTCCGATTTGGCCGTAATAATGATAATAGGTACATCTGAAGTTCTTCGAATTTTCTTGCATACCGTCATGCCGTCCAATTCAGGCATCATCACATCTAACAAAATCAGACTGATCTTGTTTTTTTCAAATTTCTCAATGGCTTCACGCCCATTTGATGCTTCAATTACTTGAAATCCTTCTTCTTCAAAATAGTCTCTCAAAATCTCTCTTAATCGATCTTCGTCTTCCACAATTAATATCGTCGTCATTTCATCACCGTAAATACCCTTCCATTTTTAATCGTTCAATTTCATATTGTATAATAAAATCCACAAGACTCTCTTGATCCATTGCTTCATAAACTTGCAACACATCTTTTTCCGTGTGCCTTCCAGCAATTTTATCTAACCCTTCGGCAATTTTTTCCTTTAGCTGCGCTTCCATAAAAGGGTTAACAACCTCACGAGCTGCATCTATTATGTCATCAGCCTTTGAACCCTTCGCAATGGCACTTTTAAGCAAGACTTTAATGTCTTTGTCAACCGCTCCAATGTCAAACGCCTCCGCATACTCACGCACTTTATTAATGAGTATATTCGCATCCTCATCAGGCAATTGCTTAAAAACATCCTTTTGCGCTACCACCGTTGGCGTCGAAAGAATTGTTTTTTTAACTTCTTCTTTTTGACAACCGGCAAAACCTATCGATAGCAAAAGAATTATCCCCACTGTCAAATATCGATTTCTTAATACTGTTTTTTTTGATATCGGGATTCCTATCACTAAGCTCACCTCATAAATTATAGTTACACTTATCTAAGATTGTACATGATTCATTGTTGCAACTCTATGACTATCTGTAAAATTGAATAAATAAATGATTTCGTATAATTGTAATCATTAAAACATTGAACTTCACTCTATTTCAGTGTACAATAAGTTTAGAAAATGATAATCATTCTCAACAAACTATAGATCTTTAATAGAGGAGGTTTTTTTACTCATGAAAAGAATTGTTGGCACAGTAGCCCCACCCTTTAATATGGCAACTGCAAAAGGAGATGGTTCAGAATTTGGCAGGGTAACCCTTGACGATTATAAAACCAAATGGCTTGTTTTGTTCTTTTATCCACTAGACTTTACATTCGTTTGCCCCACTGAAATAACCGCCTACAGTAAGGAATATGATGCTTTCAAAACACTTAACGCAGAGCTTCTCGCGATTAGCGTTGACAGCGAGCATTCTCATAAAGCTTGGATCAACAGCAGTCTCGGCAAGTTGAATTTCCCCTTGGCTTCAGACCTTACCAAAAAAACATCAAAAGATTATGGTGTTTTGATTGAAGACGCAGGCATTGCTCTAAGAGGGCTATTTATCATCGACCCAGAAGGCATTGTGCGCTACTCTGTCATTCACGACCTAAACGTCGGTCGAAGCGTCGACGAAACCCTCCGAGTGCTAAAGGCGCTGCAGACAGGTGGTCTTTGTCCAGTCGATTGGGACGAGGGGGAAGCGCTTCTTTAATTGAATCAAAAACCTTTAACGGCTTCGGCGCCACCCCAGTGCGCCGAAGCCGTTTTTTAAAGTTAAAATGAAAATTGAGTTACTTGGCCTTATTGCCTTGCTTACCATAACTGCTTTGCTTAAGCGCAACCATTCGGTTAATGCTCTGCAAATCAATTTGAGCATTTTGAAGACTTTTCGGCATTTCCCGCTCACCGTCTCCATCCAATAAACCTTCACTGCGTTTAAGGATTGGCTCATCTTTTTTCTGAAGTTCATTGATCAACATCTCAATTTTGTCATTTACTTGAGACCGTTTGGCAATTTTATACTTTTCACGAACCAAATCCAGATTGTTGTTTGCAAAACTAAGAATAATTCTGGCTTCTCGATCATTGATGTTCTCATCAACAATGCTGAAAATTTCGTCAATCAACTCTTGAACGCCTTCTCTGACCTGCTTAGGAACTAGTGGTCTTGTAGGTGTCTCTTTAGTTGGCTCTTTAATAGTTTCCTTTATTGGTTCTTTAATTGCCTCTTTAATGGTTTCCCTTATAGGCTCTTTGGCCAGCGCTTTAGGCGTTTCAACTTTTTTCTTGCGTCCGCTTTTCTTTTTAGGCGCTTCGCTAGGCACTTTCAGCAATTCTTCGTCAAAACTTTCTAAGGATTCGAACGCCTTCGGTTGCGGCTTGTTTTGCACCTCTATCATTTCAGATTTAATGACCCGGCTATTGACTTTGATTGTCTCCACCATCAGCATTTCTGGTTCGATATGTTCTGAATCTTCAAGCGTCACTAATTTTTTAGAAATCAAACTGTTTAAAGCCTGATCTGCCTCTTCAACCGAACATCCCATTCGAATGGCTATAATTTGAATGTTAAGCATGTTGCTAAATTCCGCTCTTCCCGCATAGCGAGCAAGGACGACAGAGCACATCTTTTCATAAATGCTTAAGTCATTGCGATCAATTAAATTGTTCTCAACCGTAAAGTTGTTATTCGGCATTTCATCACGCTCCAAACATTATTTTTTCAGAATTAAACATTTGTCGAATGGTCCAAATAATTCCTGCGACAAGAAATGCTGATACTATGATATTAAGCCCAAACATCGTCCAGGTCAACTCTGCTGATAACGCATGTTTCATTCCCATCAAAGTGCCATAAACCGGCGTTGCAAATGCGAACGTTGGCGGTATTTTAGTGCTGAACATGGTGACCATCCCGAGCATCATCACCGCCATGTATGCAGGCGTGATCAACGTACCCGCTTCTTTAATCGAATTGGCGTAAACCGATACAATGCAAATGATTCCCACGTAGATTAACGTCAGAAAAATAGCCAATACTAAAAATTGAAAAATGCCTGATGGCGAAAGAACAAACAAATTGCCTGTTGACGCACCAGAACCCGCCCCTTGAGCAGCTACGCTTGATTCATTCGAAAAAGCCATTTTTAAAAAAGGGAATGAAGCCACCATGCCCACAAGCGAGGAGGCCGTGCTGATCAACGAGACAATTGCAAGGCTGAGCATTTTACCAAAGGCGATTGCCTCTCTTTTAATAGGCGTCACCAAGAGCGTTGCCATGGTGCCACGCTCCTTCTCACCCGTTATGAGGTCAATGCCGATTCCCATGCCACCTGAAAAGAGGAAAATAGATAAGAGAAACGGAACAAGTCCACCCAATATATCTCCCGACATTTTTTCTGGTGCTGCCAATGCATTTTTTTCATTGCCTAAATCCACCGTAAACGCCTTCAAAAAACTTTCATTGCCAAAACGCTTTACTAAAATTTGTTTTTCAAAATCGGTTAGTATTTGGGTTGTCACTTTTTCATATGCCGCTGCGGAGTAGTCTTCCGTCGGATTATAAAAAGTATCGACATTAGGCATGCTTCCTTGCTGCTTAAACGCTAGAATATTTTGGTCAAAAACCTGATCAAAGACAATAAGCGCATCTAGCTTTCCATTATAGACCGCATCTTTTAAGGTTTGTTCATTTTTAACGTCTTCAAGCTTAAACGTCGCATTATAGTCCTTTTCATTTCGAGAGATGATTTCACTAAAACTACTTGGCGCGCCGATCACTGCAATTTGACTTATATGATCTTCTTGGTCTGCCATCGTATTTTTAATCATGATGCCCATCACCGAATAAATCAGCACCAGACTGACCGCTGGAAGAATAAAGGTCGTAAACACCAATTTTTTATCTGTAAACACCCGATTAAGTTCTTTAGAAACAATGGTCATGATATCTGAAAACATTTTTTACACCTCCGGCGTGTTCGCTAAGTATAGTTTGAAAAAAGCATCTTCAAGATCTTCTGAAGCCTGGGTTATTAAAATTTCTTCCACCGACCCAGTTGCAACAATTTTTCCACCCAGTATAATGGCTAAGTTATCACAAAACTTTTCAGCAAACGTCATTATATGCGTTGAAATAATGATGGTTTTACCCTGCTCTTTTAACGCCAGCAAATAATCAGTAACCGCTTTTGCCGTGATAATGTCCAGACCGTTGGTCGGTTCGTCGAACACAACAATTTCAGGATCATGAATCAAACTCACCGCGATGGAAAGCTTTTGCTTCATTCCAGTCGACAAATCCGATATTTTTACATTTTCAAAACTGTCTATTCCAAAGTATTCAAAGAGAATATTCTTGCGCGCTTCAATCTCTTCTGTTTTCATTCGATAGAGTTTTCCAAAATAGGTCATGGTATACTTGGGCGTAAAATGTCCTTCTAATTTCAATTCGTTTGTGAGAAATGCCAAACGTTGCCTCACAGCTTCCGGTTCTTTGCTCGTATTGAACCCAGCAACATTAACCGCGCCGCTTGTTGGTTTTAAAAGCGTTGCAATGCACCTGAGGGTCGTTGTTTTGCCCGCGCCATTTGGTCCAAGCAATCCAAAAATTTGGCCCGGTTTTGCGATAAAACTGATATCATCGACCGCTATTTTTGTTTTAACCTGCTCACCTCTTTTTTTCATATCTTTTTTGTTCAGCTTATAAATCTTCCTTAAAGAAGTCACTTCAATCATGAAAACCTCCACAAATCTTTATTTTTGAACCCTAATTTCTCTATAAATATTGCTCTATGACTATCATACCTCATATTGGCGCATTTGAAATTGGAATTATGCAAATTATTGCAACTGTTCATTTTATACAAAAAAAGTCTGACCTTTTAAGGCCAGACTTTTTTCTGTATGGTATTAAACCAATTTAATTTTTTGATAGATTTTTTTACCTTTTTTGATCATCAATTCGCCATTTTCAAAATCACTTAGCTGCACTTGCAACTCATGCGTCTCAATAACAGCGCCGTTTAGACTAACGCCTTTTTGCTGAATGACTTTTCTGCCTTCACTTTTAGAAGCAATCAAGCCCGCAACGGTTAATATATCAAGGATGTTCATTTCACTCGCAAATTCCATTTTACTAATCTCAGTCGTTGGCACGTTTTCCATATTGCCTGCGCCTTCAAACAACGCTTTTGCAGTAGCAATCGCCTTGTTTGCCTCCTCTTCGCCGTGAATAATTTTCGTCACTTCAAAGGCGAGAATCTCTTTTGCGAGATTGATCTTCGAGTCCACCCAAGTTGCCATTTCGTTGATTTCTTCCATCGGGAGGAATGTCAATAATTTGAGACAATTGATAATGTCTGCATCTGCAATGTTTCTAAAGTATTGGAAGACTTCATAAGGCGCTGTTTTTTCAGGGTCTATCCAAACTGCGCCTGCCTCTGTTTTGCCCATTTTCTTGCCATCGGAAGTCGTAAGCAGTTTGAACGTAAGCCCAAACGCCTCACCCTGCTCTGATCGTCTGATGAGGTCTGCACCTGCTATGATGTTAGACCATTGGTCATTTCCGCCAAGCTCTAATTTACAGCCATAACGTCTGTTAAGTTCAAGGAAATCATATGCTTGCATAATCATGTAGTTGAATTCAAGGAAGCTAAGTCCCTTTTCCATTCTTTGTTTGAAGCACTCGGCAGAAAGCATTCTATTGACAGAAAACTTACTGCCTATCTCCCTGAGGAAATCAATGTAATTGAGGTGATCAAGCCAATTGGCGTTATTTTCCGCTATTCCGTGACCCTCAGTTAAGTCAATATATTTTGCCAACTGCTTTGCAATCTGAGCCGAATTTTGGTCAATTTGATCATCAAAGAGCATTTTTCTCATTTCGGTCTTCCCAGTTGGATCGCCTACTTTTACTGTGCCGCCGCCCACTAAAGCAATCGGTTTGTGTCCATGCTGCTGCATGTGCATCATGACCATTACTTGAATAAAGTGCCCTATATGAAGACTATCTGCCGTAGGATCAAACCCAATATAGAAGGTTACGGCCTCTTTTCCAAGTAGCTCTTTGATTTCTGCTTCGTGTGTTGCCTGCTCAATAAAGCCTCGCTCCATCAATACATCATAAACATTTCTCATTTTTCGTACCTCCATATCTTATTTTTGAACAACAAAAAGGGCTTTCTACATCCTGTAAAGGACGAGAAAACCCGTGGTACCACCTTAGTTCACCTAGGTTTCCCTAGGCCTCAAACGTTTAACGCCGTTAACCGTGGCTTACGCCATAGCTCAGAATCTGTAATTCAGAAAAAGATTTCCTCAGGACTTTCACCAACCGACCTGCTCTCTAAAAAGCCATCTATTTCCTACTAATATTCTTCATCGCTCATCATAATTAAGATTAACCCGATTCTATCAGAATCGGTTATAATTTGTCAACTCTATCAGTTATTTTATTTTTTAAGAGACATGATGAATCAATTCATCTATTTGAAGTGTTTTTTCTTTAACCAAATCTCTAATGCGACCGTCGCCTAAGACAACCACTGGACGCGTCGGAAAATTGACATCCACGTAAATAATGCGACCAACTTCTCCATTGTTAAGTTTAACTTCCTTCCCCAAATAAAATTGCGCTAAATTATTGATTAAAATATAGCAAATTTTACTGTCTAGCGTTTGCCCGCTCTGCCACGACAAGTATTCTACCGCTTGGAACGGAGACACCTTTTTACGATAAGGTCGATCGGAAGTCATGGCATCAAAAATATCGCAAACCATAATAATTTTTGCAAATTCATGAATTTGACTCGATTTAAGACGCAGCGGATAGCCCGTTCCATCTAACCTTTCGTGATGCTGAAGCGCACTGTACTTCATATTGTTTGTGATGCCTTTGGTTTTCATTAAAATGCCATAACCCAACTGAGCATGTTTTTTAACCACTTCAAATTCATCTTCACTGAGCTGAGGTTTTCTCATAATAAAGTCAGGAATTTTCATTTTACCTAAATCAAACATCAATCCAGCCGTTGCTAATTCTTGAAGGGTTTCATGATCATAGCCCATCCACTTCCCAATCATTGTCGCTAAGATGGACACGCGAAGCGAATGTTGATAGGTATAATCGTCAGACTCCTTCAATTGACTTAAACGCATCAATACGTCATTGTTTCGAATCATGTCTGGGATGGACGCTTCAACATGCTTCTTAATGCTGTCTAAATTAAGGTCTGAATCTGTCTTTAAACTTTCAAAAGCTTTCTTGGTTTCCTGAATCATTTCTTTATGACTTTCATCAATAGGCACATTTCCAGCACCCGTTAAAATATGAATTTCCATATTTTGATTGACGATACTGTGAAGAATTGGCTCTATATCCACTTTTTCAATATTTTCTAGATCGTTTTGAAACGCTTCTTTATTAAATTCAGCACCAATCTCGTTAGCTTGTTTTTCCACTGTTTGCACATGAACATACGGTGAATAGGTGCGTTGTTTCATTACCTCTAAATCACTATCTTCGTAAATGTTGACAGAGTATATCCCCAAACGTTCTATTAGACCAATTTGGCGCTCTGACAATTCGTTTCCAACCGTTAAAAGTTCGACGCTGCCATCTAAACTATAAATCGATTCTGCCAGTGTCATGCCCGGCTTCACTTCATGAATACTTAATAATTTCAACTCAACCACCTACCTATTGATAAAATCATTCCCAACCCTCTTCATGAAGCAAAGTCCCAAGAGACAAGGCCTCTTCCAAATCTTTTACCAAACCGTTCGGAATAAAGTCCACTTCTAAAATGGCTTCAAATCCGCTATTTTTTTCTTTAATACTGCTGATTGTCCCTGTAACATTATGCATTTTATCGCCAGTGCCAATATTGACAGCGATTTTAGCATCTTTTTTGACGTATTTATTCAAATAAAGCGTAATGCGATTTTCAAAAATGTCGTTCAAGTCCACAATCAGCGGAGTTATAACATCGGAGTACTGCCCGTTATAATACATAACGCCATTCTTCTCAAATGATTCAACCGCAGTTGTTTTCTTAGTGCTCTGTGTCATACCAATCCCACCTTTCTGGAAAAAATAATTAGTCACGGATAAGTGTGAGTTATACTCATTAGTACCCATATTGTATCATAAATAATTTATTTCTTTCATTATCTTTTTCTTATTTTGCCAAAAGTAGTCGCTACCATAATCCCAGCGCCTACAACAATCATTATAAATGGAAAAATAAGATCTTCGTTTTGTGTGAAAAAACTGCTGTATGAAACCAAATAAACAAACACGCCTACAGCATAAATAATTAATGAAACGATAAAGGCCCAAAATAGACGCATGCCATCTCGCTTACCAATGAGAAATATTGCCAAAAAAGCTGTTCCCATGGTAGCAAAGAAGCCAATGTCTTCATATTGAACCACTTGCTCGAATACGCTCGTAATTTCGAAAATCCCTAATGAAAATAGGATACAACCCGGAATCAGAAAGCCGATGTTCTTTTTCGAACTTCCAAAATTACCAAAGTATGCCGCCAAAAAACAACCGCCGATAAACAGTAGCGTTAAATCCACTTGAATGTCATAAAAATTAAAAAGCAAAATTACGAGGCCGACGCCAATCAACCCAAGTCCAACGGTTTTTGTCTGCATAAAATTTGTTCCTCCCCATTCTTCAATTCCATATACCTATTCCCACGCTTAAGTCCAAGTTGTATCCATAAATTCTCTGACAATTTGCTTTGGTATTTGAATTTTAAACGTTGTCCCTTTATCAAATTCGCTCTCGCAAACCACACTGCCTTGAAGAATATTGGTAATCATGTTATGCACAATGTTAAGACCCAGCCCTGTTCCGCCTCTAGAACGCTTTGTCGTAAAAAACGGATCATAAATCTGATTAAGCGTCTCTTGATCCATGCCATTGCCATTATCTTTTATCAATAAATTAATCCTGTCATCATTTTCAAAGACTTCAATCCAAATATGGCCTTTTCCCCTACCTTCAAAACCATGGATCAACGCATTGCGAATCAGATTGGAAATAATATGCACAACCGCTCCAGGATAGGTTCTAATTTCCAAATCTTCATTGCAGAGCAATTCAAACGTCACATTGGCATTTTTAAAATCAATGCCATAAGAAATAATAATGTTATTGATTGTCTCATATAAGTTGAAAATCTTCAACTCCATGCTTTGATGATCAGTCGAAAGTTGTTTGAAGTTATAAATAAGGTCTGAGGCAATGAGCAAATTTCTGTATATAATGTCTGCCCCGCTTTCAACATCGGCCATACTCTCAAGAAATTCTGTCCGCTTTATGGTGTTGTCTTGAACTTTGCTTGCCAACTCCGTTGATAAACTGCGAATATAGGTTGATGCGGTAAAGGCATTTCCAATTGGCGTGTTCATTTCATGGGCGACACCCGAAACCATTTGCCCGAGTGCAGCCAATTTTTCGTTTTGAACGATGAGTCCCTGAACTTCCTTTAAGTGACTATACGCTTCTCTCAGTTCCTCGTTTGTGATGAGTAATTGTTTTGTCCGCTGATCAACTAACTTTTCCAAGTCTTCATTTAAGAGCATAATGCGCAAATTCTGCTCCTCAATGTCCTCCTCCCTGAGACGTATGCGTTCAATGAGAATGGCAAATGAATGACTCAGCATATCTATTTCAATATATTTGCTAGTGATGCACCGAATGTCATAATTGCCTTCTGAAATTTCTAAAGCCTGCTCTTCAATCAAATGCAGATCCTGCGTAATGACCTTGAGGGATCTAAAATTCAGCCAGTTGATAAAGAAAATCAAAAATGTTGACACCAAAAGAATCAAGCTCAGCAGTGACGCTGTGGGTCCCAAATAATCGGATAAGGACTGGTAGACAATAATTTTCCAACCCTGCCCTTGTATTTCAGAAACATATGGCAAGTAATAATTGTTTTTATATTTTGCAACCCCACTCATATTGCCATATTTGATATACCCATCATAACTTCTGCTTTTGACCAATTCAAGGTCATTATTGATCAAATAAATGCCACTGGCATCCGTAATGGCAATTTCACTTTTTTGCGAGAGCGTAAAGTGCTCAATAAAGCGACTAATGTCTTTCAAATTGAGTTGCATTACCACTATATTGTTTTCAAAGCGTTTACTCACAAAAGCTGTTGGCTGGCCTGTTTTTTGAGAGAGGCTGACCCCCGTCCAGTAAAGATCCCCTATCTGCGAAATATTTTTGACAAACGGCTGAAAAGAATAGTCCATGCCTTTTAGGAGAACCTCTTGCGTGTCCCCATCGACAAGTTTCCCATCTCGATTTAAAACCATGACCCCTTCTATGCTACTGTCGCTATTTTTAAAAATATTAAAAAGTTTTTTCTTTTGAGCATCTTCTAAAAAACCCATTCCGCTATATAAATGGTAAATTTCGTCCAGACTTTTGGTAGATTTATTAAAAACCTCTTCTACGTTAATGTTGATGGCGCTGACAAGATTGGCGCTGTTTTTCTTAATCTCGGAAATAATAAAAAAGGACAGCATAATGCTAATGGTGAAGAACACCACAAAAACAATAATGACTTGATTGATAATGGCTGTTCTGAGGAGATCCCACCTCAGCATGATCTGAGTCTTTTTTCGCATCATATTATCTCACCTTTACAAATTTGCCGTTTTTTATTTGCTGCAATTCATATTCTCCGAGGGTATCTCCATTGTAATCCACTTTGAACTGGGTTTCTGCACCTTGAAAAGTGCCAATTTGTATAATCTTGCGTTTCATATTTTCAGGACTAAAATCTTTGGTCGTTTTTAATACTTCAATCAGCATTTTTGTTGCATTATAAGTTCTAATATGAGAGAAGTTTAAATCACTTCCTGTATTTTCAAAAATATATTCCTGCAATGTCTTTAACACCGCTTCGTCAGGATTGTTGGCTTTCATCTCTAATGTATAAACACCTTCGCTATTTTTCCCTGAATTGGAAATCAAATCGGACGTTGCCGACCACGCCGAAGTTAATATGTCCCCTTTATAACCGCTGATTCTCGTCCCCTGTAAAACTTTAGCCGTATCAACGCCATTCATAATCACAAAGAGACCATCGGCTTGATGTTCGTCAATGGCGGTTTGAATTGGAGTCAGATCTACACCTCCGGAATCTGCAATTATCTCTACCACTTCTCGAGAGTCCGATTGGAGCATCGACTTCATTTTTTCAACGAGACCCTCAGCGAAGAGCTTATTGGACTCACTATAAACAATGACCATTTTTTTAATGTCATCAAGTTTGACCACTTCGTACAGTTTATCAATTTGCAGCGAATTGATCGCCGATATCTTAATAAATTGATCGTCTTTGCCAGTCAAATAATCCGTCGTTACCGTCGGACTGATGATCAAATAGTCACCATTCGCCAAAAGATATTCAATCGTCTCAGCCATAGCACTGATATTAAACCCAATGATTAAATGAATGCCATCCTTTTTAAGCTGCTGATTGAGTGCTTCTTTATTGGCATTGCTACTTTTGTCATCATAAATATAGGGCACTAACTTTCTGCCCGCAATGCCACCTTGGTCATTATAGTAATCTAGCGTATACGAAAACGCTTCGCGCGACTCAACGCTGAGCTGTGACGAAGAGGTGCTGAGCTCTCCCACAAACGCGATTTTAATCGGTTGTTTTGACTGCCACAACAAGAAACTGCCTACTATAAAAAGTAGCAATACGCTTACTAATTGAATTTTTTTCAAACGCTCACCTCCGCAGTTGTCATCTATCACTCAATACCCATAATACACTTTCTTAATCCAATAGTTGTAAGTTCATTTGACAGACCCACTGACCTATATTAAACTTTTAATTGAAAGTGAGGTTCCATATGAACATTCTAAAAATAACACTGCAAATTTTATTTATAGCTTTCTTTGCGGTTATTGGGAAATGGCTATCCGCGACTTTCCATTTGCCACTACCAGGAAATCTGATTGGCATGTTCCTTCTATTGTTTCTTCTTTTTACAGGCATTGTGAAAGAAGTTCATATTCAAAAAGGCGCAAATCTGCTACTGCAATATATGGCGCTTTTTTTTGTGCCTTCAGGCGTGGCTATTTTAGCCAATATGACTTTAATAAGAGGTCAATGGCTGCCTTGGTTAGTCCTTGTTTTAGTGACCACCATCATCGTTTTGATTGCTACCGGGAAATTGGTTGACCACTTGATTGCGAAAGGAGATCTCAATGAATCTGTTGATTTATAGCCTCCTTACCATGGCTGTATTTGGTGCCTTTCAAAAACTTTACAATTGGAAAAAATGGCCCGTTTTAAATCCTCTATTTTGGAGCATCACCACACTCATAGCCTTCATACTTATTAGCGAAGTTGATTATGAGGTTTATCGTCAAAATACCCAAGTCATAAGCTTTTTTCTAGGCCCGGCAACCGTCGTGCTTGCAGTGCCGCTTTATAGACAGCGACAATTATTGAAAACCTACTGGCTTCCTATTATCCTCGGAATTGGATTTAGCGTCATCGTGTCTGCACTCTCCATCACCTTTTTCTCGGTGATTTTCAACCTAGGCAGCTTGCTTCATTTGTCTCTGCTTCCTAAGTCTCTTACCACGCCAATCGGTATTTCGCTCTCAGCAGACATTGGTGGAATTCCAGCGCTAACCGTCATCAGCATTATTATTACAGGTATTGCCGGGGCAATACTTTCACCATTTTTTCTGGGTTTAGCAAAGATCAAACACCCAGTTGCTAAAGGCATCGCTATCGGCGCTTCAAGCCATGTGGTCGGAACAACCAAGGCCATTGAACTGGGAGAAGTTGAAGGGGCTATGAGCAGCCTTTCCATCGCTTTGGCAGGGATTATGACTTATTTCTTTATCCCGCCATATTTAATATTGCTTCAACATTTTATTGTTTTGAAATAGACGCACATCACAAACAAATATAAGCACATTTACCTGGAGGCACTCATGTTTCATGAACCTGATTTGGAACCGCGAACAATCTATGCTGAATTGATGCGCCACTACTCTGATATTTTTTCAGGCCCTGATTTTGGACTCGCCTTAATTCACGAAAATATTTTTGTGAACGTGAATCCTGCCTTAGCTCTTTTTCTAGAATTTGATTCTTGTCAAAGTCTACTTGGTGAAAATCCGTTGTTCTTTATAGACGAATTAAAACACCATAGCCTCATGACATTAAAAGGCGCTGACTCAAGTCCATTTTTGATCAACAAGCTTAACTGGCGCACCAAGCACGGGCAGTCCATGCCCCTTCATTCACTTATTCTTGACTTCAAAACAAAGTCAATTCATTTGTATTTGATCCTTGTACTACGTGACGCAGCATTGAGCGACACCTTAATTCAAATCGCCAAACATCTCTTTCTCATTCTTAAAAGCGACTATCATCCTATGATGATTTTTAAAGGCGACTCATTTGCCTCTGAGCGGCCTTTTGTTGTCAACCAAGCAATGCGAAGTTTCTTTGAGTTTGATTCAACAAGCGAATTTACACTTGAAGGGCAAGTTCACCTTAAAGATCAATTTCGTTTCAAAACTTTTTCTAATGCCGCAAGTAACATTTCATCATCCCGCATCCCTTTAAATTTTAAGGGCGCGAACAACACCTATTTCGAAACTACTTTTCAAAATTTCCCGTTCATTTGTGGAGACCAACCTTACGTTCTAAGTCTTATTTCAACAGGCTTTAATCATTATATACACGATTTAAAAGCACAATTTAACCATAAAATCATACATAATTTCTTTAATTACACGAAAAACGCCATGGTTATTGTTGATAAAAACATGGTCATCCGAGAAAGCAATCTGGGATTTTTACATCAGTTTAAATTCCCTGAAGATGAAGTCTTGGGTAAAAGTATCAACGACTTCCTAGACCAAAACTTGCTAGACGACAAAATTTATTCAAGCGATGTCATTAAACAAGTTATTTTTACAGATTTCTATGGCTATGCAAGAAAAATGAACGTCTATGAGCTTCCCATCTATTTGGAGGACGAAAGCATTGGCAAATACCTGATTTTCTCAGGTATAAGCACCCCTATGCCAAACGATTTAAGCCACCTTAGAAAGCAACTTTTCAACCTGTCACCAACCCAAGTCATCATTGTAAATTCGGAGTTCGAGGTCTGTTGGGCAAGCGGCTATTTGTCCAGCGTTGCCGATTTCCAAAACGAAGAAATTCTTCACAAACAAATTTCAGATTACATCGCCAAACCTTCAACAGAACTTTTGAACGAAGTCATCAAGCGTTTTTCAAAGGGTGCTAACGACTGGTATGGCCAACTTTGGTTTAATACACCACAAGGCAATCAGAAACTTCGAAATGTTCACATCTGCAGGCTCAACAAGGAAAACGCTCATATTGCGCACTATGTATTAACGATAAAACACATCCAACATGACAGAGAAATGTCGCAGCTCATAAATTACTTTGCCTTCCACGATCCATTTTTGGAAATGCCAAATTATATTTATGCCAACCAACTAATTAAAGATTGGATTTATGAATGTGGCGCACACCATAAGCATTTTAGTCTAATCAAACTTGTTTTTTCAGGACTTGAGACGCTCGGCTCTCAAACAGAAACAGTATCAACGCCACTGCTTCAAAACGTAACCGAAGCCTTAGAACTACTCCTCAATCCAAGCGCAAAAATTACCCGCGCAAAAGACGGCAATCTACTCATCTGTCACAAAGGCATTCGAACGAAAAAAGAAAGTCTTCAGATTGTCAGGTCTATCCTAAAGACGATAGATTATATCATCGAAAAAGACGGTTATACCAATCTCATTACCTGCAGTTACGGTCTAGCAACTTTCCCACAAGACGGCAAGACTGCGCCAGATCTTTTGAACGTGGTAGAACTGTCTCTAGAAAAATTACTTCAAAATCATGACAGCCGCAGTTTCAACGAGCAAGCACTCATCTGCGGACCTAAAAAAGAGGGCATGATTATTCGTTATCTCAAGCAAGGGCTTCATAACGGCGAATTCTACATCGTCTATCAGCCCCTAATGGATCTTAAAACAAAAAAAGTCATTGGCATGGAAACGCTTCTGCGTTGGGAAAATGAATCTGTAGGGAGCATGCTTCCCAAGGATTTCATCCCACTTGCCGAAAAGAGCAATCTCATTGTTAAGATTGGCTACTTTGTGATTGGCGAGACGGTTCGAAAGCTTAACAAGCTTCGAAAAAACGGGCATCAATTGACCAGTTCTGTCAACATCAGCCTCAAACAGCTTGAAGCCTACGATTTTTCCGAAAAAATCATCAACATTATGAACGATTATGAGCTGCCTGCCCAGTGTCTCCAATTCGAGATTACGGAGTCCATTACCACGTCCCACCGCACCCATGTTATAGAGAACATTCAGCGCCTCACTGACTTTGGCATTCACTTTAACATTGACGACTTCGGCACGGGCTATTCTTCTTTAAAACAAATACAGCATTTGAAAATCAAAGGGCTTAAAATTGACGCTTCGCTCATCCATGATATCGATGAAGACCCCGTTAATTTGTCACTTGTAAAAGCACTGTCCTCTATGGCGCAAAATATAGGTCTAAAATTGATAGCCGAGGGCGTTGAAACCGATGGACAGCTAAAAGCGCTTGAACAAATTGGCTTTGAAGAGGCACAAGGCTTCCTATTCAGCGTGCCACTCGTGGACAAAGACATTGAAAGTTTTATTGAAGAAACCAATGGAAAGTCGTTGACAAAGTAAGTTAAATCTTCTACAATTAGAATGTGATTAAAACAAATTTGTAATTATAACAATTCGGAGGGTATAAAATGAAAAAGTACATATGTATGATTTGTGGTTACACACACGAAGGCGAGCACGCTCCTGAGTTCTGCCCACAGTGTAAAGCACCTGCTGCTAAATTTATCTTAAATGATTCAAGCAAGCGCGTTTGGGCTGATCAGCACTTCGTTGGCGTTGCAAAAGGCGTTGACCCTGAAATTCTTGAAGGTCTTAGACAAAACTTCCTCGGCGAATGTACGGAAGTGGGCATGTACTTGGCAATGAGCCGTCAAGCTGACAGAGAAGGCTACCCTGAAATCGCTGAAGCTTATAAAAGAATCGCATTTGAAGAAGCAGATCATGCTGCTAAATTTGCAGAGCTTCTCGGCGAAGTTCTCACAGATTCTACAGAGAAAAACCTCACAATGAGAGCTGACGCTGAGCAAGGCGCAACGGTTGGCAAGCTTGACCTCGCAAAAAAAGCAAAAGCACTCAACCTCGACGCTATTCATGATACGGTTCATGAAATGTGTAAGGACGAAGCGAGACATGGTAGTGCTTTTGAAGGGCTTTTGAAGCGTCATTTTGGTAAGTAGTCATAGAACTATTGCCACATAGAAAAAGGACAAATTCCAGTCATCTCTTGGATTTGTCCTTTTTTATTTCCCAATATCTCCACTCAACTGTTCATCTCGTCACAATTATGTCACTTCTTATATACAACTTTGAAATCTAATTGTGCTATCATAAAGGTAACAGATCCTGAAACGGCTTAAATTTTAAAGCCGTTCACGCATATAAAACCCTTTAGGAGGCGTTCCCATGAATCAACATTTTAAAAAAATAACCAGCGGTTTGATCCTCACTATCTTTGCTTTCTCCGCTTTGTCTTTATCCCCTACCAGTTTTGCGGCTGAAAAAGTCTACAAAGTTGGTGACAAATATAGCGTGTCCGGCGTTAGCGCAGGTAAAAATGCCTTTGTCCTTCAAATCTTAAATACAGACCTTAACAAGGACAAGAAAAATGAACTCATCTATCTCATTGGGAATAAATTTGACAAAACATCTGTCTATTATGACCAAATCACCTATGTCATCAAAGACGGAAAAACAAGCAAGCGCCTTGTTCACATCGTTAAAGACAGAGCTGGATTCTCACTTGGCGGTTATGAACCAACCCTTCAAATCACCGACCTTAACAAAGATGCTCAAAACGATCTTTTCCTTAGCGCGCCAAGTGGTGGCAGCGGTGGTTTTGTCAGCTATGACCTCTCTACCTTCAAATCAGGCAAACTCACTTCATTCCTTTCTGAAGCCGATTTAAAAGGCCTCAGCATCACAGGCAAATATTTGGACAACTACCAAGTTGAGCTTAGCGCAAAGGAATTAAATAAAAAATGGCTTTTAGATGTCAGCTACAACAAAGCCCTGTATTTAGAGTCAGACGTCTACGATGCCGCGGGTAAATATATTGGCATATCAGAACCTTCAAGTTCTGTCATCAGCACCTTGGAAATCGAAGACGCTTATGGTCAAATCCTGTTGGTCGGCAATCAAAAAATCACTGGCATCGCGAACGCTGACACAATTGCTAACTTGAACCTTTACCTTTCTTTTGAAAAAGGGAAATGGAATTTGAAGCAAGTGACACAAACGTCTGTAATTAAGGCTTTTGAATAGATTTTAATACTAAAAGCGAATGACTCCCCTTGGCGTATTGGATAATTAATGATAAAATTATTTTATTTACTATCCAATAACCACATCCTGCGGGGGAGATTTATGAAAATTCCTTTTTATGAAAATTTTCAAAAAGCACAAAGTGCCAGAGATCAATTATTTTTAATCTATATTTATATTTCAATAATCGTAATCATTAGTTACACGTTTATTTTTGCTTGCTTAAATTACACTCAAGCTGCAATCTATGTATCGATTGCCTTAATCCCTATGTTGATTGCACTGTTACTTTTTGAAAAAAAGGTACCTACACTCGCAAAAACATTGGGATTTTTCACTTCTATTTCAGTTGTTTTGCTTCAAACGACCTACGTATTTTCTGCCGGAACAGGATTTCAATTCCAGTTCTTCGTGTTATTGGTCGTTCTCTATCTGATTAGCGACCTTATGATTTTTAAGCAGCGAGTGTTTGTTTTGGTAATCTCAACTCTGATTATCATGAGTTTTTTCTATTGTCAAAATGTCAGTAATGCCACACCATTAATTCAATTGAGTCCTACTTTAACATTAAAATTCTTTAACGGCAGTCTTTTGCTCACAATGTCTGCGCTCCTTTTACTTTTACACCTTTATTCAAAACAACTGTCCAAAATGGAAACCAAACTCCACTTTATGGCAAAACATGATGCGCTCACAGGTATTCTCAATCGCGGCAGTTTTAATTCTTATGGCGAAACTTTCTTTAGCCACTTAAAAACAACAAACCAGGACATGTCAGTAATTATAATGGACATAGACAATTTTAAAAATATCAACGACACCTATGGCCATCACGTTGGCGATTTTGTTTTAAAGGAACTCGCCATTGAAATTAAAAGCCTTCTTAGAAAATCAGACATCTTTGCCCGATATGGCGGCGAAGAATTTACCATTATATTACCGCTAACAACCAAAGAAGATGCCTACCTACTGGCGGAAAAAATTAGATTACACCTTGCAAATTTAATTCTTAGCTGCAACTCAATTGATATTCAATTTACCGTCAGCATTGGCGTAGCTGGTCTGATTCGAGGAAATGATACATTTGACGCCTTGATGATCCGCTCAGACCAAGCACTGTACCACTCTAAGAATGTTGGAAAGAACTGCACCACCTTGTACTCACCCGGCATTAACCCCAATAATTAGAAATGCGCAAACTTTATGACTCTCTAAGTATTTCTTAAGACTTTTTCAAGGTTTATCTTCTATACTGAGAATAATTAATTCACTATGGGAGGTTCACTATGAAACAAAATTATCTGATCGGGATTGTCATGATTGCTTTTGGACTCTACTTAATGCTTGTTAAATTAAACATCATCATTGCCTTTGACTTTATGCTCCTTATTGCCCTTGCTTTTATCGGTGGCTATATTTACAGACGAAGTACTGGGGACAGAGGCGCAGGAGGCCTACTTCTCGTCGGAAATATACTGACAGGTATTTTCCTTTCAAACAATTTGCCTGAGTGGTTTAGCGGCGTTGCGCTTCTCAGCGATTTAGGAACGGTTTTCTATCTTGGACTTGCGTTCTTAAGCACTTGGCTCATTGAAAATAGTTTTGATACTTCAAATTACAGGCGTCAAAATGCATTTCTCATCATCGGTAGCATTATGACTTTTGTCGGCGCTTACGATGTGCTTTTAGACTTGTTCAATCTCTCGCCAAGCGTTATCAGGAGCTATTTACTCCCCGTAATTTTCATCCTAATTGGCGCTGGCATTTTACTTAAAACTCAAAAAAATAAGTTTTTCTAAAAACCCCCTTGACACATCATCCATTTTTCGCTATCATAGGTATTGTTCCAGTGAGTTATCACTGAACGATCAAGATGCGAAAGTGGTGGAACGGCAGACACACTATCTTGAGGGGGTAGCGTCCTTGGGCGTGCGGGTTCAAATCCCGCCTTTCGCACCAAAAGTAAAAGCTTTAATGCTCAATGCATTAAAGCTTTTTTTATGTTTAAAATTAATTAAAATTTAACTCAAATTGTCTAAAAATTCAAATAAATTAAACAATCAACAAATTCTTTTCGTATTGGTTGAGCACTTCACAGCCATCTTTCGTTACAAGTACCAAATCTTCTATTCTCACGCCAACCTCTCCAGCAAGATAAATGCCTGGCTCGATTGAAAAAATCATGCCCTCAGCCACTTCGTCGTGATTGATTGCAGACACATCTCCAAAGTCATGCACGTCAAGTCCAATAGAATGGCCTGTTCTGTGCGTAAAGAATTGTCCATACCCTTTGCTTTCAATGTATGCTCTTGCCGCGAGGTCAATTTCTGAGAATTTCACGCCCGGTTTTACGACTGCAATTGCTCTGAGATTGGCTTCTTTAACCGTTTCATACACTTCTCTGCCCTTCTCGCTTGGCTCTCCGAAGAAAATGGTTCTTGTCATGTCAGAACAGTAGTCGTCTTTTTTGCAGCCAATATCGATGATGATGCTGTCACCCTTTTTAGGCACACTGTTGTCACATTCGTGATGAGGATCTGCGCCATTTGCACCATAGGCAATGATTGGACCAAAAGAGAATCCATCGGTTGAAAGGTTCTCATAGATTTCAGAAAGTTTTTTCACCATTTCAAGCTCCGACAAACCTGTTTTTGCAAGCACGACCATTTGTGCCATCGCTTCGTCGTTAAGTCTTGAAGCCGTTCTCATGAACTCTCTTTCCGCTTCGTCCTTTTGCATGCGCACGCGGTCAATAAAGACTGAACCATTGATGTATTTGTACTCAGGCTTTGCGTCCATTAATCTGAGAAGGAAATGCGCTGCCCAGAATTTATCGACGCCAATCACGCTGCCACCCTCAATGCCCTGCGCCAAATACGCAATGCCGTCTTTGGTGTCGTTGTACCAAACAACCTCTGCGCCGATATCCGTCGTGAGCGGGAACAATTCGTTGATTACAATTTTAAGGCTGCCATCCGCTTGCATGTGAAGCACAATGAGTCTTTCCCCCGGATGGAACCAAGTGCCTGTCAAATAGAAAATAGAAGCAGGATCTGAAATAACCAAATGGCCTACGCCCTCTGCTTGCATTCTCTTCGCTACCTGTTCTCTGCGTTTTTCATACATAGTTTTAGTTCTCCTTTTAATTTATAATCCTCACAGAGCCATTTTGTAGCTCTGAGGCAACCTATTTGAGTTGATTGATCATGCTGGCGCTATACGCTGCCCCAAATCCATTATCGATGTTTACGACGCTTACACCGCTCGCACAGCTGTTAAGCATGGTCAGAAGCGCACTCACGCCTCCAAAACTAGCCCCATAACCCACACTTGTCGGGACTGCAATGACTGGTTTGTCCACTAGTCCGCCCACAACGCTGGCAAGTGCGCCTTCCATGCCCGCCACGACAATCACCACTCGGGCATTTCGAATCACATCCATTTTGGAGAGCAAGCGGTGAATGCCTGCAACGCCGACATCCGTCACTTTGATGACCTTATTTCCCAGAAGCCTCGCCGTCTCATAAGCCTCTTCCACCACCGGCAGATCGGATGTGCCTGCACATACGATGGCAATGTAGGTTTCTGTTTCTTTGAGGGGATCGCTGATGAGCTGTATGGTTCTGCCCAGCGGGTTGTAAATGGTTTCAGGCAAAGTTTCTTTTACAATGTCATACATCGCCTGATTTGCCCTTGTCCCAAGGACGTTCGTGCCCTTTTGGCTGATGTGGGACATGATGGTCGCCACTTGCTCTGGTGTTTTTCCTTCGCAGTAAATGACCTCCGGATACCCATTTCTGAGCTGACGGTGGTTGTCCACCATCGCAAACCCAAGATCCGTAAAGGGCAAGTCTTTTAAAGACGCCACAGCCGCTTCAAGCGTTTCTTCGCCGCTTTTTACCTTGATGAGTAAGTCTCTGAGCTTTTCCTCATTCATAACACACCTCTATGCGCTTGTTTTTAAGCGTCTATTTTTAAACCCTCATTGTAACAGCCAGTCTGGTAACCGCCCATATCTAAAGTAACAAATTTAAAGCCCAGTTGTCCAATTTCAGCATGAATTTTTTTCATGAGGTCCAAATTCAGCATTTTAACCATTTCAGTCTGTTCGATTTCAATGCGCGCCGTGTCCCCGTGATGCCTGACGCGAACGCCTCTGAAGCCGTATTTCATGAGCAAAACCTCTGCGGATTCAATTTGTCTGAGCATCAGCTCGGTGAATGTCACGTCATAAGGAATTCGAGTCAGCAGACACGCATAAGGTGGCTTGTCCCACGTTGGCAGTCCATACGCCTTGGACAACTCTCGAATGTCCTGCTTGGTCATCTTCGCTTCTTTTAAGGGACTGAGAACGCCTAGCTCAACGAGAGCAACCAGACCTGGTCGGTAATCTTTCGTATCGTCAAAATTGGTGCCGTCGCAAATCACTTCGCAGCCCTCATCTTCAGCCGCTTTTAGAATTTCTGAAAACACGATTTTCTTGCACAGATAGCACCTATTCTCTGGGTTTTGCTCTATGCTGCTTGGTATGCCAAGAGGAATGATTGTATGTTTTACCCCAATTTGTGCGGCAAGTTCTTTCGCTTCAGCCACTTCCCACTCAGGGATGTAAGGGCTTTTGACGGTAACCGCCACCACCTTGTCTGCGCCAAGAATTTCTGCACAGGCTTTGAGCAAAAACGAACTGTCCACGCCGCCCGAAAAGGCAATGCCCACTTTAGAGTAGGGCGCTAAAGTTGTTTTGATTGCCGTTATAAAACTTTCCATTTTTCGTCTGCCTCCAAATACAACTTCACTTGTTTTTGTGCGTCCAAAATGCTGAGATTCTTCTTCTGCGCATATCGAACGAGGTCTTCGTACTCCACTTTATATTTTAGCGCTTTTCCACTGCAATAAACCCGTTTAAAGCTAAGCGTCTCACCTTCATAAACAAAAGTCTGCAGGTCTCTTTCAAGCGCTTCTTTCTCCACTTCATGGCGTCTTAGCCCAATAGCGGTGGTTTCCGTAAATAAAACACCTTCAAGCGCCTCTCTGTGCTGATTTTCACACAGGACGCTCAGGCAAATGCCAAGGCGACCCTTTTTCATGGCGATGCTCTGTCTCCAGACATCAAGCGCCCCTGCTTCAAACAGTTTGCGCTCAACCCACTGCCAAAGTTCGGGGTCAAAGTCGTCTAAATTGGTTTCAAGAATTACTTGTTTTTTTTTTGAGTAGTCGTGTCAGACTGCGAGGTCGCACTATAACCGTCCGCTTCTTCCAAAATCATGACTCTGAGCACATTTGGAAACTCATGCTCTCTCGTGCCAAGACCGTATCCGATTTTTGTGATGTTCATGCTCATCTGGTCGCTGTATTCATTGACTAGAGCCTTCAAAATGGCCGCTCCTGTAGGCGTGGTCATCTCGCTTGCCACAAGGCCTATTTTAACAGGGACGCCTTTTAAAATTTCAGCCGTTGCAGGGGCTGGCACTGGCATCATGCCGTGGTCACATTTGACAAATCCGCCGCCAAGCTGCACTGAACTCGAAACGACACGGTCTACCCCAAGCGCTTCAAAGCAGATCGCCGCGCCGACGATGTCGACGATTGAATCCACTGCGCCCACTTCGTGGAAATGCACTTCCTGCAGTGGTTTGCCGTGAACTTTCGCCTCTGCTTTTGCCACTTCCATGAAAATCTTAAGACTAAGCGCTTTAACGCTTTCAGAAAGCGTGCTGCCACTGATCATCGCTTCAATAATGGCTAAATTTCGGTGTTCGTGATGCGCATGAGGTGCATTGTTGTGCAAATGCGGTACTTTTTCATGCGTATGTGTGTGCACAGTCGGGTGTTCGTGTGTATGCGCGTGCGGAGCGTGTTCGTGGTGCTTCACTGGCGCTTCCCCAGTCAATCTCACATCGACTTTTGTGCCTTCAATGCCTTTCTTAACAGCCTTTTCAATAATGACTTCAAATTCGATCGCCATCGGCAATTTGGCAAGTTCCGATATTAAATATTCAGGATTTACCCCAAGGTCAATCATCGCCCCTAGGTTCATATCTCCGCTTATGCCGCAAAAACAATCATAGTAAAGTGTCTTCATTTTAGTCGCTCCTTTCCGCTCATATGTTCAATTTCCATTTGGTAAATCCGCGTTTTGTCGACCGCTCTTCTCGCATAAGCTTCGCCAGGCATTTCAAACGTTTTACTGTATTTATTAACAAGCAGCATAAGCACTTGTACTTTTTCTTCCACCTCTGTAACTTCTGAAACTTTGCCAAAAGCCATGACACTTTCGTAGTGCATTGAAAACTGCTCAGCAAGCACTTCATTTTCACCCACCGCCACAAAACTGACTTTTGGATTATAGTCTATATTTCTAAGTTTTTTTCCCTCAGTTGCGCAGTGAAAATACAAACTGTTATTCACCAAAGCAAAATTAACAGGAATACCATATGGATAACCATCTTCGCCAACCGTTGAAAGGATGCCATAAACCGCATCCGACAATACCTTAGTCGCTTTTTCGTCAGACATTTGTCGATCGCTTTTTCTCATTTTCTCCATATATTTCGCCCTCCTAAGCATACTGCTATTATAACAAAAATAAAAACAGAGTTGCTATAATTACAGTAAATTAAGATTCAACTTGTTTCAAATATATTTAAAGGTAAGAAAAACGTATTACATTTTTTATGCAGTGTGCTCGAATCCATTGACTTCACGCCATCCACTTGCTAGTATAAAATTAAGAAAGAGAGGTCCTGATATGAAAATTCAACGTTTATCAGTATTGCTGACTACAAGCCTATGTATTGCGGCAATTAGCTTGCCAGGCGCTTCCTTTTGCGCTACTCAAAACCAGCATTGGGCGCTTGCGAGCTTAGAAATCATTCAAAGTCAAAAATTGCTGCTCAACATCAGATCCGACGCAAAGTCTTTAAACCAGACACTAAACACAAATCAATTTCACACGATGTTATCTGACATCTTAGTCTCAGAGGCACTTGCGCCTCTTCCTAAAAATACGCAAAAGGAAACACCACTTACTCGACAAGAAGCTGCCATTAACATTTATAAAGTACTTAACCCTTCACTCATAAAAAATAATGACGACATGCTTTTATGGATCCAATCCGAAAAAATTATGTCCGGTTATCCAAACGGCGATTTTAAACCCACTGGCAGTGTCACTGTTGCTCAAGGAGTTGTCATGATGCGTAATGTAAAAACCTACCTCAGCGAACTTTCCACAGTAAAAGACAATCCAAATAACCCTCCAGCCGATGTAACGCTTCCTAAGAGTACCATTGCTAGCAGTTATGTCATCAACACAGCTAACAAAGTTGACTTAACCCTCTCTTGGGACGAAAAACCCACTGGTGGCTATTCAATTACCATTGATCAATATAAAATCATCGATAAAGAACTTCATGTTTATTATAAGCTCAAGTCTCCAAAACCAGAAGATATGACCACTCAAGCACTGACTTACCCGAAGACAACGATTACCTTAGCTATGACTTTAGACGAATTCAAGAAATTGACGCTTGTTTTGCATGAAAACAAGTAAGTCATTTTTAATTTTTAAAAATAAAGCCAATAAAAAAGAGGTCACCACAGTGAACCTCTTTTTTTATTGGCTTTTTTAAAAATTGTCTTAACGCTATTTTCGAACCACTTTAATAAATTTTTCAGCTCTTTCAGTGCCTAATTGTGCAACAAATGTATAGTAGCCAGTTGCTGTCAAATTGGTTTGTAAGCTGTAGGTGTTGTCAGTGTTTACAGAAACTTCAGTCGTTTTAACGCTGCGTCCATCTTTATACAAAGTCACTTTCACTTTTGTATTGGGTTGAACTTTTTGACTCGCTTGAAGGTTTTTAATTTTTGCAGTTGAAATGTTGATAACCAGTCCTTTGTCATTTGTCACTTGAACAACCAACATCGGATTTTGTACCAATTTGCTGAGGCTCGCAATATCCGCTTCTACAGAAATAGCACCACTACGTTTTACAACAGATACATTGTTGACGATGAGAGGATAGTTGTAAACGTTCAGTTTATAGAGCGCTGTTTTTTTAGTGCCGAATTGAGTGTAATTTACAACGACTTTGTACTCGCCATTAAGTTTTCTGCCAATTTCAGGCGTCCAAGTCTTCTGAAGTTTAAGGCCTGTTTCTTTGTAGTTAATCACATCAACGCCAAGCGGATCAACAATGGTCACATCCCAAATTGTTGTTGTATTGGCTGTCAAAAGAATAGAAGCAGGGTTTTCGCTCTTATTTTTGTTTGAGTGATTGTTGCATTGATCATATTGTTTACTTCGCCTTTTTTCAATCTGTAAACTGTATAGGCTTGTGTCAATTTATTGCCTGCGCCATCTACCGCTTGAACCGTTACAACGTTATCGCCTTCTTTGAGCGGAAGGGCAACGCTAAACGCTTTGCTCATTTCTTTAGGAACGATTACATTTTCATCTGCAGCAATTTTACCGAGCATATTGCCATTAATCGTCAATGAAACGCCTGAATAATTGTCTGAGAAAGTACCTGTCAATGTGTATTTAGCCACTTCATTGGCAATCACTTTCATGATTTCAGGATTGAAGACAACTTTAGGAGCAGTACCATCTACATAAATTTTTCTTTCAAATGTATAGGCATTTCCAGCTAAATCCATTGCAGTCACTTTTACGCCGTGTTTTCCATCAGGAAGGTTTAGCATCTTTGTAAATTTGTATGTTTTAGTTGCTTCATCATATGTGAAATCAACTGCTTGTCCACCAATAACAATGGATTTAAGACCCGTTGGGTCAACAACAGTTCCTGTGAATACCACATCATTCGTGCTCACAAATTCAAGCGCCGCAGGTGTTTTCATATCGATAACAGGTGCTTTTTTATCATCAACGATAACAATAACGGGTTGATCTACCACTTCGCTTTTTTCGCCAGCGTTGTAGCTGTAATCAAGTGCAAAGGCTTTTACTTCAGTATTTTGAGTTACTTTGCCAGTCACATCAAATACGCCTGACAGGTTGTCATTTGGTTGATCTTTGCCTTTTGCATCTGGATTTGCGATCATTTTGCCATTTACAAACAAAGCGTAATTCTTTACTTTAAAGTTATCCATCGCTTTGACCGTAATGGTTTGAGCTTCTTTATTGTAGACAATACTTTCAATAACAGGCGCTGTATTGTCAATCATTACAGGATAATTAGAAACTTGCCATGGTGCATTTGAGAAATCGATTTTAGTCTTTACTTCATTGGTGTAAAGACCTTCTACCACTTCATTGTTGACCATGCCATCCCAAGTACCAAAATCTTTGCCTTTTGGATTTTTAACATCGCCATCAAAATAGTTCTTTCTAAGATTTGAATCTTTATAAAGTTCTCTTACATTATTCCCATCTTGATCAAGAATGTTCACTTCAAGTTCTTTTGCATTTCTGAGGAACGTGAAGTACGAACTCATATAATCGCCGTAGCCATCGCCATTTGGAGAAATAGCGATTAATTCTTTATTCGCTTTTCCGTCATATGAAAAACCAATAAAAAGGCTGCCCGGTGTAGTTAAAGGTGCAACTGGAGGTGTTTCAGTATAGAGACCGTTGTAACCAGCGCCGTAGAATTGAGATTTTTCAGAAGTTGCATCATACAAAGACACATCAATTATAGCGGGCTTATTCCAATCGCCATAGAAGCCCATGTAAGGAAGTCCAATACTTGGTGCGTTTTCAGCCACATCTGTTAATTGTAAGAAACCTTCTACAAAGCCGCCATTAGGGAACAACTCTGTAAATGCTTTTTCAGTTTCATTCCCATCTTCATCTAAAGAAGCTGCTGTCATATTGCTTAAGTCCATTGAAACAGTGAGCCTTACAGATGAACCGGTTGTCACTATTACATTGCTAACATCTACACCGTCTTTCGCAAACTTTACAACAACCCCTTTAATCGGTTGAGAATTGTTTAACAGTCTGCCCTCTTTAACAGCATCCGTAGCAACGCTTGATGAAAGGTTATAGGTGATTGTCTGAGCGCCCATATTCTTAATTTCCACATCATAAGAGACTTGTGGGTTTGAAATTTCTTTCAAATTAATTTTGCTAAGATTAGTAGACATATTCTTTTGCCTCACCATTAAAGGCGCCAGCTATATCAATTTTACCAGATTGCATGTACCCAAATTTACCTGCATCCGTTTCAATTTGAGGTGCTGCAACATGTGTATTTTCAACAGAAGCGATCGATAACGTTTCAGGGTTTAACGATGGAGAACCTACCACGCCTACATCGGGATCAGATGCATATGAATCTGCAAATCCTGATCCAAAACGATTTGAGTTACCCGCAGAAACGTTTACCACAATGCCTGACTCAGATGCTTTTTTGATCGCGATACGAGCTGGATCGTTGGCTTCATCCATAAGGAATGATGCAGTTGAACCCAAACTCATATTTACAACATCAGCACCGAGTTTAATGGCATCTTCAATGGCTCTGACATAAATGTCATCGTAGGTCGTTGAAATGCTTGGATCGTCTCCAAATACTTTCATGCCTAAAATTTGAGCTTCTGGTGCAACCCCTCTTACTTGACCCTTTTCCGGATCGCCACTTGCGCCAACGGTACCGCTTACATGCGTGCCGTGATCAGAAGCAGATGCTAAATTGGCTGTATTGTCATAATAGTTCCAAGCATAAGGCATTTTTAAAGTTCTAAATGTCCCAGGAAGGTCTGACGGAATATCTGCTTGAGATTTAATTTGAGCTCTGTTTGGTCTAGTCATGGTTTGCATAGACGGATGGTCTGGCGCAAAGCTAGAATCCATAACGGCAACAATCATACCTGCACCCTTAAGGCTTAAATCCCAAGTTGGATTCGCGCTGATAATATCTACCGAAGTGTTCATATCTGGTGTAGGCAGCTCTGGTCTTTCATATTCTGCTGAAATAACCACACTTTTAACGTTTGAAATTTCTCTAACTTTTTCCATGTCTGCTACAGTCATAGTTGCCGAAAATCCATTAAATACGTTAACGAATTTATAGAGTATTTTCGCATTAATATTCTCTTTTTTAATTTTGTTTTCTACAACTTTCATTGAATTTCAAGTGCGGTTTCGATTGTTTCCGCTTTTTCTTCATTCATATCTTCCAGTCGAACCCCTTGCGCAATCGCATAATCAATTACGGGCTTCTCTTTTAATTCAACAATAACCCTGACTTTATCCGTTGCTTTTTTTCTAGCGTTGGCGTCGCCGCCACTGCTGGTACAAATGTTGAAAGCGTCATAACCATCGCCATTGCTGACGATAAAACTCGCTTGTTTTTCAAATTAGTGCCCTCCCTTTTATTTTACAGCCCCGTTTGTTTAATATTAACCCCTATTATCATTACAATTATTTAACCCTGCCTCCTTTTTAGATATTTCCGAATTTTCACAATTATTTCACAAGTGCTAACCGAATTATAACAACTCAATCGCGTAATATAAATAATTATCTATACATTTTTAAAAATAAAGTTAAATGTAGAATAATATTTATTTTTAATTAACAAGTTTACAAATAACTCTATTTTCAACGCATTATAATATGTAATTTTTTATATAATTAAATGTATACGTTTAATAACCATACATGCCAAACCTACAACCAAATTTTTATGCTATTTTAACCCGATTTATATCATTGACTGCTTTTTTCAAAAAAACAAAACAGCGCACTTCTCATTCAGAAATGCGCTGCCTTTTTAATAGGTTCAGTAGACTTTCAACCCACTTAATACTCATCTAAAAAACTATGTTTCTCTCCATCTATCTTCCAACCCAAAATGGCTTCCATGTCCACATTCATCACTGAACTGAATATGCATTTCTCGACATCTGGATTGCTTTTTTTTAGTTCTTCGATCATCGCCTTGATTTCGTAGCGCTTGTTGGAGGTACGCTTAGCCGCAACCATGCAGGCGCAGTTCAGAGGCCATATGCCGCTAAATGAAGCCCACCGAATAATGTCCTTTTCGCGAATGTAATACATTGGACGAATGAGTTCAATCCCATCAAAGTTGCTGGCTTTTAACTTTGGCATCATGGTTCGGATGCTCCCGGCATAAAGAATATTGAGCATCACCGTTTCAATCACATCATCATAGTGGTGACCGAGCGCCAACTTGTTGCAGCCTAGCTCTTTGGCTCTCGTATAGAGAAAGCCCCGGCGCATTTTGGCACACAAATAACAAGGCATCTTGTTCGCAATGTCCCCGACCACTTCAAAAATTCGAGACTCATAGGTTTGAATCGGTATCTGCAAGAATTCGCAGTTATCCTCATGGAGCTTTCGAACATTCGGGTGATACCCCGGATCCATGGTAATATAGACCACTTCAAAATTCATCTTTTTATGCTTTTTGAGCTCTTGGAAAAGTTTTGCCATAATCAAACTGTCTTTTCCGCCCGAAATGGCCACGGCTACTTTATCGCCTTCTTCAATCATTTCAAAATCTTTAATCGCCTTCGTAAACTTTGACCAGATGTCCTTTTTGTAAGTCTTGGTCAAGCTTTTTTCCACACTGGCAAGGTCTTTTCGCTCCGATTCAGGCGCATTGACTTCACACTGGCTCGCGATGGTTAAAACGTCACTCATTTCACTGTCACCTATTCCTTCTCTCCCTTTACACAAAGGGCATACAAATCATTTCTGCGAGCCGAAAGGACAGGTAATTGCGCCCTGATTTTTGCATTCATCGATAAATCTATCTCTGAAATCATAATCCCTTCTTTTTCATCTAAACGATGCAGTACTTCGCCCCACGGATCGACAATCATGCTGTGCCCATAGGCAATATAGCCCGCCGAAGCATCTCTTGCAGGCGAAACCGCCGCCACAAACAGCTGGTTGTCTACCGCGCGCATTCTCATCAGCAGTTCCCAGTGCTTAGGCCCAGTGGTCATATTGAATGCGCCAGGGATAATCAGAAGATCTGCACCTGCATCGGTTAAGAGCCTTGCCCATTCCATAAACCGAATGTCAAAACAAATCATAATGCCTATTTTACCAAAAGGCGTTTCCACCAAACACAGGTCTTTTCCCGCCGTTAACGTATCTGATTCCTTAAACTTCTGACCATTTTTTATGTTAATGTCAAACAAGTGTACTTTTCGATGTTTGCCAACTTGTTTACCGCTTGGGTCAAATACATAGCAGGTATTGTATACCTTGCCCTGCTCATCAAGCTCAGGAACGCTGCCGCCGACAAGCCAAATATTTTCTCTGATTGCTAGCGCCGAAAGCCACTGCCACATTGGGCCGCCTTCTAACTGCGCATACAATGGAAATAAATCCGTCTGATACGGACATGAGAACATTTCAGGCAAAGCCACTACCAGAGCGCCTGCCGCTGCAGCTTTTTCGACCATTGAACTTGCTTTTTCCAAATTTTCTTCTACAACTGAGCTTACAACCATTTGCACCAAAGCCAAGGTTAACGCTGACACAAGACCGCCTCCTAAATGAACGCTTTAGCCAACCAAAATATTTTCGTAAATTGGAATACCTGCCGAGTTAATGGCAAACCCTCGGATTTTCTTGCTCACCAAATAGAGTTGCTTCGGATGAGAAATGACCATCACTGGAGACATTTCAATCAAATAACGTTGAATGTCGCTGTAGGCATCCGCTCTTCGCTTTGGATTGACGAATTGTTTCGCCTCAGCCATGCGTCTCACCAACTCTGCGTCATTGTACTGACCAAAGTTTGCATAAGAGCCCGGCACCAAAATCGGCGTGAGGAAATTATCTGCATCGCCCGTATCCGCCATCCAAGTAAGCGCGAACATGTCCGCTTTTGCAACCGACTCCGGCTTCATGTAAAGTTTGTCTTCGACCGTTACCCCATCAACCTTTATCCCGATGCTTTCTGCCGCCTTCTTAACCGCATCCATTAAATTATTATTGCCGCTTGCTCTGAGCAGCAAGGTCAGTTTCTCACCATTATAGGCACTTTGTCTGATGAGTTCTTTGGCTTTGCTCGGGTCATAAGAAACCCCTCTGAAACTGCTGTCGAAATGAATGCTTTTAGGGAATACGCCCTTTGAAGGCTCTGCGGTGTCATAGTGTTTTTCTTTGATGTAATTTACTCTGTCAAACGCAAAATTCAAAGCTTGTCTAACTCTCGCATCTTTTGCAAAGACAGAGTTTTTGGAAAAGTTAAACCCTGCAAATTCTAGCGCCATCTGGTCTAATATTTTAAGCTCTGCACCCGGAATTTGCCTCGCCTCCGGAATGCAATTGAGGTCTTTTAACTGAACAAAATCATATTTGCCCGCTTTGAACGACCCAAAGAAATCATCGTCTTTAGTAGTAATTGCAAGGTTTCCGACGTATGGTTTTCCGCCAAAGAAAGTATCATTGCTTGAAAGCGAAATTTCAGATGCGCTGTTTCGTTTAACGTTGTAAGGGCCGCAACCCACAATTTGACCCGCTTCAAAATCTCTTTTGCTAATAACAGCACAGCACGGCTGAGTTAAATTGAGCAAGAACCCAGGGTATATATATTTAAGTTCAATCATCACGCGATGTTGATCCAGTGCGCGAATCCCTGCGACGTCCTTAATATGACCTTTATTGAATTCCTCAGCGCCTAATATGTCAAAGAGGAACCAAGCATTTGGAGAGTCATTTTTAGGGTCGAGAACACGCTTGAGCGAGAAGATGACGTCCTCTACCGTTACTGGCTTGCCGCTGGCAAATTTAATGCCATTTCTAATATTGAAAATCCAACTTTTGTTGTCGGACTGTATTTGCCAATTTTTTGCGACGCTTGGGAACATTTCACCATTTGAACCGAGACCAAGAAGACAGCTATTGCCATTTGAAACCATGCTCATTGTCGCTTGGTCAAAAGGCATAATCGGATCAAAATTAGGACTCTCTGTCGCCACATATGTTCGAAGCGCATCACGCTCCACATGAAGGTTCATTGCTGCGTGCAGTTTACCCGAAAGGTAAGCTAAATCTTCAGACGTTTTCATGAGCTGATCCAAAGTTGCCTTCGTATAGCCCGTGTTCATAAGTGCCACTTCTGCCATTTGAAGAACGCCTTCTGATGACTTATCCAAATTATAAGAGGACTCCATCACGCTAGACAAGCTACTTGTCTGCTGATCCACCGCCGAGCTAATTTCTTCGATGACATCCGTCGCTTTCGAAATTGCAGTCATGATTTCTTTAAAAGTTTCGTCCATGCTTGAAGTGGTTTGAATGCCCACCTCTACTTTATTAATGCTCTGTGCCATTGCCACGACCGCATCTTTGATGCCACGCTTGATTTCTTCGCTGATTTTGCTGATCGTCTCTGCAGACGCCGCACTCTCTTCAGCAAGTTTATTCACTTCATTAGCAACGACCGCAAACCCTCTACCCGCTTCGCCCGCTCTAGCCGCTTCAATTCTGGCATTAAGAGACAACAAATTGGTTTGACTTGAAATGTTAGTGATTACCTTAGACATTTCGTCAATTCGAGAAATATGCTGATTTAGCGAATCTACAATGCGCTCGGTCATATTAACCGACACTCTGATTTCTTCAATAGCCTCAACCGAAACTTCAATCATCTTAGTGCCATTTACTTGGATCCCTTTTGCCGTATCTTGCATCATGGTTTGAGTGCTTGAAATACTGGCTTGCACTTCTTCAGCAAGTGCTGTGTAATTCGACATCTCATCTACCACATGCCCAATATCTTGCTTTTGAGCCGATACACTTTCTGAAATTTGCTCCATGATCTCGATCAAAGATTGCGCCACTTCCCCCGTGTCTTGAATCTTTGTCGCTAATTTTTCAATAGCACTCTCTTGGTTTCCTAAAAGTCTTCCAATTTCATTTGTCGGTTGTGCCTCTTTGTTATTTTTTACAGTTGTTTCAACAGCCAATACTGTTTGAAGTGTCTCTTTTTTCTTGCCTAACCACGCCATTAAATAACCCCCTCAGTCACTAATGATTCAAACTACCCCTTATTTGTATCTCAAAAGTTTACATTAAATATTATTATATTCAATTTCCAGTCATTATGATATAGCCAACGAACATTATGACGATAACTTGATATTTCAAACGTAAATACCCTTTCTTTTTAAGAACTAATGTTCTATAATGGTAATAGTTCAATTGAATTTTCTGCCCTAATTATACTAAAGGAATGACGCTGATGGAAAGATCCATTTTACATTTTGATATTGATGCTTTTTTTGCTTCCGTCGAGATTTTAGACGATCCCACGTTGAGAGGAAAACCCGTCATTGTTGGAGGTACGAATAAACGCGGCGTTGTCGCCACAGCCTCCTATGAAGCAAGAAAATTTGGCATCCATAGCGCTATGAGCACACACACCGCAAGACGACTCTGCCCTCATGGGGTATTTATTGGCGGACATTTTGACCGTTATAAATTTTACTCGGATTGGGTATTCCAAATTGTTTCAGAAGTTTCGCCACTTTATGAAAAAGTCTCGATTGATGAGGCTTATTTAGATTTGACTGGCTTTGACGAAGACCCGCACCTGATTGCCATGGCACTCAAAAAAAGAGTCCAAATGGAGACGGGATTAACCATCAGCATTGGACTCTCTTATAATAAATTTTTAGCAAAGCTCTCTTCCGATTGGAAAAAACCGAATGGTTTTTTTGAAATTCTTCCAGAAGACGCACATGATTTTTTAGCGGCGCTTCCCATCATAAAAGTTCACGGCCTTGGGAAAAAATCTGCCGAGCGCCTCAACAATGTTGGTATTTACAAAGTCTGCGAACTTCAGAAAATGCCAGTGGAACACCTTGGCTACTTCCTTGGTCATAGCTTTGCGACGGAAATCTACAACCGAATTCGCGGCATTGACGACCGTCCTATTGTGACGTCGCACGAACGTAAGTCCTATGGGCGCGAAACCACTTTTTTAGACGATGTGACAGATCCTGCAACGCTCAAATTAGTGACAGAAAAATATGCGCTTAAAATTTTAGCCGAATTAGAAACCAAAGACCTTTGGGCGCGCACCTTAACGTTAAAAGCAAAATACAGCGATTTTCAGCAGATCACGAGAAGTCATTCTTTTGATCAAGCCATTAACACTTACGAAGCCATCGAAGAAACACTGGATCAATTGCTCGGCTTATTAGAACCAGAGCGACCCGTGCGTCTGATTGGCATCACATTTTCTAATTTTGCAACGCAGAGCGCAGTTCAACTGAGCTTATTTGATCTTTAATAAAAGGTTACTGCTCCGCTTTAGAATTCTGCGCCCTGTTCTTCCTCCATCCCATGATTGAACCGTTCTGGCAAAACAACCTTAAAAGTTGTCCCTTCACCTTCAATGCTCGTAAAAGTAAGCGTCCCGCCATGCTTGTCTTCAATGATGGCCTTTGAAATGCTAAGCCCCAAACCCGTGCCTTCACCTTTCTTTTTCGTTGTGAAAAGCGTTGTAAAAATTTTGCTGCGAATCTCCTCCGGAATGCCTATCCCATCATCAATGACCTCAACGACAATACTTCGTTTTTCACGATAGCTTTTAATGCTAACATGCCCCAAAGCATGTTCATATTTTTTGCGAATGGCATATGTGGCATTTATTAATAAGTTTAGCATCACCTGTCTAATGCCGCTCGGATAGCCGGTAATATACAAGTCAACTTCCTTTGAAAATTCTACCACGGCATAATATTTGTACTCATTTTTAGCAACGTTAAGAACCGTTTCTATCTCTTCATTGATATCGAAATACTCTTCTTCTTCATGAAGTCCCTTAAAGACCATTCTTTTTAAAGACGCCGAGATTTCTTTGATGTGCGAAACGCCAATTTTCATGTCCTTAACAATGTCTTTCATTTCTAGAAGTTCAACGGTCTCAGGCAACTTCATCTCACGGATGATGCCTTCTAGCGCATACATATTGGTATCGATATACGCCAAAGGGTTGTTAATCTCATGAATAATACCCGTAAGCATCGACCCGATGCTGGCCAATTTTTCTTGTTCAGACAACATTTTTTTAAGTTCCATAAACTGAATGTCTTTGTCTTTATCTTGTGTTACATCGTCTAAGATGACAACAACGCTAACAGTTCCTGTGTCTTCGTCCCTGATAGGAGAAACCACTGTACGGCACAGCACCAAATGTCCGTCCTTATTTTTAACAGGCACCTCACCACGCCAAACCTCGTGAAGTGCTACTAAATTTTGAATTTCATCTAGCGGTAAATACTCAAAATGTTCATCAAAATCTTGAATGGGTTTGCCAATCAAATTTTCAAAATTTTTGCCTGTGAAAAGTTCATACTTTTGATTCAGGTTTGTTACCCGCCCTTGTTGATCTAATATCAAAACCATTGAGCCCGACATATCTATTGCCCTGCTGAGCTTTTTAATCAATAAATCATTGTCCTTCTCTTGACCCTCTAAAGGCAATTCTCCAAAATCATTATCAAACTCGCCAAGATACTCATTTATTGACATAGTGACCTCCAAGGTTTTATTTTTAAGATTATACCCATCTAATGCCGAAGTTAACCGTTTAACGGATTATGCGTAAGCGAAAAACTTTTAGGGTAAGTATTAAAACATTAAATTGTATTTTAAAGGTGGGTATTACGATGACTGAAACTGCGCAATCACAAGAAAAAATCAGCCGAGTTCTATTTGTAGACGATGATATCAACATCATCAACTCCTTAAAGCGAGGCCTTATACAAGAAAAATACACAAAATTTTTTGCAAGTAGCGCTGAAGAAGCCCTAAAAATCATTTCAATGGATGAAATTCAAGTTCTCGTCACCGACATGCGCATGCCTGGCATGAGTGGACTTGAGCTTTTAAAAATCGTGAGCAAGAAGCAGCCGCACATTGTCAGAATCGTACTCTCAGGTTATGCGCAACTCCCACAAGTACTTGCCACTATCAACCAGGTGAATATTTATAAGTTCATTTCAAAACCCTGGAACATGGAAGAAGAATTTATTCCAATGATTCGAGAAGCCCTCGAATACTACTATGCGTCACAAAACAACGCGCCCTTAGCTGGTGACAGCGAAAAACAAATTCAATTGTATCAAAACATCATCAAGCAAAAAGACGCTCGTTATGAGCAGTTATTAGCGGATCACAACCACCTCAACCAATTTCATTTTGAACTCTCTAAGTATATTGGCAACCAACTCAGAACACCCCACTTTTCAGTTTTGTCCGCGCCCGAGGTAAGCGATCAATTGATTTTGCTTGAGCCACCGCTCGAACTTTACATTTCGGCATATCCACTTGAAATTGTTCAATTTACTCCTGAAAAATTACGAAGCGCAATTTCTCATTTAATCGATAGTAGTGCGCAAACACCTGCAAAAACAGGAGAGAGTGGCATTGATAAGATTCATTCGAATGAACCAACTTCTTTATATCCAATCAAACACATTAACCAGACGATCACCCTTGAAGGCCATTACAATCTTTTCATGACCCTTCAAAAATTAATTATAAACCATTTGCTCAGATTAAAAAAATATGAGAATTTTAACATTTCTCAGCTCTATGATCATGAAAGCAAATCAATTATCGTTCAGTATGAATGTCCAGGTGCCAGTTGCACCACGCCACCATGGAATTTTCAAATTGCTTTGTTTATGGTTAGCGACGGACACGATGCTCTGCCAGGCAAATTTGAAGTCACAAGAAAAAATCAGATTTTGACACTGAAATCCACTTTTCACTGTCTTCAAAAATAATGATTTTAAGAAAGGACTGCTATGAATAAGATTCTCATTGTCGACGATTCAAAATTAATGCTTCATAGCGCTAAAGACATCTTGCTCAAACATAAAGGGAATGAAATTGTCCTTTCCACTTGCAACAACGCAGAAGACGCACTAACCTTAATCTCTAGCGAACACTTTGATATTGTTCTGCTGGACATCATCATGCCCAACCTTTCCGGCATTGAATTATTAAAAATACTGCACGATAACAACCAACTTCAAACAACAAAGGTGTTAATGTTTTCATCAATTACAGATAAAAAAGCGCTCAAAGAGTGCTTTGCTCTAGGTGCTACTGACTTCATCACCAAGCCAATCGATGAAGATGAATTTATCGCACGCATCAGCAATGCGCTCAACGAACAAAATCTCGAAAACCAAATTATTCAACAGCAGCAAATGGCCGGTGTCGGCAATTTAGCCGCTGGCATTGCCCATGAGATTAATAATCCGATTGGGTTTATCAAAAGCAACATCTTCTCAATGCGCCACTATGTAGCTGAACTCATAAGCCTTGTGGCTGATTATGAAACAGTCTGTGGAAAACTACCCAATGCACCTGATTCATCTCGCTTAAACATAGAATTTATCCGAGAAGATTCCCTTATTTTATACACAGAACTTCAAGAAGGTATTGAGCGCATTGAACATATTGTCAATAGTTTAAGATCTTTTTCTACCGTAGACAACTTTAACCTTCTTACTGAAATTGAACTTTCAAAAGCACTCGAAGACATTCTGGTATTAATCAACAGCGAAATCAGCGACCACATTCGCATTGAAAAATATTTTTCTCCAGTCTCTCAAATCATTGTTAATGGTGGTGAAATCCACCTTGCCCTTTTAAATATCCTTAAAAATGCGCTTTATGCAGTCAAATCCGACTCTAAAAATAAGCCGCTTATCAAATTAACACTCGATGAAGACAACAATTTTGTCTATTGCCATATTTGGGACAACGGCACTGGTATTTCTAATGAAAATCTTAAAACGATTTTCAACCCGTTCTTTACCACAAAGCCCGTCGGCGACGGCATAGGACTGGGTCTTAGCATGGCTTACAACATTATTGTCACCAAGCACAACGGCCACATGGAAGTCTCTAGCAAAGAAAATGAATGGACTCAGATCAGCATTGGATTTCCTAAAACAAAATAACCCCGAAGGCTTGACGGCCTCGGGGTTATCTTTTTATTATAAACTATATCAAATTTCTTTCTACCAACTGCGTAACAACAAAGGTCGCTACGTGTTCAGCATAAGTACCTGTAGAGAAACCAGCATCGTAGCCGAGTTCTTTAGCAAGTTCATGGCTCACGCGAGGGCCGCCTGCAATAAGAACAATCTTATCTCTAAGACCTTCTGCTTCAAGCAGTTCAACCATTTGAGAAAGGTTAGGAATATGAACGTCTTTTTGAGTAACGATTTGAGAAATCACAATCGCATCTGCATTTAATTCAATCGCTTTTGCCAATAATTCTTCGTTTGGCACTTGTGAACCGAGGTTGTGCGCTTCAATGCCTTTGTACCGCTCAAGACCATAATGGCCATCATAGCCCTTCATGTTCATGATTGCGTCGATGCCAACCGTATGCGCATCTGTACCGCTGCATGCGCCAACGATAACAACCGGACGTTTGATATTTTCTTCGATGTAAGCTTCTACACCATACTTGTCCATGATTTCAACGTCAACTTTTGGCACTTCAATTTTCGTGAAGTCAACCGTATGCGTACATTTAGCATACATAACAAACATCGTATAGCCAACGCCTAAGTCTTCTGAGTGAGCAACCGCTGGTTCTTCCATGCCCATTTTAATCAAAAGTTGCTTTGCTGCTTCGCTTGATTCTTCGCACATTGGAATTGGAAGCGTGAAGCAAAACTGCATCATGCCGTCGTTCATTGTGTCGCCGTAAGGTTTAATTTTCGTTAAATCGATATTGTTTACTTCGCTCATTATTTTGTACCTCCAAGCATCAATGGAATAAACGGATTGAAGTATTGCTCACCTTTAAGGCTAACACCATCAAGACCCTTGCCACCAGTCATTGAACGTTTAATGCCTGCAAATTTGCCTTGCTCAATGGTTGGGATGAGACCTTCTGAATCGATTTGCTTAAGCATGTGAGTTGCTTCTGCAAGAACCGATTGCGCTCTCTTTTGAATCATGCCGTCTTCTTTAAATTCAATTTCGCTACTGAGGCTTCTCATATTGTTGAAAATATATTTTGCATTTTCAATAGAAAGCGCTCTGTCTTGAAGAAGCGGCGTGTGGATTGCTTCTGTAAGCATCCCAAGAAGCTGTAAGCTTTGGTTAGTCGCAATGGAAACGATGTTAAACAATGTATCTTGAATATGACCTTTGTAGATATTGCCTGTCATATATTTTGTAGGAGGCATGTACTTAAGTGGTGCATTAGGGAAGATTTCTCTTGTCATTTGTGCTTGTGACAATTCTAACAAGAAACCATCTGTTTGATTCGGGTTAATCTCAAAGGCATGGCCAAGACCCATTTGCTCTTCTGGAATACCCGCTTTAAGCGCGAACTGCTCATTGATAAACTGAGAAGCCAGTACCGTATGCGCTTCTTCGATTGCATCAGAAGTCGTGAGGTAGTTGTCCTCGCCCGTGTTGATGATGATGCCTGCAAAGCCGTTGATTACTCTTGAGAAGAATTGGTCAACGAGCGTTCTTTGCATGTTAATGTCTCTGAAGAGAATGCCGTAAAGCGCATCATTAAGCATAACGTCTAATCTTTCAAGTGCGCCCATTGCAGCGATTTCTGGCATGCAAAGACCTGAACAGTAGTTGCAAAGTCTAATGTATTTGCCAACTTCTTGTCCTACTTCATCAAGTGCGCTTCTCATGATTCTGAAGTTTTCTTGAGTCGCATAAGTGCCGCCGAAACCTTCTGTTGTTGCGCCAAAAGGCACATAGTCAAGAAGAGATTGAGCCGTTGTACGAATAACCGCGATGATATCTGCGCCTTGTCTTGCAGCCGCTTTAGCCTGAAGCACGTCTTCGTAAATATTGCCAGTTGCTACTATAACGTAAAGGTAAGGTTTTGGACCTTCTCCAATTGTTTTTAAGAAGTTTTCTCTGTCCGCTCTGTTTTGAGAAATACGCTCAACGGTTTTAACCGCAACTTCTTGAATAGCCGCTTCAATTGCTGCCATGTTTTGAGGCGCGATTGTCATGATGTCTAAAGTACCGTTTGAAACTGCCTCAGCAATCTCCTGCGGCGTTTTACCCGTCGCTACCATGGCATTGCCCATCCAGTATGAAGCGCCAGCTGCTAAGCCGCCGCCTGCTTTGATTTGCTCCATCACGATATTTGGAAGCGGTCTTTCAATTTCATCTACCCCATCCACGCCTAAAAGTCTCAAAATCGTTCTTTCAACCGTTACCGTTGTGTGTTTTTCAATAAATACCTGAATATCGTCTGCGATATTTTTTGCCGATTTTCTTGCTTCATCTACAAGTGTGAAGTCTAATTTTAATTTACCTTGCATCCTTTTATTGCCTCCTTTTAATCGATTAATAGGTCGCTTTTTCGCTAAAAATTACTTTAACTTACAAAGTACCCGTTTGGCCTCTTCTAAAATTTCTTCATCAAGACCCATCAGTTTTGCAATATGAATGGCATCCTTTGGCACTTCCTCCGGATGGTGAATCTCTTTTAATTTGTAGTCCATGGATTCGTGAAGTAAGGCAAGACCCCGCTCAGGGTCATTTTCCATTTCGAGCATAATCTGATCAAAATTAGCGCCCGACAAACCCATGACCTGCAAGTGTTTTACATCATCTTCATCCGCCAATCCGTCAAAGTGCGTCGTTATGACCGTCATCGAAGGCTGTTTTTTCAAGAAGTGGATGATGGCCTTGGAAATAGCATAGCCTTCGCTTGGGTTTGTGCCCCGCGCCAGCTCATCTATTAAAATCAAGCCACCCAGTTTCGCAATTTTTACCGCATCTCTGACCTTAACAATCTCAGCGCCAAAAGTACTCAGACCCTGATCAATGTTCTGAAGGTCACCAATAGAGGTGTAGATAAAACTTCTAGGTGACAGTTTCATGCTTTTAACCGGCACAAACAACCCGTATTGCGCCATGGCAACAAGCATTCCAAGCAGTTTCAATGTGACCGTTTTGCCCCCCATGTTCGCACCCGTAATACAAGTAACCCCTTCTTCTATCTTAATGCTAATGGGTTCGAAAGTTCTTGAATCGGTCTTAAGCTGAGCTTCCACCTTAATATGGCGACCTTCCTCAATATAAATGCCCCCATTTTTTGCAAACTCAGGTCTGACACAATGATAGCCAACTGCAAATGCACTTTTGGCAACCAGAAGATCCAGTTTTCCAATTCGCAGTGCATTTTCTTCGAGCACATCGACCCATTGTCCAAGTTCACGGCTAAGCTGCTTTCTTACAGCAAACTCAGTCTCTTCTTCTTCATATCTAAGACCTTCAAGCGCGCACAGCCATTCCCCGACTTGCTCTGACTGTCGCATTTTAAAAGTTGTATTCATATAAGTTTCAGCACTGTAAATGAAAGCATCCGACCCACCGATGCGCTCCATAAGGATCAAATCATCCTTACTCACCGTCAGTTCGCCGTTAGGACGAATGCGTATCTCCAACTGTGATTCAAGGCGCAACCTCTGGCGTTTTCGATCAATGCCGATTTCATCTTCAAGCTGCTTCATTTGTGTTCTCAGTTGGTGCAGTTCTTCGCTGTAATCGTCATAAATATAAAAGGTCTCTATACCTGTTCGACTCGGGTCAAGCAGGCGTTCCACTTCAGGTAGCGCAACCACGCATGCCGATTCGGGAAATTTGCCAGATGACTTAAAAGAGGACGCCTCAATTTTTTTTGAGACCGTCTCAATTTTCTGCATTGCCATCGCCAAACTTTTTACTTCAAAAAGTTCTGTGACACTGAGAACTTCTTTTCCCCAAATGCGTGCAAAGGTGCCTTTTAAATCTTTAACCCTCTTGAATTGGTTTCGAAGATCAATAAAGCCATAGCGGTTGGCCTCTAATAGTTCTGCCACCTGCGCCACTGCAGAAAGCTCCTCTTGCAAACTTTCAAGTTCTTCGCTAGAATGTGGTTTCATTTGTTTTTTGAGCGCTGCGCCATAAGGCGTATGCGTCGCAATTTTATCCATGACAAACGCAATGTCGAGGTGCTTAAAAGCATCTTCAGGCAGTTTCATCATCGGCGATCAACCTCCATGACGTTAAATACTGGAACAGGTTCCAAATACGTCGTCATTTTATCTTTAAAGGTTTTTGGATCAAAATAGTACCCTTGAGGTGCATACGGATTTACCGTAACGGCCAAAAGACGAATCGCATCCATAACTTCAACCTTTAAACCCATTTTCACAAAATAGTTCCAATCTCGATGTTCAATAAAAATCTTTGTCGCATCGGCAATGATAAAGGTCACTTGTTTAAAGCGCACAGAACTCATCATCAGATCCGTAATGGTTTTCGTCACCAAAGAACCTGGAATGACCACATAAAGCGCATCTTCCCCAATTGCTTCACCAATCTTAGCGCCTGCCCCAAGAGCCGTTTTGACTTCAATGACTTGCACTTCAAACGTATTGGTAATGATGCCAATTTGCTTTTCGTCCATCAGTTCTTTTGCCAAAGTTCTGACAACCTCATCCGAAACCGCCTCCATATTAAACAACCGCACACGATGAACCGATTGTTCCAATACTTTGTTCATGTCTCTGCTGAGGACCGCGCCCGTTGAAAGAACCGTCGCATCGGTTATGGCTGGTGAGGCAGAGGAAATCCGGTCTAGTGCTCCATCTACCAAAACCAACTCTGCGCCGTAGGCAAGCATTTTCTCTGCCGTATCGCGAATAGAACTATTGGTACAAGCGCCAGCAATCTCTACATGTCCTGCAGTAACAGCTCTAGCGATGACAATGCGTCCCATTGAGGTGTTGTAATCTGTGACTTCCAGAATTTCCAGTTTTGCTTCTGCACACTGGAATAAATTCTCCGCCGTTGCGATCAAAGTCCCTCTGTCAATGTAAATCATGGGCTTCTCGGTACAGGTCACGATGTCTTGTCGCTCGCCATCTCTTCCAATCGAAGTAAGTCCTAGGACCTTCTCTTCTTCCATCGCCTGAAATATAATTTCATTTAATGCGACAGTTTTACCGGCATTTTTAGACATGCCAATAACGGATACGATTTTGCAATTCTCAGTCATCAGTGCCAATAAGCTCATTTTTTACCTCCATATTGAAACAACCAAAGGGGAGATATTATCCCCCCCGGCTTTTTTAGATGTTCTTATTCGTGATGTGATCTTTCTTCTCTAGCCAAAGACTTAAGTTCTAAGTTAACCTGGTTGCCTTGTAACAAGCCTGCAACCCCAGTAAGTTTGTGACGATCTTCAACACTCTTTGTGCATTCGCTACAAGTGCAGCTATGCTTATAAGTTGCTGGTTCTGTATAAGTCGTGATAACACCTTCAAAGTTTCTAAGAACAATTCTATCAGGAGATGATGAGAGTAAATACTGTGGCATTACAGGTATTTTTCCGCCGCCGCCTGGTGCGTCAACAACGAATGTTGGAATCGCATATCCAGAGGTATGACCTCTGAGGCTTTCAATAATCTCAATCCCTTTAGAAACTGGTGTTCTAAAGTGCTCAATCCCAACTGAAAGGTCACATTGGTAGATGTAGTATGGTCTAACGCGAATTTTAACCATTTGGTGAACCAAATCTCTCATCACGTGAACGCAATCGTTAATGCCTCTAAGAAGAACCGATTGGTTACCAAGAGGAATCCCGGCATCAGCTAATTTACGAATTGCTTCAATCGCTTCTGGTGTTACTTCTTTAGGGTGATTGAAGTGTGTGTTTAACCAAATTGGGTGGTATTTTTTAAGCATGTTTACAAGATCATCTGTGATTCTTTGTGGCATAACCACAGGTGTTCTTGAGCCTAATCGAATAATCTCTACATGTGGAATGGCTCTAAGTTTACTAATGATGTACTCAAGCACTTCATCAGCCACTAACAAACAATCTCCGCCTGACAATAATACGTCTCTCACACCTGGTGTATTTCGAACGTATTCAATCGCGTCATCAATACGCTTCATTGGCATAGAATCATCTTGCGAACCCGCAAATCTTCTTCTAGTGCAATGTCTGCAGTACATTGAGCACATATCAGTGATCAAAATAAGTACACGGTCTGGATATCTGTGCGTTAAACCAGGAACAGGGGAGTCATGATCCTCATGAAGTGGATCATCCATATCGGCATCGCTCTTAAACGTCTCCATAATGGTCGGAACTGCCTGCATTCTTACAGGACAAGTAGGGTCATCTTTATCCATTATGTTAGCGTAGTATGGCGTGATGCCCATACGGAGGATTTCAAGAGATTTCTTAACGCCCTCTTCCTCGTCTACAGTCAAGTTAATGACTTGCTTCAATTCATCAATATCAGTAATTCTGTTCTTTACCTGCCATCTCCAGTCATTCCACTGCTCATCTGTTACTTCTTTCCAAAGCGCAACTTCATTGTACTTTTTCACTGAAATATCCCCCTTAAACTGAGTAATGCTCATTCCCTTAATAGAATGAAAGAAAAAAGAAACCATGTGACACGTTCGACATCTCCAAAGTAAATTAAAAATATGGTAAGGTCGGGTAGACATTAAATTAGCTTGGATTTGGCAAAGATGCCCCATGGTTCTTAATAGACAATGTTATATAAGTTGTACAAAATAATTATAATATTTGCTATGTGTCAACTGCCCTAAAATGGGTCTGTCGCAGATTAAGCGTAAAGTTCAGTATAGATTTTTCTAAGCGTTTCAGATTCTCTCATGATATCTAATGCAATGTTTGCATGGTTCTTAGCATAGCCATTACCAATGATCATGTGAGTGTCCATACCAACGCCTTCTGCGCCAAGAGCCGCTGCTGTGAAGCTAGTCGCCATTGAGAAGAAGTAGATGACGCCAGTGTCTTTCGTTACCAAGATGCTTGACATTTCTGTGTGAGGAATGTTAACGCAGTTGATTGTAACGTCAGCCATTTCGCCGTTTGTGAGTTCTCTCATGATTTCAAGAACTTGAACTGCATTCGTTGCATCCGCAGCTACACATACATCTGCAAGACCAGATTTTCTTACTCTGTCTAAAGATTTTTCTGAGTGGCCAAGGCAGATTACTTTGCCTGTTGGACCAGCTGCTTTTTTTGCTTCGTAAAGGCAAAGCATGCCAGATTTGCCTGCGCCGCCAATAACAAGAACAGTGTCGCCAGTTTTAACGAGTTTTCTAGTTTGTGCAGGTGCGCCCGCAACGTCAAGTACTGAGAGTGCTAAGTTTTCAGGCATATCTGTAGGAAGTTTTGCGTAGATGCCGCTTTCGAAAAGAATCGCTTGGCCATCAATATCCACTTGGTCAATGTCTTTTCTAACTTCTTTAATTGCATTAATTTTAAGTGGTGTTAATGAAAGAGAAACCAATGTAGCGATTTTGTCGCCCACTTTAAGGTCCGTTTTGCCTTCAAGCGCAGGTCCGATTTCTTTGATTGTGCCGATAAGCATGCCGCCTGAACCCGTTACTGGATTGTGGTGCTTGCCTCTTGTCTCAACAATGTCCAACATGATTTTTTTGATTTCTTCTACGTCGCCGCCAGCTTGTTTTTTGATTTGCGTGAAGCTCGCTGAGTCAACGTTAAGCGTAAGCACATCAATTAAAATTTCATTATCGTAAATTTCCATTGTGTTGTCGATTTTTTGTGCAGGTTGTGGTAAAGAACCTTTTGGTTCTATAACTCTGTGTGTGCCATACTTGCATCCTTTTTTCATGAATAAGTACCCCCTGTTAAAATTCGATATCGGTTTGAAGTTCGTTAGCCTATTATCGCAACTTGTGTGCCAAAATTTTAACGAAATCCCGAGTTTTTCAGTCGGGAATTAGTTTTTGCAACGCTTTCAATCAAATATTAATTATAATTTATTTTATAATGTTTTTCTATTTTATAGAATGCTTCAAAACCCACAACTCTTTGCTTGACGTTTTGAACCATATTGATTCACCTTTGCCATTATATTGATATTTTTTTAACACGAACGCCCATTTTTCGGCACTTATACTAAAAATGCTGATTTTTGATTGAAAACAAACGATTGTATCCATACAGGTATTTCTATTTTAAATCGTTTTTGAAGATTTTGTAGATAAAATTCTGAAAACTTCAAAATAATTCAGAAAAGCACATAAAAAAACCGCCCATTTTAGGGCGGCAGTTGCTTAAAATTGGGCAGTTCTATCTTTAGCCTTTGCCTTACACAAAACCCATCCGTTTTAACCGATACTGAAGCGTCTGTCTTGGCATGTCCAGCATTGCTGCCGCCCTAGAAATATTGCCACCGCAGCTTTTCATAGCATTTTGAATGTACTGTGTCTCCAGTTGTTCAATGGCTGCTTTCATTGGTAGGTCCGTCTCAATTTGAAGCGTTTCTTTTTCCAAGGAGACACCTTCAAATTGCCGCTGGATTGAAGTTGGCAGATCGATAAATTCCACAACATCGCCATCCATCAGACTCATAGCCCCTTCAATGACATGTTCAAGTTCTCTTACGTTGCCTGGCCATACATAAGATTTAAAAACATTTTTAACTTCATTAGAAACCCCTTTGACATTACGATAAAGCTTGTCGTTGAATTTTCGGATGAAGAAGTCTGTCAGGATTTCCAAATCATCTTGGCGTTCAGACAGCTTTGGAAGGGCGATGGTGACCGTATTGAGACGGTAGTACAAATCCTGTCTGAGGTGTCCCTCTTGAACCGCAATCAGCGGATCCACATTGGTCGCCGCAATCACACGCACGTTGGCTTTTCGGGTATGAACGTCACCTACGCGTCTAAACGTACCATCTTGAAGTGCTCTAAGGAGTTTGCCCTGAAGTTCCATTGGCATGGAATTGACTTCATCTAAAAAGAGCGTTCCCCCATCGGCTGTCTCAAAAAGGCCTACCCGATCCGCCGCCCCTGTGAAACTGCCTTTGACCGTCCCAAAGAGAATGCCTTCAAGAAGCGAGCCCGGGAGTGCTGCACAGTTTTGAGCAATAAACGCCTTTTTGCGTCTCACGCTTGCATTGTGAATGGCGTGGACAAAGAGTTCTTTTCCTGTACCCGTGTCGCCCCAGACCATGACAGGTATCTCCGCATGAGAGGCTTTTAATGCCATTGTCTTTGCGCGCTGCATTTTTATATCTTTTGAAATGATGCTCTCAAACGTATAAGTCGCCTCATCTTGAAGCACAGCAAGCTTAGAACCGTAGACTTTGTTTTGCAAATCCGCAACTTTTTCGCTAAGCACTTTCACGTCGGTTATGTTATGCGATATTTCCATAGCGCCAACAATTTTCCCTTCCATTCGAATGGGCAAGGTAGAATTGATGGTTGTTACGATCTTGCCTTTATAGTTGGTGAAGGTTTGTTCAAACTCTAAAATGGGCATCCCGCTGCGAAGCACCTTTAAAAGCGTACTGCTCTCTTGGGTCAGCGAAGGATAGATTTCCGTCACGTGTTTTCCCAGGGAATTTTCTATATTAATGTCATCTAGAACAGCTGCTGGGCGATTGCAATAAATCAAATTGCCGGCGGCGTCGATTGCCTGAATGCCATCTCGTACATAATCCAAAATCATGCGCACGTTGTGTTCGGTAAAAATATTTTGCATTCGCTTAAATCCCTCCCATTAACGTGACTTACGACTAAAATAGCAATGTTTTAAACCCTTCTTCTATAATAACAAAAAACCGCCTAATATTCAGCGGTTTTTTGTCATACGTTTTTTTGAACTTAATTTTAAAATTCTAACTAAAACTTGAGGTCATTCTCATCCGAATTTTCGATTGAATTGAACGTTGCGTCAGTCGTCTGCAAAATCTCGTCTTCAGAATGTTCTATTTCAAGACATCTGTAAATTGCCATTTGCATATTGGAAGAAACACCCTCTGAAGCGCAAATCATCAGCACATAGGCAACGACCGTGAGCAAAACGCTAACGCCAACCATTGCAGCCGCAAACCCGCTCACACCTGTCACAACCCATAAAACAATTGGGATAATACTGAATATCAATCCCATTACAATTGACAACAGACCCACCAAGAAATAATAACCAAAAATGCGCCACCATCTGCCTTTGGTCATTTGAATAGAGGTTTTTACCGCCTCAACAAATCCCAAGTCTCGGTCTAATAAGAGCCCGTAGAGACAAGTAATCTTGATCACTACAAAATAAATGACGATTAACCCAATAAGATAAAACCCCACCGAAAGGTTCGACATCGAAGCATCCGGATTTATTCCAGCAATAGTATTCGTAATGGTGTATGGCAAGAGCACCACAAAATTGAAGATGCCAACCAAGATCATCGGCCCAATCAATCGACCTAAGTCCTTAAATGCGATGTTAAAGCGTTCCTTAAAACTACGTGTCACAGAGTCGTAAGCGTCTAATCCAAGTCGCAAAAACCACGACGCTGAAAAGAATGCAAACACCAAATCAATTAATCCTGCAATCAAAAGGAGAATTGAAGCGGCTACAATAGTACTCACATTTATATTTTCAAAATATCGCTCTGGTTCCACCAAAATGGAGAAGTTGCTGTTAAAATCCATGCCCAATGCAAGAACACCCACTGGGAGCAAATTGATGATGGCAATGATCAATCCCATCAGCATCCACTGACCATAGGCTGCTCTTTCTTTGATTAATGCTGAGAATGAAAACGATAAAATTTGATCGACTTTCATCTTTTTAGCTCTTGGTACTTCTTTTGCGATTCTCATCACTTTGCCTCCTTTAACATTTGAAATGCCGTCAGTACCTCATCAATATTGCAAGGATCTCTTTCGGCATAACGTCTTTCGCAGTAAGCCTGCGTAATCAAATCTATCGATGCTTCTTGATTTGGATAAACTCGAGACAGCTTGTCTTTTAGCTGATCCGCCGTCTCTGTTTTTTCGATGCCCAAACCATGTTTTTTGAGCGTCTTCATTAATTGAATGTATTTTTTCCTAAGAATCGCGTCTGGTGCCCCATGGCGCTTCGTTGCTTTTCCACAGGTTTGCTCACTTTGCGGCGCAACCCAGTTTTTAACAAAATCAAACGTTTTGCTTAAGTAAGATTCTGACGCTTCGCGACCCTTGGTTTTATGAACACTTCTCCAAAGCAAATATACAATACCTACTATAAACAAAACCAGCACTGCGATGGCAAGCATTTCATAAGCAGATTGAAACTCTGGACGATCACCCATTTCTTTTGTCTTATAAAACGATTTCGTGATATCTGCCGGGGCGTCCATTTGAAGTTTGCTTTGACCTGCTCTTTCGAGCAAAACTTTCGGAATATGTCCAAGAAATATATTGGCTATAAAAAGTGTCACATTTGAAATGACCATTAACAAGAATACTCTAATCCAATGAAACAAAGGGCTGATCCATAGCAAATAACTGACAATTCCCGCCGCTAAAATGGCCGGCATCAACTTGAAATTCAAAAATTTTGCATTGAGACTTTCCAGTGCATCTAACTCTAAATTGCTTTGGAAGATTTGTCTTCGCTTCACAACATACGTTGTATAGGTATAATCATCCCACCGCATTGCCCAGTTATATAGATTCTCCGCATAGGCACCCGTTAGAAAATAACCAAAATACAGACCGAGTACCAACGCCCATCTATTAGGATTGAACACGTCTACGAACAGCACTACGCCACCGAGGGTAAAAAACAGCACCGTCTTCCATTTGCTCCTGTTGCATATTTTATGAAATACATCTCGTTTATTCGCATAAATTTCGTATATTTTAATGGCAAAAAGCGCTAAGCAGACGATCAACCCGACCACGTCCAAAAAACTCAATAGTTGATAAATCATTAAATAAAAGAAACCCTGATTCACAGTAGCCCAAAACCGAAGAGCTCTTCTGCCATCCATTTTAGCATTCATGAGCGTCCTCCCTAAAAACATGCCATATCATTTTAGGACTGCTTGGCGCCCAAAAGTCTACCACAGCTTTAGTCGTAATGATTTCAAAGTCAAATCCTTTTTGAATACCGAGTCTGATGGCTGCCATCATCCGATCTGACATAACCCCCGTAATCACTACCATTCGCGTACTTCTAGGATTAAGGCGCGTGCTATAGTCTATAATATTCTCCATGCCACAGCTTGCATAATGGCTCATTTGCGATAAAGCTCTGAATATTTTATGATAATGCTTTCGACCTTTTGCAACCGAAATCATGACCCCGCTAGCCCCTTCTTGAATCGGACAATTCGAAGACAATCCGTAACCCTCATTGTTTTTTTCAAATCGGCTCACGTAAGACGCTGCCGTCTCTACCATCCGTTCTAATAGTTCGTCTTCTGCCCCTTGCCAAAAATGATCCTTGGTTTGGGAGTTGATCAAAAGCATCGCACTGATTTCAGTGGTATATGCAAACTTTTTCACTTGCATTTTGCCTGTCTGAGCCGTTGCATTCCAGTGAATGGACTTCATTGGATCGCCACTTGAATACTCTCGGCTTCCCACATGAATAAGCGGGTCTTCCACAATCCAGCGCCGCACTTCTTTGTCACCCATGAGCTGCTGGCTTTTGTCTAAAAGCAGATCAATCGGTTTAATATTGGGATAAACGTACATAGATAGACGATCGCACAGATTGCCCTCGTATTTTTTAATACCCAAATAATCCACCGTATCGAATTTTACGTCTCTAAAGAGATAATACCCACGCTTGTTAAACGTACAGGTATAGTTGTATATCAAATCCGACTTTGCAGGCAGACGGCTAATGCCTCGAAAATCAACCCATTCTTTTCCATCCGAAACCACATCGTCTACCGTCATATGAGGCGAAAATTCTGTATCAAACTTTATCCAGGAAATAGGAAAACGTGCTGCGTTGCTTACTTTCCACGTCAAAGGCAACACATCGCCCACATAACAATTTTCAACTAAAAAACTACGGTTTAAGAATACCTTTGGGAGTACCCACTTAGGCCACCTTTCAATGAAGATGCTTAAAAGACAGCCCATAAAAAACAAAATCCCAACAAAGATCTCCATTGAAACCCCCTATGCGATGCTGTTTTCTAAAGGTACGGCCACATCCATCAATAAGCGCTCCATGAATTCACCACTTTCTTCTCCCGAGAGGACATAAGCCCCATCCAAAGTCATACGGTGGCTCAGCACATAAGGCGCAAGCATCTTTACATCGTCTGGCTTGACATAATCTCTGCCCTTAAGCATTGCCAAAGCCTTAGAGCCCTTCATTAAAGCGATGCTGCCCCTAGGACTTGCCCCAATGGCAATATGAGGATGATTTCTTGTCTTTTGAACAATTGCCACAATATAAGCGAGTACATCTTGAGAAATAGTCACTTTTTTGATTGCCTCTTGCGCCTCAACCAAATCCGCAACGGTCCGCACGGCCCTTAGCCCATCCACAGGATGTGTGCCCATTAAACGATTGAGGATTTCAATCTCTTCGCTCATTTCTGGGTACCCCATCGAAATTTTCATAAAGAAACGATCCAGCTGTGCTTCAGGCAACGGGAAAGTCCCCTGTGATTCAATCGGATTTTGAGTGGCAATAACCATAAATGGCGCTTCAAGCGGATAGGTCACCCCATCGATTGTCACCTGATGCTCTTCCATTGCTTCTAGGAGGCTTGACTGCGTTCTTGGCGTTGCACGGTTGATTTCGTCTGCTAATAATATTTGACAAAAGACAGGGCCTTTTCTAAAATGAAAATCGCCTTCTTTTTGATTGTAAAAATTAATTCCGGTCACGTCTGACGGCAATAAGTCTGGCGTAAACTGAATCCGACGAAAAGCGCCATCAATCGACTTCGCAAGCGATTTGGCCATCACAGTTTTGCCAAGACCTGGCACATCTTCTAAAAGGACATGTCCCGAACAAAGCATTGACACCATTAACAGATCAATAACCTCTGCTTTTCCGACCATCACGCGTTTCATATTTTCCTTAATGTCTTTTAACAATTCTGAATGTGGCATAATTGCCTCCCTAGCACTAAAAAGTTTTTTATACCCATATATTAACACAGTTTAGCCCTTCATCTATTAAATAAGCCTTAAATCTGAGCTAAAAACGCAAGCAAGGCGCTCAACATATGGGCATCTATGCCCACTAACTTTCCGTCCACGGTCATTTTTTCGACTTGGATGACCCATTTTTGCCATTCAAGCGCCGTTGTCGGCATTAAAAACAAACTGCTGAAGCGTTGAACACAGGCATTCGAAAGCTCTGCCTCCAAAGGAAGCGGCACCACCTTTTTAGCGACCAATGACCTTCGAATCACCTTCAACCGATAGAGGGCATATTCGCCACCAACCACGTCTTCAAGCGTATTCTCAATGGATTTTACGCGATCAAACCCATAGTCACTTAGGCTGCTCGGCTGAAAGTAAGCGTTTATATACCCTTTTAAAGCAGAAAAAGACCACGCCCGAGGCGCAGTCTCAGTGAGTTTTTGCGATAGTTCTTCTGCGAGTAGGACTGGGTCGCGCTTTAAAGCGCCTGCGAGTGCGAACGCCCCTGTCATTGAAAATGCCAATGCCCCTGCTTCAGGCACCTTGGTCTCTTTGATTTCCCATTTTACAAGTTGGCCAGTTGGCATTTTCCAGCTGCCATCTTCATTGACAGTCCCCTCATAATCTTCAACAAAACACGTCGTAAGTCTTGCACTTGCCCACTCTTTTATGGCTTCATGCATCTTGCTCACTCCCAACGGCTCTTGAAGTAATCTTCATGGTGGTTTTTGTTTTTCCAATCCCTTTGATGCTCATTTCATACTTTAATTCTATAAAACCAGCCCCATTTCCATCGACTTCGCAAATGACCTTTGAAGCCAGAACTTCCATTTTAAATGGTCCATAGGGTGTATTGTAATCGCTTTCATATCGCTTGTTCTCTTCAAAGCTCAGTTCGCTATTATGTTCGCCGTATCGGTGCATGACGACTTTCTCTTGTGATAATTTTAACATGGTTTTATCACCTTCCATGCCTGATATTTGGGACTCTTGATAGATAAAATATCGACTTCCCGCTTTGTCATAAAATTTGCCTTCTGTTATGAGTTCCATAGCCTGATCTTCTTCACCCTGCATTTTAATCACAGACTCAACCGTTAATACCACTAATTTTACATTTGACATCGGTTTCTCCTCTTAAAAAAAAGGACGATTGCTCGTCCCTTCTATTCGTCTCTTTTCTCTTTCCACCTTACGACAATTTCCATTATGAGTTTTACATGCTTCTCTGCCGCAATTCTAGCCTCAACCGTATTGTGCTCCTGAATTGAAGTGAATATTCGATTGTGCCAATTCTGTAGTTCTATATAGTTATCAAATTCATTAAAGTAAATGAGTCTAAAACGCTGGAACTGATCGTGCAAGTCTTTGACAATTTCGATAAGCTTGTTGTTTTTAGTCGCTTGAAAAATAAGATCATGGAATTCATTGTCCTTTTCCACCATGACCAATCGGTCTTGTCTTGCGACAGCGTCTTGAAAACCTTTCAAACTGCACTCTAAGAGTGATATTTCCTCATCCGTCATCCGTTCCGCTGCAAGCGCCGCTGCAAATCCTTCTAAAATAATACGCATTTCCAGAACATCTAAAATATCTTTAGCAGTTAGGTCTGCCACATAGGCGCCTTTTCTCGGAAGCATTTCTACAAACTTTTCTTTCTCCAGTTTTCGAATGGCTTCTCTCACTGGCGTACGGCTTACGCCAAGTTGCTCTGCCAAATTGATTTCCATTAACCGTTCACCTGGTTTTAATTCCCCGTTTAAAATAGACTCTCGCAAATATTCAAAAACCACTTCGCCAAGAGGCTTGTAGTTTCTAATCTCTAATGTATTCAACTTTGGACTCTTCATAAATTTCCCCCACTGTAGATTTTGACCAAATAGGTCTGCTGATACCATTTCTTAAGTTGTTTTTCGGCCTTTTGTCCTCGGTCATAGTGAGTAAAGAGACCAAAAACAGTTGGTCCGCTTCCGCTCATCATCGTGCATGTTGCTCCACTTTGACGCATTCTGCGTTTTACTTCAGAAACAATTGGATAAAGTGAGGTCGTTACTTCTTCTAACACGTTAAACATTTCTTTTGACAAACATTGAAGGTTGTTGCTTTCCACCGCATCAATCAACATAGGCGTGTTAGGGTGCCTTAAAATTTCATGCTGATCATAAAGTCGATACACCTCTTTTGTTGAAACGCCAAGATTTGGTTTCGCCAGTAGCACCCATACATTCTGAAGGCTTTTTATCGGGGTGAGAACTTCGCCAATCCCTCTTGCCACTGCCGCACCTTCTAAAAAACAAAATGGGACATCCGCACCCAAGGTTAAACCATGTGCCATCATTTCTTCCTTGCTCAAATCAAGTTCGAACAATCGATTCATTGCGCGCATGACCGCCGCCGCATTGGCGCTTCCGCCTGCAAGTCCGGCCGCAACAGGAACGCGTTTTTCCAAATGGATTTTTACACCTGACTGAATCCCATAAGTTTCGATTAATAAATTTGCCGCCTTCCAAGCGATGTTCGTTTGATCCGTCGGCAAATAATAAAGGTTGCTAGTAATTTCAATTCCCTCTGGAATATGAGAGACGCTCACAAGGTCATAAAGATCAATTTGCTGCATGATCATTTCAACTTCATGATAGCCATTAGGGAGAATCCCTAAAATATCCAGTGAAAGGTTTATCTTTGCTCTTGATTTTTCCATGATTGATTCCAAATGCATCACCTCTAAATAATATCTTCAAAAAAACACAGAAGACTATATAAGTTGAATTAAAGATTCAATTTATTACCTTAATGAAAGCGTTGTGCAAAGCGTTCTATCTGTACAACTTATATAATCAACCGCATTTAAATACATTATACAAAATACATTCTGTACTATTATAATATTTTTTTGAAAAATAATCTATTCTTTCGAAAAATATTGCATTTATCCTTTAAGCGTGTATAATAATAATTGTAAACGATATTGATTATCGATTGCAACTCTTATCTGACATGCCAATTGATATCCGAAATCTTATTTTACTTGATTTCAGAGAACTACCCTCATAAAAAGCTAAGGCCTACCCTCCTTAGCTTTTTTCCTTTTTTGCCCTATAACTAAAAATAACCCTACCAGCAACTTAGACGAGTCACCAGCAAGGTTATTCACGTAAACAATATAGATTTTTAAAAATGAATCTTTCTAAAAAAACGTTTTAGAGTACAATGACCGTTCCCGTCAAGCCGTCAATACCTTCCTTCGCTTTCTCAAGAGAAGTAATCAGAGCCTTTCGGCCCGGCATCGACTGTGCAAACTGAATGGCCGCTTTAACTTTTGGAAGCATAGAACCTGGCGCAAAATGACCTTCTTCAATATATTGTTTGGCCTGAGCAATTGAAAGTGTAGAAAGCCATTGTTCTTCTGGTTTTCCATAATGAATGGCAACTTTCTCTACAGCCGTCAAAATAATCAAGTAGTCCGCTTCAAGAAGTTCCGCTATCTTGGCGCTGGCAAAATCTTTGTCGATGACCGCTGGCACGCCAATCAATTGGTTGCCTTTGACGATGACAGGAATACCCCCGCCGCCGCCTGTAATGACAATATGACCATTCTCAACCAATGTTCTGACCGTTTCCTTCTCTACCACATCTAAAGGCATTGGAGAGGCAACCACGCGTCTATAACCGCGACCTGCATCTTCAATCATTGTAAACCCTTTCTCTTTGGCCAAATGATCGGATTCTTCTTTGGTATAGAATGCGCCAATTGGCTTGGTCGGATTTTGGAATGCCGGATCGAATTCGTCGACAATTACTTGGGTCACAACCGTCGCAACTGGTATGTTCATATTTCGATTAAGCAATTCTTCGCGAATGGCATTTTGAAGGTGATAGCCAATGTAGCCTTGGCTCATAGACCCACACTCAGGAAATGGCATTTCGGGTATTTTTTCATTGTGCTGAGCACCAGTTTCCATCGCCAAATTAATCATTCCGACCTGCGGGCCATTTCCATGAACCAATATAACCTCATGACCCTCTTCAATTAAATCAACAATAGGTTTGGCAGTACTTTTCACAAGTTTTATCTGTTCAGCCGGTGAATCGCCTAATGCGTTGCCACCAAGCGCTACGACAATTTTGTCTTTCATCTTCATGACCCCTTCCCCCAATTGTGGACTAGATATTTCCGATTGTCGCTACCATAACCGCTTTAATGGTATGCATGCGGTTTTCTGCTTCGTCAAAAACTTTAGAGTGTTTGCTTCTAAAGACTTCATCCGTTACTTCAAGACCTTCTAATCCAAATTTTGTAGAAACTTCTATGCCAACATCCGTCATGGTGTCATGGTACGCTGGCAAGCAGTGTAAGAAGATTACATCCGGATTTTCCGTTTTATTGATAAGTTCCATATTTACTTGGTAGGCTTTCAATTGTTTAATGCGCTCTTCGTATAAATGTTCTTCACCCATTGATACCCACACGTCTGTATAAAGAACGTCTGCGCCTTTTACGGCATTAAAATCATCTGTGATTTCAATAATAGCACCCGTCTCTTTTGCCACTTCTCTCATTTCTGCAACCAAGGCTTCGTCTGTAAAGAGCTCCTTCGGTGCCAACGCCACATAATGCATGCCCATTTTAGCACAGCCAATCAACAGCGCATTGCCCATGTTATTTCTTGCATCGCCTACATAGACGAACTTCACTTTATTTAAAGGTTTAAATACGTGTTCTTGAACGGTAAGGAAGTCTGCGAGAATTTGCGTTGGATGATCCAAATCGGTTAACCCGTTCCAAACCGGAACTCCCGCATGCTCCGCCAAAGCCTCTACAGTTTCCTGCGCGTAGCCTCTGAACTCAATGCCGTCATAGAAACGACCAAGTACTTTTGCTGTATCCTCAATAGATTCTTTTTTGCCCATTTGGCTATTTGTGAGGAAAGTAACATGCGCACCTTCGTCAAATGCCGCCACTTCAAAAGCACAGCGCGTTCTAGTCGATGTCTTTTCGAAAATCAAGCAAATGTTTTTGCCATCTAACAGTTTGGTACGAATGCCTGAACGTTTTTTAGCTTTAAGGTCTCTTGCCAAGTCGAGCATATATTGTATTTCTTGTGTTGAAAAATCCTTTAGGGTTAAAAAATGTCTTCCTCTGAGATTAACTGGCATGATTATGTCCTCCTAATTAAGTAATTTGTGAAATTTCCACAATTATTTTTAACGGATTATACTTTCTCGAATGAGTGGCATCGACATGCATCTTGGGCCGCCTCTGCCTCTTGAAAGTTCGCTTGAAGGCATAACATGTATTTTGATGCCTTCTTCAACCAACAATTTATTTGTCACATGGTTTCTAGAGTAAACAATGACTTCTCCCGGTGCAATGGCTAAAGTGTTCGAGCCATCATTCCACTGCTCTCTTCCTGCGTCAATGCCTCTTTTTCCGCCACAGCGAACAAGCGTCACTTCTTCAAGCTCAAGGTATTTCTTCAAAATATTTTCCAAAATCATGGTCTCTTTTTCAATGTCAAAGGCGCCATTTGCTTTTTTAGTAATGGAATATACCGTAAGCGGCCCTTCAATTTCAGGGTGAATCGTAAATTTATCGAAATCGACCATCGTAAAGACGGTGTCTAGATGCATATACGCTCTAGATTTAGGAATATCAAATGCCAATATGGTTTCAAAGCTCTCTCCGTCGGCAAAAATGCTCTTTGCAAGTCTTTCAATCGCCTCCGAATCGGTTCTTTGAGAAATGCCGACCGCCAATATTTTCTCGTTAAGAATGAGAATATCGCCACCTTCGATGGAGAATTCTTCATTTCGGTTATACCAATACTTAACGTCAGGTCGTTTAAAATCTTTGTGGTGCTCAAATATGTACTTCGCAAAAAGTGTTTCTCTGCGTCTGGTCGTTGTTCTCATGCGATTTAGCGAAATCCCGGTACCGATTGTCGCAAACGGGTCGCGCGTAAAATAAAGATTTGGCATTGGGTCAACAATGAACGGATATTCGTCCTCTAATAAGTCTGAGAGCGACGATTTCTTTGAAAACACGATTTCTTCTTTTCTGATGCCGGCCATCATCTTGTCTACCATTTCACGATGGTCTTTGAAAGACGAAAACAGTTCATTGAGTGCTTGTTTGCGATCGTCTCCGTGAATCCCTGCCTCATTGATAAAGTCTTGTACAAATGCCGCTCGAACGCCGCTGTCTGCAATACACTCCGTCACTAGGTCTTCAAGATAAAGTACCTCTATGCCGTTATTGGTAAAAATGTTAGCAAACGCGTCATGCTCATTTCGAGCCACTTCTAAATAAGGAATGTCGTCAAAGAGCAATCTCTCCATGACTTCAGGCATCAAATTTTCAAGTTCTAAACCCGGTCGATGCAACAAAACTTTTTTCAGCTTACCAATTTCTGAGTAAACTTGTAACGTTGATCCATTTGACATAAGAACACCTCATCACTTTACAGTTTTTGGTATTTTATTCATTCTTGTCTTTCTTTTTTAAGTATACCACTATAATTGTATCAATATCAATACGTTGATTTTACTGCGATTCGTAAAACGTCAGATTTTTGTGTGTTTTCTGAATATTCATCCGTAGTATAAAATGCAATTAATTGGAAATTGTTTTTCCTATTGTCTGATACGTCGCAATTGTTAGATTTTAGAATTTACGGCGTACTGAATATCTATGTTTTAAAAAGCATATAAATTTTTTTAAATTTGAAAATACTAAGCTTCGGTTTTCGCGAACGCGAAAAAGCTAGCCAGTAACGCATCCTAGCTTCACTAGGGATTTACGGCGTCTTCTAAGATTCACATATCCATTCTATTTATACTCGTCTGCGGCACTTCGTGCCTCACTCGTAACGCATCCTCGCTTCGCGAGGGATTTGCGGCGCTTTCGCCGCAAATAAAAATAGACCGCCGAATAATTTCGGCGGTCTATTTTATGCGTTAAAAAAACAATCACGAAGGTGACTGTTTTCTAGCTTACGTCAATGGTCTGTGCGCTGTCACAAATTGTGACTTCCACAGTATCTGTTAAAATGTCCGAGTAGCTGTAGGAAACTCTGCGTTCAGTGTCCATGCCTGCATTTACTTTAACAATAAATACACTCGGGAATGCGTCTTCAATGATACCTTCTTTAACGCTAACTTTGCGTTTTCCTTTATTGGTGCGAAGGAGTACTTTGGAACCGATACAACTTTCTACCGATTTTCTAATCTCGGATAACGTCGCTCTTGTTGCCATAAAACCACCATCCCCTCATTGTGCGCTAAGCTTAGTGTAACACCCATTCACCAAAAAGTCAAATATTATACCGTATGTATATTTGGTCTGTCAATTGTATTTTCATAAGTTTTTGATCAATATTCAAAAAAATATATTTTCACCCTAAAATTTTTCCATTATTTGAGACAAGCTCTTTGAGTTTCCATCTTTGCTGAGTTCTTGAGAAACCTGTATTCTTAGACGAGTTGCTTCCTCTTTTCCGAGCATATCATACGCAAACCATTGAACAAGGCTCATATTGATCTCTTCAAAATCAAGCAGACCTCTTGAAAGCATCAGGCTGTCTAAATAAAATAATTCGTCTACAAGTGCATCTCGATCATCTGCAGTCATCGGCTGTGGACTATAAAAAGAGTCGCAATAGTCAATTTTTTTTGAAATCACAGATTCAGGCACTTTAATTTGAAGACTTTCGTTTAACTGGATCGCCATTTCCTTATTATTGGCCAATATATCACTGTAATTGGCTTCATAGTCTTCACGTTTTAAATGGCCAAATACCCTGCACGGCAAAGGGCGCTGGAAATAAACAGCACACTTCCCATCCGCTCGAAGCAAAGGACACTTCATCGGCTGAATGAGTTCGGTCAGATAATAGTAGAGACATGCCTTCTGAAAGCTCGCAAGTTCGTTTTGAGCTTCTAGTTGTTTTCTAAGGTTAATATACTCGCTAAAGAACGTATTTACAGCCTCTGAGCAGCATTTCGTACAGCCGCTGCAAGAGCCTTCAGGAATCTGTGCATAAATATCGCTTAATTGTTCGCTAAAGTTTGCTTCTTCAAAATATTGTATGGCTTCAATCAATTTATTTTTCATTTATATTACTCCCTCAAGTGTTCAAAATATCCATTATGCAGTGCTCATCATTAAGAGTATACCGTTTCAGCAAAAAAAATAAAAGTCGTGTCTCATTTTTTCATTGAGTCACGACTTTTTTAGGCGATTTCTTCCCCAGCTTGTTCTTGATAAGCATCAATTACAATGGCTTCTTTTTTGGTGGATGAATCCAAATACTTATACAAAGCAATCAAACAAACAAAACTAACCACTTCCACATTCATCACGCTCCTCTCATGTTTTATTAATATGAGTATAGCATGACTATTTGGGAAAAAGCGCATTTAATATTAAAGTGTCATTTTACTGTAAGATTTGTCACACATCCTTAACATTACTCACTTTTTCTTAACATTCCTATAATTTGAATCAGACCCTCCAAAAAATACGATTCTCCATTAAACCGTTGACCCGCCTCAACCAAGAGTGGTTTGTCAAATCCATACAAATAAGGTATGGTAATTTCAGGATCAAAGGCCCATCCTAATTCTCTGGTCTGTCCTTTATGTGGAATGATATGGTGGTATTTTTGATAGGCGCTCGATTGATCGTAATAGCCTTCCCCAAAAATGTTCCACAAGTGAAATCCGATGCAATGTGGCGCAAGTCCTTTCATCACTTCATCAAAATCATTTTTATTTTTATGGCAGTTAAAATAAAGATGCCCCGTGTCCAGCAGCGGATAAAGTCGCGGAAATTTTTCCAAAGCCTTAATCCAATGTCTATAATCTGAAAAACGTGCATTTGTCGCAAAGTATTCCAAGGCTATTTTACAATGATAACGCTCTGCAAGTTCGGACAACCGATGTAATGCATTGGTTAACACGATTTCAAAATCGTCTGGATAACAGGTTTCCAGCGAATAAATTCCAGGAAAATGAATCACGTAATACATAGGCAAATATTTTTTTGACATTTTTTTAAGATTGTCCTCTAGCATTTCAAAAGCCATATTGCGCAAGCCTTCAGCCGGATCCAAATAAAAAGCATCATAGCAATCGTATTTTTCTAACCAGTCTTCAGACAAATGCACAGGCAAATGAATGGCATAGTCCATCTTAATCAACTTTGCTTCATCCAAATCGGCTAAAATTTTCTGCACCATCCGCGGATAAGGCAGCTGTTTGCCGAGGCTTGTTTCTATAAACGCATAACCAAGGTCTTTAAGCGCCTTCGGGCTCAGATAACCGCTATTACAGCCTAGGTTTTTTAGCAAAAAGGTCATCTTCCATATCCTTTCCTGTTTAAAATTTAAGATTTTATATCCATTAGCTTATCATATAACTTGTCTGATTAACACTTTGCACTGACTCTTAGGTGTTAATTATTTCCGCTTAGCGCTCGAATCGCTAGATAAGCCAGCGTCGCCGTTGCACTACTGACAAAACTGCCCCAAATTAAATCGATTACAGTGATAAGCGTAGGCCAATCCTTAATCGTCGCCATATTGGTCAGATCATAAGTCGAATACGTGACAAGCCCAAATAGAGCGCCCGCAAAGATTGCATACTTTATGCTGTCTTTGGCTAACGCCGGATTAATGACAAAGAACATTAATCCTAGAATAAATATGGCATAGAAAAGGAATGCAGCACCAAAATTTACCTTTTCACCCATTAGGTATCCCAAATACTTATCGTAAATGGATTTCGCAATAAAAACCAACCAAACCATGTCTATCACCAAAAAAATAATCAGTGTGACAATGTAGTTTCGTAGACTTACAAAGCTTAAAAAATTATCCATCATTCATTACCTCCGTTTATTTTTTAGGAAACCATGGGAAAAAGATACTGGTTCTTGCTGCATATTCTTTAAACCCAGGGCGCTCTTTCATTGTTTTCTCTAAAAGAGGCACACCTGATACAAATAATAGCAACATTGTAATGGTAATTGGACTAATAATGGCTACAATGCTAGTGCCACCACTTAGCGCCACCAGAAAGATGCCCCACCACATACTTGCTTCTCCAAAGTAATTCGGATGCCTTGAATAAGCCCAAAGCCCTTGATCCATAATTTTTCCTTTATTTTGGGTATTTTTAACAAACAGTTTCAGCTGATAATCTCCCATCGCTTCAAAATAGAACCCCATACTCCAAATCAATACGCCAAAACCCATTAACCAAATATTATACGCATCTACTGCACTGACCTTGTTTCGTTCGACGGTCAAGATCAGCGGCAGAGAAATAATAAACAAGAACAGACCCTGCGTCACAAACACTTGAAAAAATGCCCTTGGAACAACAAATCGTCCCCACTCTCTTCGCCAGTTTGCATATCGAAAGTCTTCGCCTTTTCTATGATTTCTTTTAAGAATGTGGTAAAAAAGTCGAAGTCCCCAGACTGTGGTAAGCACGGTAATAACAATCTGAGCCGCACTCACCTTGCTTTGAGTCAGCAGCATAAGCGCAACCAAAACAAATCCGACGCCCCAACCCATATCGACTATAGAGTTGTCTTTAATAATGGTCGCCACAATAAAAAATATGAAGAAATATACGGCTATCAAACTTATTGAAAATAGCATTTTTCATCTTCCTCCTTCGTTATTCACGCGACTTTGTGCAAATGTAGCTGACGGCAACTGCGCCTTCTCCTGCAATTGCACCAACAATTGGTGAAATTTCGGCAATATACGCCGCTGGCATACCAAGCATTTTTTCCATTTCTTTGGATAGTTTTTCTGCCCTTTCTAAACAGGCACCATGAACGATATTAAAACTTTCAATCCCATACCGTTGCTGGTCTTTAAGAATGGCTTTTTTTATTTTTAGAATAACGCTGTTATAACTGATTGTCCCGCCATACGCTTTGCCTTTTCCATTTTTATCCAGTGTCATGATAGGTTTAAGATTCATCCATTTGGCGATTTTACCCACGTTGTGGCTGACCCGACCGCTTCGCTCTAAATACTTAACCGTATCTACTGCCACTAAAATCTGAGTCCTTGGAATAAGTACATCTAATTGAGCGACCATCGCTTCGAGACTAATCTTCTGCCTTGCTAACTTACAGGCCTCAACGACTAACAAGCCTTGAGCGCCAGAGTTTTTAAGTGTATTGACCACGGCTATTTTCTGACCCCGCTTGCGCTGCAACGCAGCAAGAGAAGCCACCATTTCATAGGTGCCGCTGAGCTGATCTGAAACACACAAAACCAATACAGCTTCATAATGTTCTTGAAGAAATTGAAGCAAACTCTCAACTTGCTTAATAGATGGCAATGAACTCGTTGGCTGTTCTTTTAAATGCCGATTGATCTCATAAAACCGTTTAGCCGATAGACTGATTCGGTCCAAATGAACGACACCGTCAACCTCCATTTGCATAGGCATCACAAAAACTTGGTTTTTTCTTGCAAAACCTTCAGGCAAATCCGCTATTGAGTCGGTGACAATGGCAATTTTTGATCTAGGCTCTTGGATGGCTTCCATTTGCAAATGCATATCATCGGCTTTAATTTGGCTCAATTTGCCGAAGGTTTGAAGCTGAGAAAACATGCTCTCAGGGGTATTCGTATGCATATGCAGTCTTATGCGCTCACCTCCGCCCGCAATGACCAAGCTGTCTCCAAAACCGCTCATCGTGCGTTTGACTTGCAGTACATCCATCTTATGGCCGTTTACAACAGCTTCACAGCAGAATCGATTCTCGCTGATCTCTAAATCTTGACTATGCTTATGTTCAGGCAGCAGTGACGTTTCTCTGATTTCCGCTCCGATTTGTGGTACATTTCCCGTCACTAAATACTGGCTGACGCCTTCTAGAAAAAGATAAAATCCTTTAGCACCGCTGTCTACTACGCCCTTTTCTTTTAGAATGGGCAACTGCTCAGTTGTCCTTTCAAGCGCCTCTAAACTCTCTTTCATCGTAATAGAAACAAATGCCTTGAAGTGAAGCTCTTTAAGGTGATGCCTCTCCATCGCCGAAATCCAACTTGTAATAAGCGTTAAAATGGTGCCTTCCACCGGACTCATAACCACCTCATACAGCCTTGCCAAAGAGGTTTTCATCGCCAGAATAAAGGCCCCTGAATCAATCTCCTTTTCGTTCTCAACAGCCATATGAAAGCCATAAAGAAACTGCGCAAAAATAATCCCACTATTGCCTCGAGCACCTAGGAGTGCTCCTTCAGCCGCCGTGTTCGCAACCACGGACAAGTTTTCACTCTTTTTCATATGCTCTAGAATAGACGTCATCGTAGCACTTAAATTTGACCCGGTATCCCCATCCGCCACGGGAAAAACGTTAATTTTGTTTAAAATTAGCTTATTTTCCATCACTTCTAAGGCGCCACAAACCATTGCATTATAAAAATGAGCACCATCCAATTTATAGAATTTTGTCATTGAAACACCTCTACTTTTAATGTTTTTATTTTCTTTTTACCCCGATTGAGAATCATTCACACAAAAAAGCGACTCATTTTCTTCAATTTTAACAAAGAATGAGACGCCTTTAAGTTTTCTTATGATTTCGAACTTAATAGTATTACTACTTATTCTTGAGAGTGAATTTCATAAGAAATGTATTCTTGCAAAGTCATGGTTTTTCCGTCAATTTTAATGGCCGCTTCTTTAAACGATACGAAAGCGATAAGCGCTCCTACCAAGACACCAATGAACAGCCACTGGGTAATTTTTTTAAGATTCATAGTCACGCCTCCTATTTTCTCTGCCCGACAGGCTCACCTTTTAGCACATTTAAATTCAGCTTCAAATAGGCGATGGTGCCCTTATAGAACCATCTTGTCCCCCAGATTGAAAAGACTGCAATAAGTCCCCCAATCGACGCAAGAAAAATGCCTAAGCCCACAACGCCCATTGACATGACATCGACGTTGTAGCTCACCGCATTTCCCAAATGAATGAATTGCTCCACGTTGCCACCGAGTAATCCGTACATGCCAATCGCCGCCGAGACAAGTCCGCCAAGCGTTATTCCGAACGCTGCACCATAAAATGCAATCAAACAACCTAGAAGTCCAAAGAAGGGTCCAATTAAAAACAAATTGATTATCCCAAGCCCCATCGTCGCCACAACTGCTCTGAGCATATTACCCGTCGTCTTATTTTGTTCTGCATTTTTAATACTTTGCGTGGCATTAAATTGTCTTGCAATCAGTTCTGGGCTGCCTAATTTTTCAATCACTTTTGCTTCATCTTCTCCGTTTTCAATTGCCGCATTAATGTGCTCTTCATAATCATATATGATATCTTTGCGCTCTGCTTCTGCTAAGAATCTGAGGCGATCAGCCAACTGTTTTAAAAAACTATTTTTAGCCATCAATTTCATCTCCTTCAACAATTGACATAACCCCTTCAGTAAACCGCTGCCACTCTTCTGCCAAAACTTTTTGCTCAAGTTTTCCCGCATCGGTTAATTTATAATATTTTCTTGGCGGCCCTTCCGAGGATTCTTTTAAATAAGTCGTAAACAAGCCGTCATTCATGAGCCTTCTCAAAAGCGGGTAAATTGTGCCTTCGGAAATGGCTATATTTTTTGATATCGTATTCACCAGTTCGTAGCCATAACAGTCTTTTCGACTGAGAACAGACAAAACGCATAGTTCAAGAACGCCCTTTTTAAATTGAATATTCATTTTTCAACTCCCTTCTGCACGGTTTCGCGCATTTTACGATCACTATTTTATCTTTACCAATATTGTGATTTGATTTTCTGATTATAATGTATCACACGCTATCTTATACTGCAAGGTAGCGTGCGATGTTTTAATGCATTCTTAAGAAAAAATGAATAAAAAAATCATAAATGGGTATATAATAGCATATATATTGTACCGCGTGGAGGTGAGCTGTATATGTTAGTAAATCCGAGTATCTATAACGTGTTAGGACGATTTACGAGTAATTATGACCTAATGACTCTGGAGAGACGAAACGGCAGCTCTGCCAATACATCCAAATTGACAGGGTTTCCTTACAAAAATTCTTTATCCGATCAATTCAACCAACAAGCGTACCAAAAATTAAATGTTTTTGACACCAATTTTAAACCGGATATCAAAAGCATGTTCAACACCCTTAAGCTCCTTTCAAATAATAAGAGTGCCGTTTATGATGACCGAAAAGCAGTGGAACAATCTAAAGCCTTTGACGTCTCAGCTACTGACGGCGCAACCCTTTGCAAACAAACGTTGAAAGTGTCTCAAATCGCAACCGCTCAAAAAAATGTTTCCATAGCAAAAGTTCAAACCGATGTTATGACCAGTGACATCTCCGGCAATCTCAGCATCAAGCAAAACGGAAAAACACAAACCATTAATTTCACCCTGAAACAAGGTGAAACCAATGAAGCGGGTTATATTCGACTTGCGAAAACCATTAATCAATCCAAAATGGGCGTGAGTGCAGAGGTCAAAACAGACGAAACTGGCTATTCAAAATTAACGCTTACCTCTAATCAAACCGGAAAAGCATCCGCATTTGAAGTCTCAGGCACATTAGCAGACGAACTTAAGCTTGGTGACACTCAAGAAGACGCTAAAAATATGACTTATGAACTCAATGGAAAAGCTGGCGAATCCGAAGCCAATCAACTCAGCTTAGAACAAGGGAAGATTATCGTTAAGGTCACCGCTACAAATACAGCGGCTGAAGCCTTTGATATTCAAGCTTCTTCAGCAACACTGGTTTCTACTTTAAAAGATTTTGCAACTTCCTTCAATAAGTTTGTCGACGACAATAAAGACAGCAACAACCCAATGACCAAATCTATTGTAAAGCAATTTACAAATACCGTCACCAAAGCCTTGGATAAGCTTGAAATTGACGGTTTCAGCACCAATAGTGACGGTAAAATTGTCGTAGATGACCAAAAACTCTCCAAAGGATTAGAAGGTAGAGTTGATTCACTTAAAAATGAGCTTAGCAAATTTGATAGTTTTGCTTCCAACCTCGTGAGGAAGACAGATCAAATTCTGAAAATGCCAATGAGCGATCTCTCTCCCGATTTTTCTACTTCAAAAATGCCAATCAAAGCGTTTATGTACAACTATACGGCTCAATCAGGCCTGAGCAACATCGCACAAATGACCAATCCAGGCAATATTATGGATATCCTCATTTAAGACACAACCCCTAAGGAGCCTTCTATGAAAATTTTGTTCCATAATGGTACCATTATTGATCCAATTGATTTTAATATTTACGAAGCCTTGGTCGTTGATCAGGGCTTCATTCTCGCTAAAGGCAGCTATCTGACGCTAAATGCCGATTACAGCCAAGACGCTTCCCATTATGACTTAGAAGGACAAACCCTTATGCCGGGCTTTAACGACAGCCATATGCACCTTTTGGGTTATGGACAGTCCCTCTTTCAAGTGGATCTCACTTTGGTAAATTCTCTTGAAGCCTTGGTCGAAACGTCACAACGGTTTTTGGAAGAGACACTTTTGCCTGAGGGAGAATGGCTTCTTGGCAGAGGTTGGAATCAAGACCATTTTGATTTTCCAATTTTGCCAAGTCGAGAAACCCTCGATTCGATCAGCACAGCGCACCCAATTTTTTTCAGACGCGCCTGTGGCCACATCGGCGTCGCCAATACTTTCGCATTAAAAGCCATTGGTCTGTGGGAAACACCAACGCAGCATGTCGATGGTGGCTACATTGACCTTAATTTTGACGGAACGCCTACAGGCATTCTCAGGGAAAATGCCATGTCGCTCCTTTTGGACCGAATTGATACACCTGGAGCACAAGTGCTTTCAGGCTATATTGAACGCGCACAGACCGCTTTATTTTCAGGCGGGATTACCAGCGTTCAGTCTGATGACCTCTGTGTATTTCCAATGAAGGACAGCGCCCTCATATTGGAGACTTTTCAAACCATGGGCTTAGATGGCCGTTTAAAAATTTCTGTCCACGAACAGAGCCTCATGCGAACGAGCAGCCACTTTGAAACTTGGATTAAAAACGGCTACACTTATCAAAAAAGTTTTGGAGCCTTCTCTTATGGCCCTCTTAAAATTTTAGGCGATGGATCGCTTGGCGCTCGAACCGCTTTTTTAAGAGCCCCATACGCCGACCAAAGCGACACCTGTGGGATTCCAATGTACAGCCAAGATGAATTAAACGCATTGGTCAAAATGGCCTACGAAAACCATATCCCAGTTGCTATCCATGGGATTGGAGATGGCATGATCGAACAAGCACTAAAGGCTATTGAAGTAGGACAAAACCTGCTTCATTCATCCGTTCTGCGCAGCGCCATCGTCCACTGTCAAATCACCGACCTGCCTCTTCTTAAAAAAATGAGCGATTTAGGGGTTATCGGCATGGTACAGCCCATCTTCCTCGACTATGACCTTCATATCGTCGAAGACCGAGTTGGCAAAGAGCGTGCCTCAAGTAGCTACGCTTTTAAAACGATGGAAAACTTAGGTATCAAGACGGCTTATGGTACAGATTGTCCCGTTGAAGGGTATCATGTTTTTAAAGGCATCCAGTGCGCGGTTACGAGACAAGATTTGAACCACTTCCCTAGCAGTGGTTGGTTGCCAGAAGAAGCCGTCACCATTAAAGAAGCGCTTCGCGCCTACACTGTTGGCTCCGCTTATGCCTCTGGCGAAGAAATGACAAAAGGCAGCCTCGGCATTGGCATGGTCGCAGACCTTGTCATATTGGATCGAAATCCGTTAACCATGCCTGCTCACGAACTCTCAACCATACAAATTCGCACGACCTTTAAGTCAGGAGAAATCGTATACACATGCAAATAGAATCCTTCCAAAATGCATTACTCGCTTGGTACTTTGCAAATGAACGCAATCTGCCTTGGCGATACAATCACGACCCTTACCGCATTTGGCTCTCGGAGGTCATGCTCCAACAAACTCAAGTCGTCACCGTCATTGACTATTTCAACCGGTTTACCAGCGCTTATCCCACTATTTTTAGCTTGGCAAACGCCAGTGAAGATGAGGTTTTTAAACTCTGGGAAGGTCTCGGCTACTACTCACGGGCTCGTAATTTAATGAAGTGCGCCAAATTTGTCGTTTCAGAGTACCAAGGTGTTTTTCCAAACGATTTGAACCTCATGCTTAAACTGCCCGGAATTGGCCCTTATACAGCAGGCGCGATCTTAAGCATTGCTTACAATGCGCCTGTTCCAGCTGTAGACGGCAATGTCCTGCGAGTCATCTCCAGACTATATGAATCTTATGAGGACATCAGCAATCCTAAAACCAGACCGCTGATTGAAAAAATCATCTACGAACTGCTGCCCGAGGACAGGCGGCACTTTAATCAGGCGATTATGGAACTTGGGGCGACAATTTGCACGCCAAGGAACCCAAATTGCAACCTGTGCCCAGTTTCGACCAAGTGCAAAAGCTTTCAAAATCAAACCGTCTCACTCGTTCCAGTTAAACTCAAAAAACAAAAAAAGACCGAACATGGGGTTCCTGTTGGCTATCTGACTTTTAACGATCAGATTTTGTTAATTAAGAGGGATGGCGTTGGTCTGCTATCTGGTCTCTGGGGCTTTCCAGCCATTGAACTTGAACAAGGATCAACGCCCGACCTAGAGCAGCAAGCACTGATCGATTGGTTCAGCGAATATCTTGATATTTCGGTGACTTTAGCGGCGCCGCTGCCACTCGGTCACGTGAAACATGTTTTTACCCACAAAATCTGGCATTTATCCCTCTGGCATTTTAAAACCGAAACACAGGTCTTTGTCGACTTGCCCCAAATGAAGTGGGTCACTCGCAAAGACATTAAAGATTTTGCACTGCCAACCGCTTTTGTTAAACTCATTCAAAAAAGTGAAAAAGGGCAACTCTCAAAGTGATTTTTATCATCCTTTGAGGGTTGCCCCTTAATTTTACAAATTAAAAAATTGATTTATACAGTGCTTAATTGTTTACTCTGGTTTTTCTGTCTTATCTGATTTTACCGCTTCGGCAAGTGCTGCAAAAGTACCTACCATGCCTTGTAAATCAGAAGGAATGATTAATTTTGTTGCTCTGCCATCTGCTACTTTTGCAAGCGCTTCAAAGCTTTTAAGCGTTAATACCGCATGATCTGCTCCAGCCTTCTTAATCATTTCAATACCTTGAGCAGTCGCTTCTTGTACAATTCTAATTGCTTCCGCTTGGCCTTCAGCTTCACGTACAGCTGCTTCTTTTTTAGCTTCTGCATTAAGAATTGCTGAACGCTTGCCGCCTTCTGCCGCTAAGATTGAGGATTCTTTTTGACCCTCAGCAACCAAAATTGCTGAACGTTTTTCGCCCTCTGCTCTTAAAATGGATTCACGACGTTCTCTTTCTGCACGCATTTGCTTTTCCATTGCTTCTAAGATGTCTTGAGGCGGTAAAATGTTTTTAACTTCTACACGATTTACTTTAATGCCCCATGGATCGGTTGCTTCATCCAAGATGCTTCTGAGCTGGGTATTGATTAAATCCCTAGATGTTAAACTTTCGTCAAGTTCAATATTACCAATCAAGTTTCTTAAAGTTGTCGCTGTTAAGTTTTCAAGCGCTACCATCGGTCTAGCCACGCCATAAGAATAGAGCTTCGGATCTGTAATTTGGTAGTAAAGTACCGTGTCGATTTTAATGGTAATGTTATCTTTTGTAATCGCCGGTTGAGGCGGGAAATCTACAACATGTTCCTTAAGAGAAACCTTGTTTGAAACTTTGTCCATGAGCGGTATTTTCACATGTAGACCTACAGTCCAAGTGGATGTATACGCGCCTAGACGTTCTATAACATATGCCTGTGCCTGTGGAACGACCTTGACGTTGCTGACAATCAGTGCGATGCCCAGCACAGCAACAATAATTAAAGCGATTAATTCCATTTAAAATACCCCCATTTAGCAATTTATTGTGTCGTGATTATTATTTTAAATCTTCTGTTGCCTTAGCTTTAGGAAATTCTCTCTTCACAATCAATTTCACGCCTTCAATGCTTTGAATCAAAACCGTTTCATTCGCACCAATTGGTTCTCCATCTTCTGCAAGAGCACTCCACATTTGTCCTCTCACCTTAACTTGTCCAGTGGAAAATGGTAAAATTTCTGACATAACCAACGCTTTTTCTCCAATCAAACGATCCGCATTGGTGCGCTCTCCTCCTATTTTAAGAAGGTCTTTTGCCAATGGCTTTGTCACCATTAAAAAAAGCACTGAAGCAACAATAAATAAAAGCACTTGAACAATAAAAGGTGCTCCGAGTAAAGCTGCAATAAGGGCAACCACTGCTGCCATCGCAAACCATAAAGAAGTAAGACCTAATGTAATTGCTTCAAGAATTGAAAACACGACCGCTGCGATAATCCAAATCATTGGATCTGTTATTTTATTAAGTAAATCCACTCTTTCTCACCTCTTCCTTTAATGCTTTTATTCTATTGTAGGAAAGGTTTATTAAAAAAGTCTTAAGGAATGCTAGCTTTAGTGTTAAATTCATCGAAATAACCCAAAAAAATATTCTTATTTTGATTCAGTATGGGGTATAATTAGACTTAATCAGATTTTTTCTTTCCGCTGTGATAGAAGAAAATTTCCAACTAAAAAGGCAGGTGCCAATATGAATAAAAACTTTATGATTACCCTTTCATCTGTGATGGCCATTTCATTTGTGATTATTTTGGGGATCATTGCACCACACTTCTTTTTAAAAGACAATTATTTTATCTATCAAATTCTACTCAGCACACTTTATTTAAGTGTTATTTCTATGCTGATTTATAGAAAATACATTAAACTCACTCAAACGAAAGATCAAATGAGTGACTCACTCTCTCAAAATACAAACGAACTCAAACAAAGTTTAATCTATCAAGAACGTTTGAACTCTATTCTATATGAAGTCACCTTAAAAATTAATGAAGACGGCATCGACAAGCTCTCTATGCTCAATTTTATTCTTTCCAAAGCCATTGAAGCCATTCCAGATGCAGAATATGGCAGTGTTCTGATCGTCAACGAACAGGGTCTTTTTAATTTTGTAGCCGCATATGGCTATGATTTTAAAACCTTAAAGACAATAGAATTAAAAAAAGAAGAGACTTTCCTCTGGCTTGCTACAGGCGGTCACACAACTTCTACGCCAGTGATCATCCGAAATATCGATACCTATAACCTCACCCTTTTAGCACCTGAAACCTATGAAAGACACAGTGCCATCGTAGAAACTCAAGCCAAATCTGTCATCTCTTCACCTATTTTTCTTGATGGGCAATTGTATGGCATCTTAAATATTGACAGCTTATTCGAGAATGCTTTTTCGGATAAGGACCTCAACTTAACAAGGTTTTTAACAACACACATTTCCTTCATTCTCAAAAATAGCCAATTACTTGATAAGGCTTTTTACTTATCACGCTTTGACAAACTGACCAACATTTACAACCGAACTTATTTTGAAGATGTTTTTTACGATTTTCAATCCAAGTGCTTTAGTCACAACAAAAAATTCACCATGATTATTATGGATTTGAACTATTTAAAGAAGATCAACGATACCTATGGTCATATACTTGGCGATCAGACACTCAGAGCTTTTGCCGATGGTGTTAAAATTCACCTTAAGTCCTCTGATGTTTTTGCACGTTACGGCGGAGATGAATTTATCGCCTTGATTGACGGTGCAACCTTAGAAGACACGACTCAAACATTCGAAGAAATTGCCGCTTATTTTGATGACGTTCACGTTGATTATAACAACCTTCTCATTCCCATTCAATTCAGCTATGGCATTGCAGAAGCACCTGGCGAATCCATGATCATGGATATTCTCGTCAAGATTGCAGATGAGCGTATGTATGCACACAAGAAATTTTTAAAGCAAAATAACCAAAGCAATCCAAGATTCCAGTCCATTCGATAAGTTACACAAAATTTTTATGACGTGATTATTTTTTATGTTATACTTAATTTATCGATAGGGTACAAAAACAATTACTTAAGTAACCTTGTCGTGGTGCGACAAGGTTATCTTTATGATGTGCCATAAAAGCACACTCTAGCGGAGGGGAAAAATGGACTACAATTGGAATTTAGACACCATTTATACGAGTTTCGACAGCACTGAGTACCAAGAAGATGTGGCGCTTATCCAGTCGCTTACCATCAAGCTTAACACAGAGTGTGACGCTTGGCAGGGCAGTCACAACCCACTTCAAATACTTGAATCCATTCTTGCAGACTTCATGAAACTCTATGAAACCTTATATACCGTGGTTGGATTTGCCAGTCTAAAATTTACTGTCAACACCAGTGACAGCGAAGCAATTACCCACTATGAAAAAGGTGAGCAAATGATTACCGAGCTCACAAAACCAGACGTTAAGTTTACGCGTTTTCTTGGCAGTTTAGACAATTTAGATGCCCTTATTGAGCAAAGCGAACTTTTAAAGGCACATCAATTCTATTTAAGCCGTCAAAAAGAACGTAGCAAGTATATGCTCAGCGACGAAGAAGAGATTCTCATTGCAAAGCTTATGACCACTGGTTCTTCAAGTTGGAGCATGCTTCAAAGCAAGCTGACCTCTAAATTAATTGTGCCAGTAAAATTAGGCGATGAAATCAAAGAAATGACCCTTTCCGAAGCAAGAGCGATGTCCCATGAAGCTGATCTGGCTACTCGAAAAGCAGCTTATGAAGCCGAGCTCAAAGCTTGCGAACAAATCGAAGACGCTGTTGCAACCGCCCTTAACAGCATTAAAGGCGAAGTGCTTACAACTTCAGAAAAAAGAGGCTTTGCTTCACCTTTAGAAGAAGCTTTATTCAAAACTAAAATGGAGCAAAAGACATTGGATGCTCTCATTGGCACCATTGAAGAATATCTTCCAAAGATTCGTCAGTATTACAAGAAAAAAGGACAGCTTCTCGGCAATGAAAATGGGATTCACTTCTACAACCTCTTCGCTCCAATTGGCAAGTCTTCAAAACACTATACCTATGAAGAAAATATGGATTTTATTATTGAAAATTTCAATTCTTTTAGCACCCAAATGGGCGATTATGCAAAAAGAGCTTACACCGAGCAGTGGATTGATGTTGAGCCAAAAGCAGGAAAAGTTGGCGGCGCATACTGTGCTGGCGTTGAAAAGACAAAAGAATCTCGAATTCTCCTTAACTTCAAAGGCAGCCTTGGTGACGTGATTACAACGGCTCATGAATTAGGGCATGGTTATCACAATGAAATGCTCAAAGACGCATCCATCCTTAACATTGATGTGCCAATGCCTTTAGCCGAAACGGCTTCAACGTTCTGCGAAACCATTGTGGGCAGAGCAGCGCTTAAAACGGTTGGCCCAGAGGAACAAATCACCGTTCTAGAAAGCGGTCTTCAAGATGCAGGACAGTGCATTGTTGACATTTACTCTCGTTTCTTATTTGAGTCTCGCCTCTTTGAACAGCGCAAAAACGGTTCTGTGAGCGTTGAGGACATGAAAAACCTAATGTTAGGGGCACAAGCCGATGCTTATGGCGATGGCTTAGATGCAGATTTTAGACACCCTTACATGTGGCTTAACAAAGGTCATTATTACTCTGCAGGTCTTAACTTCTACAACTTCCCATATGCTTTTGGCTTGCTCTTCGCAAAAGGCCTCTACAAGCTTTATGAAATTGAAGGCCAAGCGTTCCTTGAACGCTATAACAAACTTTTGGCCTTTACAGGACAAGAGAGCATCGAGAACGTCTGTGCCAGCGTTGGCATTGATGTAACTACCAGAGAATTCTGGAGAAATTCATTAGACGTTATTGTTGAAGATATTGAAGCTTTTATTGCACTTTGTGACTAGTCTAAAATGACCTTAATCATAAAAGAGGAGTGTCGATTATGTCAAATCAATATCAGTGGTCCCTCAATCAACTTTACCTTTCTTTTGACGACCCCAAACTCGAAATCGATTTCCAAACTTATCTTCAACTCATCTGCGATTTTTCAAAATTCGCAAATAAAGAATTTTATGACACCGCTTCACCGCAAGTCATAATTGAACGCTATATTGACATCGAAAATCAGTTAGGCGCTCTGATCAGCAAACTTTCTGCATTCGCAAACCTCTCTCAAGCAACGGATGCTAAAAATAACAATGCACAGCAGTGGATCGATAAAATTCGAAAAAATGGCACGAAACTTACAGCGCCGCGCGTGGCTTTCATTTATTGGCTCAAGGAGCACGCCAGCCAATTAGAGGCTCTCTGCGTAGCATCAGAAACCATTCAGTTACATCGATTTGCTTTGAAAGAGCGCATTAATGACAGCCTGCACCTTCTAAGCGAAAAGGAAGAATCGCTGATTTCCTCAATGATTCAAACAGGCTCTAGCGCCTGGGAAGGGCTTCAAAACAAAACCACCAGCCTAACCATGATTCCAATTGAATTAGACGGCGCTATTAAAGAATTGCCCCTTTCGGCCATTCGCAACCTGGCTTTCAACAAAGACCAAGACATCAGAAAAAAAGCTTTTGAAGCAGAACTTGGCGCCTACCCTAAATTTATTGACATCTCTGCCGCAGCCATCAATGCCATCAAAGGGGAAGTCGTTACCTTATCGGACAAAAAGGGCTATGCCAGTCCGCTTCAAATGTCTCTTGAAGAATCTCGAATGGACGAAACCATTTTAGCTGCGTTGATTGGCGCGATGGAAGAAGCGCTTCCTATTTTCAGAAAGTATTTAAAAGGCAAGGCAAAAGCACTTGGTCACGAGGGCGGTCTCCCCTTCTACGATATTTTTGCACCTATGGGCAGCAGTGACAGAGAACTCACCATTGAACACTGCAAACACATTGTAGAAGAGTCTTTTAGCAGTTTCTCTAGCGAACTTGGCGATTTTGCAAGACAAGCTTTCAACGAATCTTGGGTTGACTTCGAACCTCGCCCAGGCAAGCGTGGCGGCGCATTCTGCTCAAATATTAACGGCATTAAAGAAAGCCGCTTCCTCTGCAATTACCAAGGCAGCATGAACAACATCATCACCGTCGCTCACGAACTTGGCCACGGTTTCCATGGACATAACGTCTTCAAGGAAACCGTCCTCAACGCAAGCTATCCGATGCCTCTAGCAGAAACGGCCTCTACTTTTTGCGAGACCATCGTCAAAAATAGGCTCATGTCTCAGGCAACGCCTTCTGAGCAACTCCTGCTCGTTGAGACGTCTATTCAAGGGTATAATCAAATCATAGTTGATATTTACTCTCGATTCTTATTTGAAAGCAGCGTTTTTGAACACAGAAAATCATCGAGCTTATCGCCTGAAGAACTTTGTGAACTGATGGCAGACGCACAAAAAAAAGCCTATGGTGATGGCCTCGACGAAAATACGCTCCATCCTTATATGTGGATGAATAAAGTTCATTACTACTACGCTTCAAGAAACTTCTACAACTTCCCTTATGCTTTTGGCCTTCTTTTCGCAATGGGGCTTTATGCGAAATATGAGCAAGAAGGAGAGGCTTTTGTAGAGCGTTACAATCAAATGCTTCGTCTTACAGGAAAGGCTTCCATCAAAGAAGTCGGTGCGTTTATGGGCATTGATTTGACCGATATCCACTTCTGGAAAGGCTCTCTTGGCCTCATGGAAAGAGACATCGAAAAGTTCCTCTCTTTAATTTAAGATTAATCACATTCCCTTTGGGGTAAGAAGAGCGTGTATGCTTTATACGCTCTTCTTTTTTATCCTTATGGTTGAATGAGAGATTCAACTTAACGCAACTGATCTAACAGGAGGTGCACCCGTGAATCCAGAAGACTTAAAACTCATTCAAGAAAACAATACCCTTTACTGGACTACCGCTACTGCCAATGTGAACAGTTTTGAAGCAAAAGCCATTTCTCAGCACATTAAAGACCTCATTACCAGAGAAGAGATTGACCGAGTGGTTGTGGACAATCGCAACATCGAGGGCGCTTGGGCACCAGAAGTAGATGCCATTTGGATTGATCTGATGCGCTTCATGCCTGTGCATGTCAAAAAAACAGCCACGCTCTGTCACGATGTCATCGGAAAAATTCAACTCAATTACCTTTCTTCTCAGGCTGGTACCATTGAAATCGTTAAAGCCTTTACGCCAGCGGAAATAAAAGAAATGAAAAAGTTTTTGGAAATAGAGCATCTGCCATTTGAATAAACAACATAATTTGTATAAAATTCCATATACATATAAAAAGCCCAGAGCTATTGGTTCATTTGTTAACGCAACCAAGCCAAGGGCTTTTTATCTTAATTTACCAACAGGTTATCCAGAGTGCAAATCACTTTTCAACAAGTTATTCATAGAAAACCAACAAGTTATAAACAATTTATACACAAAAATTGTGGATAACATTTGTGTTAGGCTTAAAAGCTATCTCTTTCTTACTCGAACACACATTCGTTATGCACACTATCCACAGCTTATCCACAATTTTGTGTATTTCTTGTGGGCTTTATGCATTTTGGCTCCGAATTTGCCTCTTCTAGCATTTTATTTAGTATTCTTTCTTTAATGCTCTTCGGTCAATTTCAAATCCATCCATCGCCTGAAGCAATAATTCTGCCGAAATAATATTGGTAGCAAGCGGCACACGGTGCACATCGCAAATTCTTAAAAGCGCTTGAACATCTGGCTCGTGAGGCTGAGCCGTTAACGGATCTCTTAGGAAAATTACCAAATCGACTAAATCCTCAGCCACTAGTGCGCCGATTTGCTGGTCACCCCCGATTGGTCCTGAAAGCATGCGTCTCACTTCCAAGTTCGTCACGTCATGAATGCGCTTACCAGTAGTGCCTGTGCTTACCAATTCATGTTGAATGAGAACCTCTTTGTATTTAACGGCAAAACGCACCATTTCGTCTTTTTTCTTATCATGTGCTATTAAAGCAATTTGCATAACGTTTCCTCCAATGATCACAAATGATCGCGACTGACTTCTAAGCCAGCTCAAATTAATACCTTATTATAGCATTCGCTAGAGAAAAGACAAAGTCATTCTCTGTTAAATTAAAGTGAAAAGCCTGAAAACAGCAAATAATTGCTACTTTCAGGCTCTATCTTCGTTAATTTTTTAATGGTAGTGATTAGCGCTTCTTAAAGTGGTTTATAAATCGTAGTAAAGTTTGAATTCATATGGCGTTGGCACTAGCGAAACTTCTTTTGAGTCCTTGCGTATGCGCTTGAGTTGGTCTCTAATAATGCCATCTGTGAAGACATTGCCAGCTTTTAAGTAGTCATTGTCCATTTCAAGGTGATCTGCAACTTCGTCAAGTGAGGTCGGAAGGCCCTTAATTTTCGCCTTCTCTTCGTCTGGAAGGGTAAAGATGTTGACATCGTATGGGCCATAGCCTTCTTTCACCGGGTCAATTTTCGTATTGATGCCGTCCATTGCTGCCATAAGAAGCCCTGCATAAGCAAGATAAGGGTTACAAGTCGCATCTGATGGTCTGAATTCAAAACGTTTTTCATTTGGCGCATTGGCGTAACCTGGAATTCTAATAACCGCACTTCGGTTGGCAGTCGCATAACAAATGCTTACCGGCGCTTCATAACCAGGCACCAAACGTTTGAAGGAGTTCGTGCTAGGATTTGTATAACCCATTACAGATGCCGAGTGCTTAAGGATCCCTCCCATCGCATAGTGGGCAATGTCACTCATGTTAGAGTAGCCGTTTTCGTCGTAGAAGACAGGCTGACCTTCTTTGAACATGATCATGTGAACGTGCATGCCGTTTCCAGCTTCTTTATAGAAAGGTTTTGGCATAAAGGTCACAGTTTTACCCGCTCTTACCGCCGCATTTCGAATAATATATTTAAGAATCATCGTTCTATTGGCCATTTGAACGGTACTGCCAAAGCTAAGTTCAATTTCAACCTGACCCGGGCCGCCCACTTCTGGATGGTGGTATTTAACGGGAACGCCTGCTTCTTCAAGCATTAAAACCATTTCATTTCTAAGCGCCCAGTTGTTATCAAACGGAAGATCCACGTGATAGCCGCCTTTGTAGCCTACCTTAAAACCATTGTTGCAGCATTCATCGCCTGAGTGCCACTCGGCATTTTCATTGTCTAGTTTGACGCCGAAGTTATGCGGTTCATTGCTGTAAGAGCAGTGGTCCAAAATATGAAATTCAAATTCTGGCCCGAGGAGGCATTCGTCAGCCACGCCGCTTGCTTTTAAATAAGCTTCCGCTTTTTCGGCAATGTATTTTGGATCGCCTTCATAGCGTTTTGTCTCTTTGCCAACGGTATAAATGTCCGTGAGGAAGCATAAGGTTGGAATCTCCATGAACGGATCCACAAAGCCTGTGCTTAAATCTGGTTTGAAAAGCATGTCCGACTTTTCAACGGTCAAAAATCCGTAGCTTGAACCGTCAAAACCAATGCCGTTTGCCATGAGTTCTTCGTTCAATTTGCCTTCTGTAATGGTAAGGTGATGCCATCTGCCTGCGAGGTCAATAACTTTAAAGTCAATCAATTTAATGCCTTTTTCCATACAAAATGCCTTTGCTTGCTTTAAATCCTTAAACACGATAAAGCCCCCTTTTATAATGTGCAAATATAATCTATTTTACTTCCAATTCCAAAGTTTCTTTAAGGGTTGAAAGTGCAATATAAGTGTAGGTATTCTTCGCATACTGGTTGATTTGGTCAATTGTCTTTTCAAGGCCTCTGGCATTTTCTGCCTTCACTTTAATAAGAAAGCACGCGCTTCCCGTAACCTTGTGACATTCCTGAACTTGAGGCATGGCAACAAGACGTTCTCCCATTTCAATAATATCGATATCGCCCACTGGCACGGTAATAAACGCCGTTAGTCCATAGCCCATTTTTTCCGAGTTTAGCACAGCGCTATAGCGTTCAATGTAACCTTCCGTTTCAAGCTTTTTAACCCGTTCTTTCGTTGCAGTCGTTGATAGTCCAATGATTCTCCCTAACTCTGAAATGCCCATTTTGCCATCTTGCTGTAGAATTTCGAGTATTTGTCGATCCAGTGCATCCATTAATGGCCTCCTTGTGATATATTAGAGATTGAGCAGTCTCATCAGGTTCATCTAGTATGATAACTGTGTTAATATTCTGACATTTGATATTTATGATTTGATTATAAGCTTCTTTCACTAAGTTTACAATATTTATTTAGCTAAATTAACTATATAAGGAGTATATCTCGATGAAAACCATCCTCATATTCACAGACGGCGCCTGTGCCAACAATCAAAGCGCTGAAAATGTCGGCGGTTGGGGAGCTGCCCTGACTTACCAAGATCAAATCAAAGAACTCTGTGGGGGCGAAAAAAATACCACCAACAATCGCATGGAAATGTTGGCGGTAATTGAAGCTTTAAAAGCCTTAAAATCTAAGACCATCCCCGTTAAGATCTATTCGGACAGTGCTTATTTGGTGAATTGCTTTAAAGAAAGCTGGCATATCAATTGGCAGCGCAATGGTTGGATGAACTCTCAAAAAAAACCCGTCGAAAATCAGGATTTGTGGAAAGCGCTGTTGACTTTAATTGCCCTCCAGACAAAGGTGGATTTTTTGAAACTAAAAGGTCACTTAGACGGCGCCAAGCCTGCTGAAATTGCCAAATGGAAAACCAAAATGGAAGCTAGCAATCATGAATTGTATACCAATGAAGAATTTACGTATTTGACCAAAATGAATATTTTAGCCGATGCCCTCGCCAATAAAGGCATGGACACCGTGAGATAACACCGTTCTTTAAGCCTCATACCCATTTGGATTCGACTTTTGCCAGTGCCATGAACTTCGGCACATGTCCTCTAAATCCCGCTTAGCGCTCCAATTAAGCACTTTGAGCGCTTTGGACGCATCGGCGTAGCACGTCGCAATGTCTCCAGGTCTGCGCTCGGTAAGGACATAAGGCACCTTGACATCCGTCGCTTTTTCAAAGGCGCTGACCACATCAAGCACGCTATAGCCGATGCCAGTGCCGATGTTATAAGCTTCCACACCCTTTTTATCAAGTACCGATTCTACCGCCAGAACATGCGCTATGGCCAAATCCACCACATGGATGTAATCTCTTACGCCTGTGCCGTCATTGGTCTCATAGTCGCTCCCATAAACGCTCAGATGATCTCTTTTTCCGCTTGCCACTTGTGTAATGTAAGGCATCAGGTTGTTCGGAATTCCACTCGGGTCTTCTCCGATTTTTCCGCTTTCATGCGCACCAATCGGGTTGAAGTACCTTAGGCAAACAATGCCCCAGTCGGGGTCAGAGACCTGAACATCGCTTAAAATCTGTTCGATCATTAGTTTAGTCTGACCGTAAGGATTGGTTGCACTTAGCCTCATTTCTTCGTTAAGCGGCGAGCTATTGTGGAGCCCATAAACCGTCGCAGAAGAACTAAAGACCATTTTTTTCATATTATAGGCCTGCATGAGCTCGCAGAGGACAAACGTGCTCATCAAATTATTCTGATAATATTTAAGCGGAACGGCCACCGATTCGCCCACCGCTTTAAGCCCTGCAAAGTGAATTACAGCGTCAAATGTATGTGCTTTGAATATGGCTTCTAAGTCAGCCTTATTGGTGACATCGGCTTCATAAAACGCAAAGTCCTTATTTGAAATTTCTCGAATCCGACTCAATACTTCTGGCTTGCTGTTGCTAAAATTGTCGACAATGACGACCTCGTGACCTGCACTCAGCAGTTCGATCGTCGTGTGACTTCCAATATAACCCGCACCGCCTGTTAAGAGTATTTTAGCCATTATAAGGTGCCTCGCTCAGCAATGATTTTTTCCAAATAAGTTAAAAAATCATCCTTAAGCTCTGGATTTCTTAAGGCGTATTCGACTGTCGCCTCTAAGAAACCTTGTTTGTCGCCAACGTCATAACGTCTGCCTTCAAACACATAGGCATACATGGCTTCTTTTCTTGCCAATTCTTTGAGCGCATCGGTGAGCTGAATTTCTCCGCCCTTGCCCGGTTTTGTATTTTCTAATATTTCAAAAATCGCTGGATTAATGATGTAACGACCCAAAATGGCAATATTGGAAGGCGCATCTTCAACCGCTGGCTTTTCCACCAAGTCCTTTACCTTGTAAACTCTGTCTTCAATGAACTTGCCGTCCACAATTCCATATTTGTTCACTTCAGACTCAGCCACTTCCTGTACGCCCAAAATAGACGTTTTATACTCGTCGTAGGTTTCAATCATCTGTTGAAGGCAAGGCTTCTCAGAGTACACAATATCGTCTCCAAGCAGTACCGCAAATGGCTCATTGCCGATAAAGCTCTTCGCGCAGAGAACCGCATGTCCAAGTCCTTTTGGCTCAATTTGTCTCACATAATGAATTTGAACCATGTTTGAAATACGTCTGACTTCTTCAAGAAGCTCTGTTTTTCCTTTTGATTCAAGTTCCAATTCAAGTTCTACAGATTTGTCAAAATGGTCTTGAATTGAATTTTTATTTCTGCCGATGATAATCAAAACCTCTTCTATGCCAGAAGCCACCGCTTCTTCTATAATATACTGTAACGTGGGTTTATCCACGATCGGAAGCATTTCTTTGGGTTGCGCCTTTGTTGCTGGTAAAAATCGGGTACCCAAGCCCGCCGCAGGGATAATCGCTTTTCTAACTTTCATTTCAAAACCTCCATTTGATAAATTTTTTATCTCTTCTTATTATACCATGTCTATTGGTAGAAAAGTGGTAACAACTTACCATATTTCTTACACAATTCTGATATATACTTAAATTATTAAATATGAAAGGGTGGTTTGTATGATGTTTGCTAGAGGTGGTATGATGGGATTTGGAAATGCTTTTGGAGGTCATTGCCTTGGCGGCAGCTACGGCTATTATGGAGGTCCTATTATGATGTTTATTGGTTTGTTAGTGATTGTACTAATTGCTTATCTCTTTTATCGACTGACTGCGAAGAACAACCTCAATCTTAACAAGTTTTCTGATTCCGCAAGTAATGAAGCCTTAGATGTGCTTAAAATGAAATTTGTAAACGGCGAAATTACCGAAGAAGACTATTTGAGAAAACGTAATCTGCTTCTGAAATAAACAGATAAAAAGGTAGCGTGTGAATAAATACGCTGCCTTTTTTATTCTCTTAATATAGAAAAACGCTTGCTTTTACATCGCTATTTTAATGGGTATAAACGGTATAGCGTTACAAATGGTTTTACCGATGCAAGACATGGAAACTTTAAGAAAAGAGGATGCGCTCATGGCTCACAAAATTTTGATTATAGAAGACGAAAAAGACATCCGCGAAATTGTCGCTAAATACTTAGAGCAGGCTGGGTTTGAGGCTATACTGGCCTCGGAAGGCATCGACGGTCTGTCCAAATTTAGCGATTTTAAGCCCCAGCTTGTCATTTTAGATGTGATGATGCCCATTATTGACGGGTTTGAGGTCCTCAGGCAAATCCGTTTGATTTCAACCGTTCCCGTCATTTTGTTGACGGCTAAATACGAAGAAAAAGATCGACTTCGTGGGTTTGATATCGGCGCTGATGATTACGTCGTCAAACCCTTTAGTTCAAAAGAACTTGTCAAACGCGTCGAGGCGATTTTAAAACGCACCTATGCGCTGCCCTCTACAGATGAAAACCTCTATCTGCCACCCTTTGTCTTAGATTTAAAGCAGCAAAAACTCTTTCAGGATGAACTCGAAATTGAAATTACAACCAAAGAGTTTTCCATTTTGAAAGTGTTCTTTACCAATCCTCATCAACTGCTTTCCAGAGAACAACTGATTGAAGACGCTTTCGGCTTTGATTATGAGGGCTTTGATCGCAATATCGATTCCCACATTAAGAAACTGCGCCAAAAAATTGAACTCGACTCTAAAAATCCCCGTTATTTGAAAACGAAATACGGCGCCGGCTATGTCTTTGGAGGTGATCAACTATGAGCATCAGAAGGCAATTGACATTAATCATTCTACTCACAGTCGTCCTCGCGGTGGGCCTAAACAGCTTGATTTCCAGTGGCTATCTGGATACCTATTTTAAAGGCTATATCCAGACTGAGTATAGCGAGCACGTCACTAAAATCAGCGACTTTGCAACAGCACTCCTTAATCATCCCGAAGTTGCGCCCGAGCAAGTTTCTGCAGATTTGGCGCGCTACTTGGACGATCCCATCATCCAAATACAAATTTTATCCGCCGATAAAACTGAGCGCTTAACCGTCAATAAAACTGCCACGGGCATGCATCAGAATATGATGCGAGGCAGACGTTTTCAGTCAACAGAAGAAGACTATTTTGCCTTGAAAACAGGCGAAAAAGTCATTGGCTATCTGGTCATTTTAAGAAGTGCCGCCATACAGAGTTCTCAGTCCGTCATGCTCTTCAAATCCGCGCTTCGAATGGGCGGACTGCTTTCAGTTGCCATTGTGCTGGCGCTTTCCATATTTTTTAGCCGATGGATCAGCCAACGATTGACACGCGACCTTCGAAAAACAGCCGAATATGCCAGCACCATCCAAACAAAACACGAGGACTTCCAAGACTATTCTAAAATACTGGAAATCAGCGCTATCCAGATCAGCCTTCAAGATTTATCGACAAAATTGAAACTCCAAAGCAACGTTCAAAAGGAAAAAGTAGATCAATTGACGCATGAGGCCAGAACGCCACTGACACTTTTAAAGGCACATATCGAGGGCATCTTAGACAAGGTCGTGGATGCAGATGATAGCCGTCTTGAAAGCTGCCTGCACGAAATCAATACCCTTACGAATGTCATTAGCAATATTAAAAACGTCATTGATTATAACGAAGAAGTCCTCTCTCCAAAACTTGAACACTTTGACCTGATTGCCGATGCCAAAAAAATTCTAAAAAGCATGACCCTTCAGTATGAACAGAAAGGCGTCAATCTGACACTAAGTGCACCTCACGCTCTATCCATTGTGAGCGATCGTGTTTTGCTGTCTCAAATTTTATACAACCTCCTCACCAACGCCTATAAATTTACACCCGCAGGTGGACAGGTTAACGTTAACCTCGAACTGGTGCACGCCGAAAATCAAGAGGCCGCTATTTGCATTTCAGTTATTGATAGCGGCATAGGCATTGAGGCGCACTTACTTGAGCAATTGTTTGAACCTTACTACCGAGCGCCTAGTTCTAGGCATATTCCAGGAGAGGGTTTAGGTCTTTACATCGCAAAGAGAAATGCACTTGCTTTGGGTGGCGATTTGAAAGCTTCAAACGGAGTGGATGGGGGAAGTTGTTTTGTTTTAAGCTTGCCTGTGACACAATAGAAAAAGCGTCGATTTCTTGAGAACACTCTCGAAATCGACGCTTTTTTGTTTATTTTTAATGAAAGTAGATCAGCTTAAATTTCTCCCATAGCTTTAAGGAGGTTATAAATAACAACTGCCGCTTGAGCACGTGTTGCATCTCCAGTGATTGTCGTTTCAGTACTTTTAATTTCAGCCGTTTTTGAGCCTGAAAGTTTAACCGCTTTGTTGATCATGTTAAACATTTGTTCACGAGTCAACTCCGCATCTGGGCTAAAGTTTCCTTTGTCCCCAACGATAAGACCATTGTCTGCTGCAATGCCTACCACATTTTTATACCATTTGTCCGCTCTAACGTCTTTAAAGGTTATTTTAGAATCCTTTGCTTTGAGGTTCAAACTTGCAACGATCATTTGCGTAAATTCAGCTCTCGTCACTTTGCGTTCTGGCGCAAAGTGATCTGCACTAATGCCACTGATCAATTGTCTCGCCGCAAGTACTTCGATTGGATTTTTTGCCCATGATACGCTGTCTTTAAAGACTTTATTGGATTCCATTATCGCGTAAGTGCTAAAATGATTTACTGAGAAGACAAGCTCACCAGCAGTATTCATTGTGATGACCATAGGTTTGAGGAATTCTACAGCATTCGATTTTACGCCATCAACCGTTTCAAAACCAAAATCAATAAATCCGCCTACTGACACGAAGTTATTTTTAGGCATCTTGCCCATGATTGCCGTTTTTTCTATCTCACCAACTGTATTCGCAGAAAGTGCTACCGGTTTGTCTGAAAGAAGGTTTAACGAACCTGGCGCAATAGAAATACGCGCCGTTTCAGTTTTGACTTCAATACTTTTATTTGCAAGTTGAGCAGATTTGAAGAGATCTGGATTCATTTGAACCGTCACTTGATATAAACCTTTTTCTTCGCTTGCATTGATTTGAATTTTAGTAGTTGTTTGATCTTTGAGTTGAGCATCAAGTTTCTTTGATTCAATCATAAGATTCATTTTTGTCTCGCCAGCACTGTTTTTAACGATAGTGCCTTCGCCTTGTGTCATTGGTTTAATGGTGGTGTCAATTGGCGTTGGTGTGGTTGGTGATGGTGGTGTTGTGGTTGATGGTTTCGTAACAACGTTTGACTTATCCTCATTGTCTTTTGCCGGTTTCACATAAGCAATTGCACTTGGATTAATTTGAATTAACACAGGGTCATGATCTGATACACGACCTTCTGATTCCAAAAACATTGCATTGATATTAACCGGATCAAAGTTAGAAGCATTAACCATATTTTTGCTCACTAAGATATGATCTAGAACTTGAGAACTGCCATTAAAAATGTAAGTCACTCTATCTCCTAGTGGGAGTGTATCATGCATATTGGTCATTTCTGCGCCCGCTAAAGCTCTAGCTGCTTTTGTGAATTCAAAATCATTAAAATCACCCAAAGCAACTACTTTGGCATTGGAATTCGTTGCAATAATTTGTTTGATAAAAGTATTCACCGTTTCTGCTTGTTTAATTCTATTCGCAAGCGGTGGGTCAATGAACGGCTGTACAGTGCCAAATACTGGCGAAGAACCACTTTTTGAACTAAAGTGATTTGCAATCACAAAATATGATTGGTCCTTAAAAACAAACTCGGTTGCAAGTGATTTTCTTGTGCTATCAAAAATAGTTGAATCTGTTGGGATTATGCGGCCCGGATTGAGGGCTTGCCTTAGGCAGTATTATCTCAACGATATCAACTTCGTTTCTTGGATTAATTTGAATCATGTTAACATTATTCTTAATATCCACATAGGTTTTAACAACACCCGTGATGCTATTCAAGCGAGTCCCTACTTCAAAGAGACTGCTACTTAGTTTACCTATATTAGCATATGCAATTCCGGTATTATCTATCAGAGAATATGCATTCCCAAGTTTAGTCCCGACTTCTGGCATTTTTAAAGTAACAAGCTGACCTTCTACAGCTTCTGTCATCTGACTCGCTGTGATTACTTTAGGTGTCACAACACCCGTTCCCATGACCTTGATAGCAGCCGAACTACTTGTGTAGATATTCCCATTTGTAAAATAATCCTCTTTGATGCCTGCTACAATAAGCGAATCTCCCACTTTGCAATTCGCATTGCCAGAAGGCTTCCATTTGAATTTGGAAATAATCGTGCATCTTTAATTTTAACAAATGCTGGCACAGAATAATTAAATGTTAATTCTGTACTATCCGTTAAATCCACTTTTGTTGCTTTCGCCTTAATACTGGCACTTGACGTAATGACAACTTCAGATTTAGGTGCATACTCACCACCATTGATTGCTGTAAAGGATAACGCGGCAATCATCAACAAAGAAATGGCTTTATTGATCTTATGCTTCATTTTCTTAATCATTATCATTATGCCTCCCACTCAAAAGTAATTTTTCGAAAAAATAGTTTTCTATTTTACTTGTTCACAATAGTCAGAAAACTGATTCTTCTTAGCTTATAGGTGACACGGATCCGCCAGTTTATACTCTAGACTCTTTGTTTTATTTTAATTTTGTAACTTTTATATACACATTAATAACTCAAAAAGGACATCGTAAAGTCTACGATGTCCCTTTTTGCTATATACACTTCAACTTCTCAACTTATTTTTTCTTAGTAAAAACCTTCACTAGATAAATTGCTTTACTCCCATCTTCCGCCGTTACCGTATATAATTGAAGCCATCTAAAATCTCTTGCTTCTCCACTAGGCGGACTTACCTTTGAACCACTTTGAGTAATCGTTGGAACCAATGCTTTCAAATTTGTTCCGTAAGGTACAGTAAGAGTGATTACATTAAGTGATTCATTAATGTTGCCAATTACAGCTGGCTTTAATCCATTAAAATTAAACGATTCAATGGCTTTCGCAGGATTTTGTTTTACGCTAACACTCACAACGTAAACAGCGATTGTTCCATCGGCTGCTGTAATGGTATAGCTTTGTGGCGTTGTAAAATCTGCCGCTGCATTACTCATTGGGCTAACGCTTTGGCCTTCATGATTAATGCTTGGCACTAAATTTTTAATATCAGTTCCATACGGAACTGTAAGCTTGATTGTTTTTTTACTTTCATTAACCACACCCATAACTGGTGGCGTTAATCCTTTAAAATTAAACGATCTAATGGCTTTTGCCGGATTTTGTTTTACAATCACCGTCACAACATAGACAGCCGTAGTGCCGTCTTCGGCTCTTACTGTATACGATTGAGGGGTTCTAAAGTCTCTTGAGTGGCCACTCTCTGGGCTTATTGCTACACCCGTTTGCGTAATTTTAGGAACCATCCATCTCACATTTGTCCCATAAGGTACCGTAAGCGTGATTGTTTTTTCAGCTTCATTGATATTGCCCACAACCGTTGGATGTGGCCATTTAAACTCAAATGACTTAATCGCTTTGGCTGAATTTTTTGCAATAGTCGCACTCACGATGTAAGTAGCGGTCGTGTCATTTGCCGCTGTCACAATATAACTCTGAGGCGTTGTAAAATCTCTTACAACATCAGTCGCTGGACTGATACTTGCACCCTCGTGAACAATACTTGGAATCAAAGTTTTTAAAACTTTTGCATTCGTTCCATATGGCAATACCAAACTAATCGTTTTCGCAGATTCATTTATGTTCCCAACAATCGCTGGTGTAAATCCGTTAAGGTTAAACGATGAGATTGCTTTAGCAGGGTTCTTGCTAATCAAAACAATTTCAGCACGATCGCGCACTCTGAGTCTGCTTCCATCAGTATCCACTGATGAGAAACCAACTGCAGAAATGGTATCATTTACAGCTATTACCGGCGTGCTGATTCCTGCTGTAATATAGCCATCAACAAAGATTCTTGAATTTCCAGTCCCGTCATTGACAACAATTTCTTTGAGCATATTCTTATCTGCAATGATTGAAACGACACGTCCGCTCACTTTTAAAAGTTTGCCTAAGTTGATAGAATCCATTGATTCTTTTGTCGTAATAGTCGTAGGTATCACTACAACTGCTGGCACGTCAATTTTTTCAATACTCTCTACCGTGAGTTGTTTTTCACCTTGATATTCGCCAACAAGACCTGTCACCTTTACCGTGTCACCAATTTTGTAGTTCCCTGCAACGGGGAATAAATTAATGCCACCAGTACTGTCTTGGATATAAATACAATCGAAGAAAGCTGTTTCTTTGTCATAGCCGCTTGCATTAGAAGCCACTACGCCTTGTACCATAAATCGATCGTATTTTTCGCCTTTTTGGACTGTTGCAATCGGTGTAATCGGTCTTTCTGGTTTGATTAAATCTAGTACATTTCTTACAATAGCATAGTTACTGTTTTGAAGTGTTGTTGAATTGTCCACTTCCACTTTCACTTCAAAGTTTGAGAAGAAGGTTACGCCAGAAGCCAATAAGAATCCGCCGCCTGGCAATTTCTCAGAGGCAAGCGCAACTGCGCAGCCAGAAGCTACCGTTGTAACATGATCTGGTTTAAGCGTTTTAGTCGTCGCCATTCCAGCCCATTTAACACCTTTGGCAGTAGGTGAACCCGTAATCAATTTTTCTACTTTTCCGGAAGTGAGTGCTTCTGGATCAAGCTTTAGCGAGTTTCCTGAGTAGAAACTAAAATTCTCATTTGTCTTTCCTTGTACATCTTTTAAGAAAGGCGAATTCGAAGCATAGTTATAATTGGTAAAGGCTAATCTGAAAATATCCGCGGATGTGATTGTAGGATCTACGACTTCATCGTCGTTAAATCTAGTAGTTGCGCCAATTGCTGCTAAAATATTATTGCTGATAGTCGCTGCACGTTCGTTCTCAGGCAACTCTTTAGCAAAGTCTCCAACACTGCTGTTGTAAGCGCTTAAGCGCTCGCCAGTAGAAGTCAAAATGATATTCCCGCCATTATCTGCAAATTTCTTAATGGCTGTTAATTCAGCTTCTGTATAATTCTTTGCAACATAGGCTGAGAATGTATGTCTCTCTGGTGTAGATAGTACAAGCGCTGACATACCCTTAAGCGTTTCATCCGAAATTTCAGTTAAAATTCGGGTCACTCGCACACTTTTTGTTCCAGCGATTGAAATGAAGTTTAAATCGCTATCTTTGTAATTACCGGTAACGTAGAAATTGCTATGAGCCCCGTCAATTGCTATATTGACAACATCTGTCAACTTGATGACGTCAAGCTTAACAATCGCATTAAAGCTATAGTCCGTCTTATTTAACGATGCCGTCACCTTGACCTTTACGTCATATTTACCTTGGCGCTTTGGCGTAAATTTGAAATTGTAATTCTTATTGGTCAATGAGCCGATGCTATCTTGCAATGTTTCTGTTCCAACCACTTCACCGTCTACAACATACTCAATTTTCGAAACGTTTAGGTTAGTAGATTCATTGTTAAATACATTGGTAACAATGTTCATTTCTTCACCGACAACATGCATCGTTGATTCACTTTTTGAATCTCCAATACCAATTTTAGTCACTTCGCCTACCCAAATTGGCGCTGTTACAGCGGTATCTTTGTCTGCTTCTTCAACACGAACATAGTAATAAGAATAAGAAGGGTCTAATGTTACATTCCAATCAATTTTATTGTCAGTTACAGCTTTAGTCGCTACGACAACGCCACCGTTTGCAATAATAGACACTCTTTCAATCTTATCTGTAAGATCTGGATCTTCAACGGATACCTTTACATCCAACGAATTTGGCTTTTGCTCAAACACTGCGCCAAGCACTTCGCCATTGATTGAATAGTTGATTTTAATATTGTTGTCTTCTGTCGCATAGACTTTCATTTCAGACATGGCAGCATAAATGCCCGTCTCAGAAAAATCATCTGTCAAAATAACCGTTCTGGCAGTGTTGGCATCGCCCCACTTACCTTTGTGATTATCTTGGTTATTTGTTGGTGCTACATGCCAGCCCTTATCTAAAGCCCTTTGATAATAATCATATGAAGCGAAATAGCCACCTGTTCCTACTGCGCCCTCTCCATTTCCAACTTCAATTAAACTCACTTGCTTGTCAATCTCAGGTGAGTAGAAACCAAAGTTTTGGAAATCACCAAAAGTAGGTCCTGGATGGTTAAATTGAGAAATTGTTTGAGGATAACCTTTAAGCAAATCATAGTAAGCTTTTAATCCCGCGCCACCTGGAACAACATATTGAGGATCATTACGACTCACAAAGCCTGTAGAATTAAAGGTATTCATGTGACCATATTGTCCCGACCATGTCATTTCATAAGCATAAATGCCCACAAAGGTACCATCGGTTAATTCTTTCGCTGCGGCTTTACCATCTTTCCACTTGGTTACCGTTGTTGAACCCGTTGCAAGTTCTCCGATAACATCATTGTCCATTTTTCCGAGCGCCGTACTCTTATCTAAATAATTAGAGTGGTCTGTAATCGCTAAGAAGTCAATTTGTGACGCTTCTTTTGCATAAGCAAAAGCTTCTCTTGGTGTCCCTATGCCATCTGAAGCACTTGTATGAGAGTGTAGTTGACCAAAATAAAGCTTTTGAATGCCAACTATTTTTTGAGTGTAATTTAACACCAATGGATTGCTAGGAAGGTAACCGTCAATAGTGGCAACGGCTTCTATTTTCACTGGGAACATATCCACTGTCACTTTTATAGGTTCGTTATATACCTTTGAAGGTTCAATAACTTGATCAGACAGTCCTTCTTTTTTTGTGACGATATAGCGAATAATTGCGCCCTGAGAGCCACTTTTAAGGGTGATAATCGAATCTGCTAATATCTTCCCATTAAATTTATTTGGAATAATGGCATCCACTTTTGCTTGTTGGAACACATACATCTTTGTTCGTGATTCTTCTGTTGGCGTGATTGCTTTTACTTTTACAGTCACAGGTAGCACCGATAGTATAACGGGTTTATCTGCAGAATACTTTACGTAAGTAGTGTCATTGTTTAACGCATACACAATGTCCGAAGCGGGATCGCCATTAGTAAAACTCAATGGCGTTCCAAGACCCACAAATCCAGAGGACAAGTTTGAAACTGGCGTCAAATTGGTCACCATTTCTGAACCTGTCACAAGGATGCTATTGATATTTCCAGTCCCGCCAGAAGAAATTGCATTCGTACCACCTGCACTGGTATTTGAAGCCACTAACCATCTAACATAAATTTTATCTTGATTCCCTGTTGCTTCTGGAAGATTTACATCGTTAAGTAATTTTGTAAGTGGCAACGCATTTCCAACCACAAATGCACCACCATCGACGTTATTGAAACTCACCCCATCAAGACTATATTGCAGTTGAAAATCTCTTGGTCCTGTTCCAGAGGATCTATGTGATGAAGATATTTTAATGTTTTTGAAATGCTTCGTTGAAAACGTCGCTTGCCAGTACTTGACGCCAGCGCCATTGTCCCACGTGTTTGTAGAAAGGCTCGAAGAACTAAAAGTTGGTTTACCCTTGTAAGATGCATCTCTTGTTAATAATGGCGCTGTTGCTTGATATTCGCCACCAGTTGCAGGAATGCTCATCAGGTCAGCACCTACGGTTATGTCCCACTTAACAATATTATAAGTATCACCTATAGTTGATTCTCTTGGCGGCATGACAATTGGCGCAACGACTGCGCCTCCTGATGTTGAACTTTCTGGTGCGACAACGACCGCGCCACCCGTCGCTACACTGGGTGCATCAAGTGCAATTGCACTACTTTGCGTAATACTTTCTGCAAACCCCATATTCAGCGGTGCAACACTACTGAATAATAATGCAAAAATCAATAAAATACTTAATTGCTGTGAATTTTTTCTTTTATTCATTACACGTCCCCTCCTCTTTCAACTGAGTATCCCAATTTACTCGAAACGTGTTTTAGTATAACGCATAAAGATGTCAAAATATTCTGAACTTTTTCGACACAACTATGCAATTTATACTACACGCAACAAGTTATTTATACCGCATTCTATTCAAAAGGTCAATCCCTATTTAGCTATCTTTAAAAACAAGTCACACAAGATTCAAAATATTGTAATTACTACACAAAGCATTATTTATACCGCTTCACAAATGGCAACACTACCCAATTCATACTTTTTGCAAGACAACTCAACAGACAACTGACAACAAATTCCTAAATTAAATACAAAAAAATAAGCAACTGCAACCTATTAAAAATAAACAGGTTCACTATTGCTCTTTCGTCTTAGTTGTTTTACTTATTTTTTTGATTTCCCGTTGCCTCTTAACCCCAGAACCCAAACACCTATCAAGCCAATGCTTGCACCCGTCCCATCAATCAGCACATCCCTTACTTGCCCGCTTCTTCCTGGAATAAAGGTTTGAAAAACCTCATCACAAGCTGCAAAGCTGAACGTCATTACAAACGCTAATCCTAACGTCTTTAATAAAGGAAGGTTCTTTTCAAATCGAAGCGCATTAAACGCCACAAGACCTAAACAGAGATAATTGATTGTGTGAGCAGCTTTTCTAATGAGAAAGTGTATCCAGTCTTGATTTAGATTGTTTAAGCCAAGAGTCGTTAATAGCGCCACTATCTTTTCTAAGATTAACCCGCTCTTTGCACCCGATACCGTTCCTGGATCGCTTGAAAACTTTAGAATCATAAAGCACCAACAGACCCACAGAGCCCAAGCTGCAATTTTATTTTTAAATGGATTTAGTCGATTCATTTATAGACTCCTTGCCAATTGATAGATTTCCATACAATACACTCGATCGTTCGTATAACCCGATTCCTCAATTTGACCCGTTTTCTCAAACTGATATTTTTTAAGAAGTTTTACAGAAGCCTCATTGCCAACTTCCGTATAAGCCTCAATCTTGCTTAACCCCAATTCATCAAACCCATAACGAAGGACGCCGCCTAACGCTTCTGCCATATAACCAGAACCCCAAGCGGTTGGCACAAGCCCGTAGCCAAGTTCTGCCGTATTAAGCTCAAGATCAAAATTCCAAAGACTAATCGATCCAACCACACGTCCCGACACTCGTTCTTCAATTGCCCAAATGAGCCATTTGCCTTCTTCAATGCCCTGATTCATTTTCATTAGATAAGCCATAGTTTCTTCTTGATCTACGTCTGGTTTTGTATCCGTATAGACGTGCATTAAGGGCTCTTTTCTCATTTCAAATAAAGCATCAACGTCCGTTATTTTCATTTGACGAAGCAGCAACCGATCTGTTTCTAAATTTAAAAATTCGACCCTATTTATATTCATATCTATTCTCCTTCTTCATCCGCACGCCGTCTAATCTCTTTACCAGTATACTTTATCAACACCCAATTTGAAAAGTTCGATTTTGCAAGCATTACAGAGGATACGCCTAAACGCAAAAAAATACAGCCTCACTTAAGCAAGGCTGTATCCATAATTTCATAATCCGCTCGATAAATATAGAGCGATTTTCCGTCTACAATCAGACGCGTCATTTTGGGCAGATCGGTCGGAATTTCAACCGTCACATTTTTCCCTTGATAAACGCCCACGACAACGCCCAGTTGAGATTTAATGATGATGACTTTATCATCGCCTAAAAAGTTCTTGAGGCTGTTCACGCTTCTGTCCAGTGGCACGACTGTTGATAGGCCTTTTGCGGTAATGTCTTTTAGGTAATCAAAGTCAAAATCTTTAACCGTCTTGACGCCCCGTTCTGCAAACACGGCGGTAGAACCCACATGCAGCAGTTGGTGGCCATCTATTGTAATCTCAAGCACTTCGCTTTTAAACCCATCCGAACCGCTATTGGCTTCATTCTCAAAAATGCCAATATTGACGCGGTTGCCTTGAATGGTCAGGGTGTTATTGCCGTAATCGTCATAGGAGAGAATTTTATAATCATCGCCTAGAAGAGCACCCTCAATTTTATTCGTGATATTGCTGATGGCGTTGCAAGCACTTGCCGTCACTACGGTGACAAGTACGAACCCCACTATGAGTATTTTTTTAAGCGTAAGGTGAAGGTTCATTGAACCATTACCCCCTCTTGTCAGACTTGTTTTTCAAATTGCTCGGTCTTGTGCCGTGCGGTTTTGCATTATAAGGCTTTGCGCCCTGAGGTTTTGAACCTTGCGGTCTGTCGCTTTGCGGTCTTGCAGGTCTGTCACTTTGCGGTCTTGCGCCTTGTGGTCTGTCACCCTGTGGTCTCGCAGGTCTGTCACTTTGTGGTCTATCACTTTGAGGTCTTGAACCGCCCTGTGGTCTTGAACCTTGGGGTCTATCTCCCTGTGGTCTTGCAGGTCTGTCGCCTTGTGTTCTAGGCGTATATGAACGATCGCTTTGAGGTTTATTTTTAGGGTTTAACGGACTTCTTTCCCACTCTTCTGGACGGATATATGGTCTTTCATACTGTTTTCCTTCTGCTTTATGTTCTTCTTTTAATCGAACTTTTTTACTCTTATCTTGATACCAATCTTTTTGATTTGTCTCCCAGTCGATTCTTGCCTGCTCTTTTTTAGCAGCCTTTTCAGCTCTGAGTTTTGTCTTTTCAGTCACACGTTGCTCGACGGCTTTTATTTTTTCTACTTTGGCAATTGTTTTCTTCTTCATAACTGAGTGTCCGAATTGTCCAAGCGCTTCGCCTATGCCATAGTATTCGCCGTGACTGTAAACGATTGGCTTGCTCCACTCAAGGTGCAATTTTCCGTTTTTGTCGATGAGATTCTCATCCACGTGAATGGCAACCACTTCTGCCATAAACATGTCGTGGCTACCAAGTTCAATCACTTGCGTCACTTTACACTCAATGCTCACAGGAGACTCTTCAATCATCGGCGCTGCAACTTTATCAGCTGCTACCGCTGTAAGACCAAGATGTGCAAATTTATTCACTTCTCTGCCTGATTTAACGCCGCAGTAATCCGTTGTTTTAACAAGGTCTTCAGTTGTTAAGTTAATAACAAATGACTGAGCTTCTGAAATTAATTTGTGAGAGTGTCTCTCTTTTCTCACTGAAACATACGTCATAGGCGGTGTGCTGTTGATTGTGCCTGTCCATGCAATCGTAATGATGTTGTACTTTTCGGGGCTATCTCCGCAACTGACCATAACAGCCGGTACTGGATAGACCATGGTTCCTGGTTTAAATGGTACTTTACTCATATTGTGGCTCCTCTCGTATCTACGCTTGTAAGTTATATTCTAATTCGACGATTTATAGGTTAGTATTTACCCTTCGTTCTTATATAATACCCTTTTTGGCGTAAAAATAAAAGCGGTGCATCTGCACCGCTTAATATTGTCATTCTTTTTAGTTTAATTTAACTGACTTTTAGTAATTGGTCTCTTTAATTTCAAAGTGACTTTGAGGTCTTTTACAAACAGGACATGCGGCTGGAGCGGTTTCACCTTCGTGAACATAACCACATTCGCGGCATTTCCATCTGACTTTACCATTTTTCGTGAAGACTTCACCCTTAGATAAATTCTCCGCTAATTTAAGATAACGCTTTTCATGCTCTGCTTCTACCATTGAAATCAATCGATAAGATGCAGCCACTTCTTTAAAACCTTCTTCTGCTGCTATTTTACCAAACTCCGGATAAATCTCCGTATATTCTTCGTTTTCACCACCAGCAGCAGCTTTTAGATTTTCTAAAGTTGTACCTACTTTTCCAGCTGGATAGGATGCTGTTATTTCAAGCGCTTCACCAGATGGTAAATATCCAAAGAAAATTTCTGCGTGTATGCGTTCATTATCAGCGGTTTCTAAGAACAGAGCCGCAATTTGTCCATAGCCTTCTTCATTGGCTTTCTTGGCAAACATCGTATAACGACCTCTTGCCTGAGATTCGCCTGCAAAAGATTTTAGCAAATTCTTTTCTGTTTGAGTGCCTTTCAGTTCTGACAATGGTAGCCCTCCTTTTATACTAAAGGTTATGCAATCACTGGTGGTACAAATACTCTTGTTGCAAGTTCTCTGTCCAGCATTAAAATGCCATCGCCTTTGCCGTCGATTAATCTCAACTGGCTAAGGATTTGCTCAACATTCGCTTCTTCTTCAACTTGCTCATCCACAAACCATTTGAAGAAACTATTAGACGCATGGTCTTTTTCTTCAATAGAAACGTCTACGAGGTTATTGATTAAATCTGTTACGTGAAGTTCATGAGTGAGAACATCTTCAAAGGCTTCTACAATGCTAGTCCACTCGTGCTTCGGCGTTTCAAACGTTGTAAGTAGGACTCTGCCGCCTCTTTCATTCACATAATCGTAAAATCTTAGCGCATGAAACTGCTCTTCTTCAAATTGAACTCTCATCCAGTTTGCAAAGCCTGGGAGTCCTTTGTTTTGGAAATAAGCCGACATGGATAAGTATAGGTAGGCAGAATAAAATTCTGCATTAATTTGTGCGTTAATAACATCTGCAAGTCTTTGTTTAATCATGATAACGCTCCTTTATTTGAACCTTCGCAACTATACGCAGGTCAAAATTTCTATAAATTTGATTTCCAATGACCGTGAAGATTGCAATATTCTCTTGCCACAACTTCTTTTGCCTCAGTGTGGAAGAATGCTACCGGATCATCTCCAGGGTTAAGGAAAGCGGTTAACACACCAAATTCAGTGATGAGTTCAACCCATTGAATGTGATGTTCTGGCGTCATTGGGTGCAGCGTAGAACCTACTGTTACCTTATATCCACCATCAATTCGCTCAATAACAGGTACATGTTTTTCAGTCGCAGAATCTGCCATTTTTTCTTCCATGAGTAGCATTGGTTGTCCGCAACAAGCGAGCGGGCCGCCACCAACATGGTAAACTTCAATAATATTGCCACACACTTCGCATTTATAGATTTCTAATTTTTTAGGCATTTGGGATTTTCCTCCAAACCGTTTTTTAGTGTAATGCTTCCAAGCAGCGGTCACAAATTCCCTTGAAATACACATGCTTTTGACTGATTTGAAAACCTGCAAGTTCCCCAACAATCAATTCTTCTAATCCAAGAGAAAAATCAGTCACTCGATTGCACTTTTCACATTTAAAATGACCGTGAACAGAGACATCCGCATCGTAGCGGGTTTCATTGTCTTCAATCGTAATCAATAGCGCAATGTTACTTTCTACAAAGAGATTGAGCGTATTGTAAACTGTCGTTTTTGAGAGCGTTGGTATTTCAATTACCAAGTTCTTATAAATGGTGTCTACTGTAGGATGTTCTTTTGTGTTCATTAAAAACTCAAATATTTTGATCCGTTGGTAAGAGGGCTTAATGCTATTACCTCTTAGGTATTCACCAATATTGTCTATCTTTTGTTCAACTTGATCCATTTTACCCCGATACCCCTTCCAAAATATTGTTACTAGTCTTCAATCACTTCAAACATATCTTTGCCTACGCCGCAAATTGGGCAAACCCAATCTTCTGGAATATCTTCAAACGCTGTACCCGGTGCAATATCGCTATCTGGATCACCAATTTTTGGATCATATTCCCAATCACAAGCTGTACATATATATCTTTTCATATTATTTTCTCCCTAGTTTACAAGTTAGATTACGAGTTAGTCTACAAGTTCAAACATGTCTTTGCCTACGCCGCATAAAGGACAAACCCAATCTTCAGGGATGTCTTCAAACGCTGTGCCCGGTGCAATACCACTATCTGGATCGCCTATCTCTGGATCATATTCCCAATTACATGCCGTACAAACCCATTTTTTCATTTTAAAAACCTCCTCATAATTTTATGTAGTTACTGCCTACAGTTAAACATAAATTCAACTTATATAGTTGGCATTTACATTCTTATACTATCTCTAAATGTGTAATGATTACAATTCTAAAATAGCACAAGCACAATTAACTGTCAACACTCTTTTTATACCACTTTTTGATTCTTAATAACCAAAAACCAAAATTGTAACCTGTTAAAATAAAAAAAGCGGCCGAGGCCGCTTTCTAAAAATTCATTTCTTCAGCATGATAAGAACTGCGCACTAGTGGCGCAGACGCCACAGATTTGAACCCCAAAGACAACGCCAACACTTTTAACGCCTCAAATTTATCTGGGTGCACATACTCAACAACGCCAATATGCGACTCTGAAGGTTGGAGGTACTGCCCTAATGTTAAAATATCGCAATTCACCAATCTGAGAGCCTTAAGCGCTGCTTCTATTTGTTCATCCGTCTCTCCTAGACCCAGCATAATGCCTGACTTGGTTTTCAAAAGCGGTTTTTTTGCTTTTGCATAAGCCAGTACCGATAAAGAACGCTCAAAATTAGCCATTGGTCTGACGGTTGCATAAAGCTCAGGCACCGTCTCCACATTGTGGTTTAGAAGGTCTGGCTCGGATTCGAGGACAATGTCCAGTAAATCTTCGCGACCCTGAAGGTCTGGGATTAGAAGCTCAATCACCACATTTGGCGTCCGCTTTCGAATGGCGTTTACCACTGCCGCAAAATGCCCTGCCCCTTGATCGGCAAGATCATCTCTGGTCACGGACGTGATCACTGCGTGTTTTAAGCCCAAGCGTTCAACCGCTTCAGCCACTTTTTCTGGTTCTGCCAAATCTACCGCATCCGGCATTTCACGTGTCACATTGCAAAACGTGCAATTTCTGGTACAATTTCGACCCAAAATCATAAATGTGGCCGTGCCTTTGTTGAAGCATTCCATACGATTGGGACAATTCGCCTCTTGGCAGACTGTATTTAAAGAAAGCTCTGAAAGTAGCACCTTAACCTTCTGCGTTTCTTTTCCACCTTGAAGTTTCACCTTTAGCCACTCTGGTTTAGCCGTTTTATGCGGCGTTTTTCTAGCATTTTCATTTTTAAGATCCATTAATCCCGACATCAATTCCTCCAAACTTAACTGAGACACATAAGTGCTGAGTTCAATGCCTGAAAGTCTCTCCCGAAGCGCCGCTTCCTCAAATCTCACGCCAATAAGCGCCTGACACAATTCGTCCACCGGTTTTTCTCCAAAGAAATCTCCCTCAATGGTCAATTCACGAATCAAGCCACTTTTCACCTGGGCATGAAACTCAAAAGTACCCGCATTAAAACGCACTTCATTGTTAAACAAATAACTTGGACTTTTCCCATAATTCCACTCATAAGACTCAAATTTTTCTTTTTGAATGCGTTTAATTTCGATGAGGTCTTCTTTAGTTAACTGATAAACGTTTTCAATCCCATGCACTTTCATGATGTGCTCACGCAAATATTCTCTGAAGGCCAGCACGTCCATTTTCTCAGTCATATGCTCGGAAATGTTGGTCACCCTTGCCGCAACCGATTTAATGCTTTTGTCTTTGAATTTTAACGACTTGGATTTTAACGCACCCGCCAACGCCTTCAAATTCCCGTCATAAAGCAAAGTGCCGTGATGAAGAAGTTTATTGCCTTCATGGTACTGAGCGTTTCCAGAAACTTTTAATCCATCTATTTCAATGTCGTTGCGACCGCTAAACGTGGCTGGAATGCCTAAAGACTGAAGCGCTGAAATGACTGGGCTTGCGAATTTTTCAAAGCCATTTAGTGCGACTTTGTTCTGATCCATCGGGTCAGAATTTAACGGACTCTTTTCATTTAACAGGCTCTTCACGTTTGATCCACCCTTCTTTTGGGTAATAAATGTAAAGTTAATGTTGCCTAAATCGCAAAAAACCGTGCCCCCACCCGAAAGCCTGCGCACAATGTCGATGTTCTTTTCTTTGACAAAATCTAAGTGAATTTCTGACAGCGTATTCTGGTTGCGACCAATCAAGATGCTCGGTCGGTTGCGCCAAAGGATAAACGCCTCTTCGTCCATAGTTTTCATTACATAGGCTTCAAGTGCGTGGTTGAAAAAGGGGTCTGTGCTGTCGTTTAAAATGTAGATCAAGGCAATCACTCCTCATATATAGTTAATGCTATTCGTTTTATATTTACTTTTATATTATATTTACTTTTATATTATATTTACTAATACTAAAATAAATCAAGTATTATTACAATAATAAAATTTTATATTGCGCTCTAGCAAATCAAACTTTCTAATCACAATCAAAATATTATCATATGAATGTTGACTTTTAGGTATTTGCAGTGGTAATATGTCTGTGATAATGAATATGACCAGATGAACGTTCGCGGAAGACATCGAGATTTTTTTAACAATTACTAAAATCAACGATGGCCGAAGAAGCAACAAAGGCACTGCTAAAACCTTTGGAATCTTTCAGGCACCATAACCGCAAACAGGATGGATCTCTGAAAAGTCTTTCAATAGACACCGACGGAGCAAATAAGCTAATGACGTGCGGAAGTGAATGAGCAGTACCGCACCTTGGCTAGTGAATCTCTCAGGTACAAGAACAGGGGAATGATAGCGCAACTTTTTTTGTTGTGCCGTCATTCTCCTTTTTTATTTAAATAAATTGAAGAGATTTCAGCTTATTTAATACCCCAAGCAACCCTTTTTGCACCCCACAGCACCCTGTTTAAAGGAGGTTACTTCATGAAAAGAACCGCACTACTTGAAGAACACATCAAATACAGCGGCAAAATAATTGATTTTGCGGGCTGGGAGTTACCTGTTGAATATTCAGGCATCCTCTTAGAGCACCACGCCGTGAGAAAAACCGCTGGACTCTTTGACGTATCCCATATGGGAGAAGTTGACGTCGTCGGCAAAGATGCTGCTAAATTTGTTCAAAATATTTTCACCAACGACGTTTCCATTATGGCCAACAATCAAATCCTCTACGGCTGCATGTGCTACCCAGACGGCGGCGTTGTGGATGACCTTCTCGTCTACAAGCGTCACACAGAAAGCTTCTACCTTGTCATCAACGCTTCAAACGTAGACAAGGACTTCGCTTGGATGCAGGAACATGCCAAAGGTTATGACGTGCAGCTGACCAACCTTTCAGACGATGTTTCCGAAGTCGCTTTCCAAGGCCCAATCGCTGAGCAAGTGCTTCAAACCTTGACGGACTATCCCCTTAGCAATATCAAATTCTTCACGTTTGCTGAAAATGTCATGATCGACGGCATTTCTTGCCTCGTTTCAAGAACAGGCTACACCGGAGAAGACGGTTTTGAAATTTACACCGCCAATGCGGATATCGCAAAAATTTGGGTAAGTATACTTGAGGCTGGCAAAGATTCAGGCGTCCTCCCTTGCGGTCTTGGTTGCCGTGACACGCTCAGATTTGAGGCGTCACTGCCACTTTACGGCAATGAGATTGACAAAGACATTACACCACTCGAAGCGGGTATTGGCATGTTCGTTAAATTAGAAGGAGAGAACTTCATCGGAAGAGATGCTCTGCTCGCTCAAAAAACAGCAGGCCTTACGCGCAAAAGCGTCGGCTTCGAACTTTCGGACAAAGGCATTCCAAGACATGGCTACCCGGTCTATGCAGACGGCAAAGAAATTGGCGTGGTAACCACAGGTTACATGTCTCCAACGCTTGAGAAGACAATCGGTATGGCGTTGATCGATGCAAACTATGCGGCACTTGGCACTGAAATTCAAATCGGCATTCGCAAAAATATGGCTAAAGGTCAAATCGTTTCAAAGCGTTTCTTGACTAAAAATTATAAAAAATAATATGGCTTTACACACTTAACACATTAAGTTGAACATTCAAGCGGCATAAATGGTTTGTGCGGCAACCCTATTTTCTAAGGAGGATTTTAAAATGGTATTAAGCGGACTTAAATACACAAAAGAGCACGAGTGGTTAAAAATCGAAGGCAACAAAGCATTCATGGGCATCACAGACTTTGCACAGCACGCGCTTGGCTCACTCGTTTATCTTGAGCTTCCAGAAGTAGACGACACCTTTAGCGAAGGCGATACACTCGGCGTTGTTGAATCGGTTAAAGCTGCCTCTGACCTCTTCATGCCAATCTCAGGCGTGATTTTAGAAGTCAACGAAGCGGTCGTAGACGATCCAGGCCTCATCAACTCAGACGCTTACGGCAGCTGGATGATCTCTTTCGAAATTACGGACGCTTCACAACTTGACGATCTTCTTGACCCTGCGGCTTACGAAGCGCTTATCGGCTAAATGGAGGAAATCTAATGAATCCTTATATCCCTAATGGTGCTTACGAAAAAAAAATCATGCTAGACTATATGGGGAAATCTCAAATCGATGAACTTTTTGTTGAAATCCCTAGTGTTTTGAGACTTGGAAGACCCCTCAATTTGCCAGACGGCGCTTCAGAATTTGATATCTTAAAAAATATTCGCGCGCTTGCAAAGGAGAATATCGGCGTTTCAAATTACCCGTGTTTCCTAGGCGCGGGGGCTTATGACAGCTTTATTCCTTCGGCGGTGGATCAGTTGATCTCTCGTTCGGAGTTCTATACAGCCTATACGCCTTATCAGCCAGAAATCAGCCAAGGTACGCTCCAAGCCATTTTTGAATTCCAAACGATGGTCTGCGAACTGACTGGCCTCGATTCTGCCAATGCTTCTATGTACGACGGCCCAACTGCGGCTGCTGAAGCGGCGTTGATGATGACTTCTTCCACCAATCGAAATAGAATATTCGTCTCTGAAGGCCTCAGTCCTGAGACCCGTCAAGTGCTTCACACCTATCTCAATTACAGAAACATTGAAATTGTGACGGTACCGCTTGTAAACGGCCTCACTGACAAAGCTTATATAGAAGCAAACTTTGATAAAACCGTTGCAGGCGTTCTGCTTCAAAACCCGAACTTCCTCGGCTATGTCGAAAAAGACGCTCAGGCAATTGGTAACATCGCACACGAATCGAAAGGTCTCTTTGCCATTCATATTGGCGATGCGCTTTCGCTTGCCATTGGCAAAACGCCTGCTGAGCTTGGCGCAGACATTGCTGTTGGGGAAGCCCAATCATTCGGCACGCCACTTGCATACGGTGGCCCTTACCTTGGCTTCATGACAGCAAATTCTAAACAGCTTCGCAAACTTCCAGGCAGAATTGTCGGTCAATCGGTTGACGCTGACGGCAAAAGAGCCTTTGTTTTGACACTTCAAGCCAGAGAACAGCACATTAGAAGAGAAAAAGCGACTTCAAATATCTGTTCAAACCAAGGCTTAAATGCTCTCATGGCAACGATCTACCTTTCTATGCTCGGCAAAGAAGGTCTTCAGCAAGCTGCCATTCAAAGTGGTTCTAACCTTCGCTATTTAAAGGATCAATTGGCTACAATCGGCGTTAAACCTGCTTTTGAAGGGGCTAATTTCAGAGAAATGCCTTTCGTCTTTAACACAGACATTGCTCAGTTAAACGAAACGCTTCTTACTAAAGGGTTTATCGGCGGCTACGACTTGAGCAAAGACTACCCAGCTCTTGGAAATGCGATGCTCCTTTGTACCACAGAAAAGCGCTCTAAAGAAGAAATTGACGATTTGGTCGCTGCGATAAAAGCCGCAGACGCCGCTGTAGCAGCGATAAAAACCGCATTGGAGGTGTAATCATGAAGCTTTATGACAAATTGATATTTGAACTCAGTCGTGAAGGTCACATCGCTTCAAGACTTCCGGCTTCTGAGGTTCCAAAACTTTCTGCTGCGGATATTTTTGGAGCAGACATGGTCAGAACAATACCGGCAGAGCTTCCTTCTGTGACAGAATCAGAAGTGGTTCGCCATTATACGAACCTCTCTCACAAAAACTACGGTCTAGACAGCGGCTTCTATCCGCTTGGCTCTTGTACCATGAAATACAATCCAAAACTCAACGAAACAGCGGCGAGAATGGCTGGCATTGCAGATGTTCACCCACATATGCCAACCAAGCACACACAAGGCGCTTTGAAACTCATGCACCGTCTTAGCGGCATGCTCTGCGAAGTGGCAGGTCTCGACGACTTTACGCTCCAACCAGCAGCAGGCGCTCACGGCGAACTCGCCGGCCTCATGATCATCAAAGCTTATCACGCCAAACGGGGTGAAAGTCACAGAACGAAAATCATCGTTCCAGATTCAGCGCATGGCACAAACCCTTCAAGTGCTGCGGTTGCTGGTTTTGAAATTGTGGAAATCAAGTCCAATCCAGACGGTTCTGTCAACATAGAAGCGTTAAAAGCGGCTCTTGGAAGCGACACGGCGGGCCTTATGCTCACCAACCCAAGCACGCTTGGTCTTTTTGAGAAAAACATCGTGGAAGTGGCTCAGCTTGTTCATGAAGCAGGCGGTCAGCTTTACTACGACGGCGCCAACCTCAACGCAATCATGGGCATTACACGTCCTGGCGATATGGGCTTTGACGTCATGCACATCAACCTTCACAAGACTTTCTCCACCCCTCATGGTGGCGGTGGCCCGGGTGGTGGTCCAGTCGGCGTTAAAAAACATTTGATCCCTTTCCTTCCCGTGCCAGTGGTCGAAGAAGTAAATGGCGCATTTGAACTTAACTATGACAAACCAGACAGCATTGGCCGCATGAAAGGCTTTACAGGCAACTTCCTCGTTCTTGTCAGAGCTTACGCCTACATCCTCACCATGGGCGGCAATGGTCTTCAAGAAGCGAGCGAAATGGCGGTATTAAATGCCAACTACATCAAAGAAAAACTGAAAGATCACTACCTCATGCTCTTTGACCAAAATTGCATGCACGAAATGGTCTTTGCCGGTTTAAAAGATAAGACAAACTTAGTGCCAACCTTAGACGTGGCAAAACGTCTGCTCGACTTCGGCTACCACCCGCCGACCATCTATTTCCCGATGATCGTCGACAATGCCATTATGATTGAACCGACTGAAACTGAAAGCCTTGAAACCATCAATGCCTTCTGCGATGCGATGATCAAAATTGCCGAGGAAGCCAAAGAAGATCCTATGCTTCTTAGAAATGCGCCTTACACGACGCTCGTCAGAAGAGTTGACGAAGTTCAGGCCGCTAAGAATCCAATCTTAAAATATTCTTTTGGAAGGGCGTAGGCTATGACTAAACAACTGATCATTATCGGGGGCGGCCCCGGCGGCTATACTGCGGCGATTCGCGGCGCACAGCTCGGCGCAAAAGTGACTTTGATTGAAAAAGATTTGGTCGGCGGCACTTGTCTCAACAGAGGCTGCATTCCCACCAAAACGTTATACCGCACAGCGGAGATCATGTCTCACTTCAAACACGCCAGCACCTTTGCCATCAACAACGCATCTGAATCCACGGTAGACCCTGTAGCGCTCAAACAACGCTGCGACCAAGTGTCTACCCAGCTTCGCGAAGGCATTGAGCAGCTCATTCGTGCAAACGCCATTGAGTATGTTCAGGGCTCTGCAAGACTGCTCTGCCCAACATCCGTTTTGGTAACGCTCAGTGACCAATCCGAAGTGACGCTCGAGTCCGATGCGATTGTGATTGCAACAGGCTCTGTCCCTACCATCATTCCAATTCCAGGTGCAGACCTGGAAGGGGTCATCACCAGTGACGATCTGCTCAAAATGGACTATCTCCCTAAGTCTATGGCAATCGTAGGCGGTGGGGTCATCGGCGTAGAGTTTGCAACGATTTACAACGCTTTTGGCACTGAAATTCAAATTGCCGAATACTTCCCGAATTTGCTGAACGCGCTAGACTCAGACATTGCAAAGCGCTTCACCACATCGCTTAAACGCAGAGGCATTACATCTCACACGTCCGTAGCGGTTGAGCGCATTGAAAAAAACGCCGATGGCCTTCTCACCGTTCACATGACGGGCAAAAATGGTGCCATTAGCCTTCAGGCTGAAAAAGTCTTGCTCGCAACAGGCAGAAAACCTTATACAGAAGGACTTGCACTGGACGAACTTGGCATAATACACACACCAAAAGGCATTGCAGTCAATAACGCTTATCAAACAAATGTGCCAAGCATCTATGCGATTGGCGATGTTCTCGGGGGCGTTATGCTCGCACACTGGGCGGCTCACCAAGGCATTACGGCGGTTGAGCACGCGCTTGGCGAAAATCCACACCTTGAAGTCCCAAGCATTCCTGGATGCATCTTCACCTTCCCTGAAATTGCGACCGTGGGACTCACCGAAGACGCGGCCAAAGAAGCTTTTGGCGGCAATCATCAAACCTCTAAATTCATGTTCGGTGCCAATGGCAAAGCGTTATCGCTCGGCGAGGGCGAAGGGTTTGTTAAAGTGGTTGCAGACGACAAAGGCATTATCGTAGGGCTTCACATCATGGGCCCTCATGCGTCTGACTTGATCCACGAAGGCGTCATTGCCATCGAAAAACGAATGACCGCTGAAGACTTCAAGCCGATGGTGCATGCGCATCCTACGCTCTCTGAGTCTGTCTACGAAGCCATTATGGGACTTAACAACGAAGCCATTCACATGGCGCCGTCAAAGAAATAAATGTTTCATTTACAGGACGTGTGCTGAGAGGCTCGCGTCCTTTTCTTTTTTAGGGCGTGGTGATATGATAGACCTTGAGGTATTTAAACCATGAAAAATAATGTTAAAACCATACGATCACTCAACTACCTTGCGGCGTTTAGCTGCATCGGCGGCACCTGCGAAGACAACTGCTGTATTGGTTGGGATGTGGACATTGACCTTAAAACGTACCAAAAGTATCAAAAGGTCACTGACCCCGAATTGAAAACGCTCTATAAAACTAAAATTCAGCCTTATCCCTATTTTTTCAGCGAAGACGTTGACTACGCAAGGGTTACCTTAGGCAAAAATAAACGTTGCCCTTTTTTGAATGAACAAGGCCTTTGCCGTACACAGGCAAAGCTCGGCGAAACCTATCTTTCAAACGTCTGTGCGACTTACCCACGGATGAGCAACGAGATTGACGGCGTGCTTGAAAACACCCTGACCCTCTCCTGTCCCGAAGCGGCAAGACTCGTCTTATTAAACCCAAACGGGCTCTCTTGGGTCGAAAATACCACTCCACCACCACGCGTCATTGTCAATATGAACATTCAAACCACATCGCCTCAATATAAAAAACACCCCGTTAAGCACTTCCACGCTCTTCGCGAGATGAGCGTTCTTTTGTTGTCCGACAGACGCTTCCCCATTTGGGAACGACTGCTTCACCTCGGCGAAGTTTTTGAGGCGCTGAGCGAAGCGCATGAACATAAAAAGGTAAATACTTTTCCTGAAATTTTGAGCCACTTTAAATTGGTTCAAGGACAGGGAACTTGGACTGCGCCCCTATCAATAAGCCCGTTAGAAGGGGCTGCCACGCAGCTTCATCGGGTAGACGATTTGATTGCACGTTTGAAAGTTTTTTCTGAAATTGACAGCCAAAAGTTTGTGGCGTACACAAAAACCTTGCAAGCGGCCTTCGAATTTGACCCAAAAACGAAAAAAAGCAAACCCAGTGCTTATCTGAGCTTGCATGATCAAACTTACCAGTTGTTTGAAGCCGAACACGGCTATATTTTGGAAAATTACCTGATCAATTTTGTGTATAAAAATCTGTTCCCGTTTACCGAATCCGAGAACCTCTTTGAGGCATACACCATGCTTGCGCTACGCTTTGTGATGATTCGAACTTATTTGGTGGCGATTGGTGGTGGCACAAGGACAGGATTAGAGACGAAAGAGGGATTGAAGACAACATCGGAGCCAAGATTTGAAACGGGATTAAAACCCGAGCAAGCCGTGGCGTTCATACAGACTTTTGCCAAAGCCATTGAACACCATAAAAACTTCTCGCAGAACACGCTTGCGGTTCTTAGGGGGCAGCAACTTAATAATTTACGTTATATGGAAGCTTTGCTTGTTGAGGTTCAGTTCTAAAGAAAACTATACCAGGTCTAACACAACAAGCTCAAATAGAAACAGATTAATCTCATAAAAATAAAGGGGTTAATCTGTTTTTTTTCGCATGTATGGCTGAATATTTCCAATTACCATATAGCATATTCGTGCTATTAATTGTGATATGAGCCACAATGCCATATACAATCGAGTAATTCACTACTCAATTCCCTCTTGTATCTTTAAATCCACATTAAGACTGGCCTTTTCCTTTGTAACTAATTTAATACGATTATTGCCGCTGTGAATAGGAATTTGAATTTCTACGAATCCATCAGTCTTCTCTCCAGCCCTCTTTTCAACAATCGTTATCATGCACCATTAATCAAAACCAATTTGGCACTACCTGCAGCAACAGAAAGGTTATATTCCGCCTTTAAAACTTTATCTTGGAGAGGCTTATAAGTCCAAATAGTTTCAATACCACTGCTTTTTTCTATAGAACAGTTGTAAAACTCATTATTTTGATTTCTTACTGCACTTTCTTTTGAAGATAAATCTTCTTTTTCAATTAATGCCTGATGATCATCATAAAGATTATCGTGATTTGGCATACCACATCCCATTAGAGAAAATCCTAACACGAATAAAAATAATAACAGAATATTTTTTGCTTTAAAGAGTTTCCTCATAATAACTTTACCCCCTTCCAAAAAATATTTTATTATTCCCCACCAGAAACCGTCCCACAATTTACTTTCAAACTAATCTTTCCCTCAGAATTACTCTTGGACACTAGTTTCATTCTATAATGCCCTTTTGAGAGTTTGAAATTCTCACTTCCAGTAATCTTACCTTTACCATTTTGTTCAAAAACAGTTGTAATCTTATTTTGAGGATCAATGATTACTAATTTCAAATCGCCTTTTTTGAGTTCCAGTTCATAGTCAAAAATTAAGTTTTCTTCTACAGAATCAAATTGCCAAAGGGTATACGTTCCATTAAAATCGAACTGCGTTGAGAACTTGCCCTCTGTTTCTTTTATTACAAACGCTTTGTTGATTCCGATTTGATCGCCTTCCATAACAATGGTGTCTTTGCCTGCATAATTTGAAGCGGTTTTATCATATATACAACCTGTAAATAAGGCAGACAATCCAAGCAAACAAATTAGAGCAATTCTCTTATGCGTCATTCTTAGCATTCCTCACTTTCATCCAAATGAAAATTCTCTTGAGAACCTTGCACTTCTCCCACACCCTTAACCTGATATAAGTAAACAACCCCCGTTGCAACCATATAAACAACGCCCATGCTTAGAAAAATCACACTAAATGAGCTGAGCCCAAATGCGATCAGGAAGAAGAACACCATTTCAAATACCCGTCCCATCAAATTGAAAATAGAGAGTAGGGTCACGCGCTGATGCTCCTGCCCAATCCCGTCGACAAACTGGTTGTTCATTTCTGATATGAGGATCGAAAGCATAATCAAAAGAGGCAAGACTAGCCCTCCCAGTACGATTAAGACCGAAATATTACTGATACTTGCTATTCCTAAGAATACCGCGCCAATCGCTGTGAACAGCGCCTCAATACATCTTTCCTTACCAAATCGCTTTGCTAAGTCGTCCGTATATTTTACAACCAACTCTAGAATGGCATAAACCAAAATCACGCCACCAAACAGTGCTGGTTGAAACCCTTCTTTGGTTAAGAGCATGATAAACAGCAAATTGAAAATGACCATGCCCACGCCAATGGTTGCATTTAAGAAACTAAGCACCCAAAATTGCGTGTGTTTAAAGGCCAATTTGAAATCAGAAAGATGATAATGCGCTTTTTCATCGTCTAGATTCTTTAGCGACTTTTTCGATTTACTTGCCGGTATGGTCAGCGCAATAAGAAGTGCGAGCACATTGGCGATTAAAGTTCCGCCTATGAGCCACTTTTCACCCGCAAGTATGACTGCGGCAAATAGAATATTCGATCCTATGAAACCATAAGTCCCAAAATTACAAACTTTCGCTGATTCTCTAGTAAAGTTTTCAGCATCCGATTCGTAAATGTAAGCGTCAATGACACCCGAAAGCATTGAATTCGAAACCGCTAAGAAAATGACATCCCATATAAGAATGCCGAATCCTTCTCCGAACAAGAAAACCGTTCTGGATGCCACGAAGGCTATTTGCGCAATAATGATCGTCTTTTTGTAGCCAAGCCGATCTGCTAGATAACCTGATGGAACCTCTAATAATACAATGCAAATGGCAAGAACCGCCTGCAAAATAAATATTTCAGAGCCGCTAAGACCCTTATTGCTTCTGATCATAAACGCCAATGGCGCAAATAAAACCACGTTGTTAAGTAAAGTAAACCATTTGATTTTTTTCATTTAAAGCAACCCCAGCCCCCATACACCAAAATCCCAATCTGCATCAACAAAAAAATCGGCACCAACCATTGAAAGAGTTTGTGCTTGGTCTTATGATGGAAAGCTTTCATGCCTAAAAAAGCACCCAGTCCCCCGCCTATAAAAGCGGCTCCCAAGAGGTTCTTTTCGCTAATGCGCCACTGTCCTTTTTTTGCCTTTTGCTTGTCAATGCCCATAATGGCAAACGCATACGCATTAATTGCCACAAGGTAGATCATCACTGCTGTTATCCACTGATTCAAAATACTTCCTCCGCTTTCACATCCAATACGTTGCGTTTTCTAACTTCAATTTATTAATGTCGTTGACACCATATATGGAACCTTTTATAATTACATTAGGAGGGATTCTATGACGAAACGAGACAAGTTAGTCGAAAGCCTTAGAACCAATCCCACAAATGTAAGATTCGAAGTCATTCAATCCATTCTTTTAGATTTTGGATTTAAAGAACGTCAACCAAAAGGTGGTTCCAGTCACTATACCTATACGCTAAATGCCTATATCCTTACGGTTCCAAAGCATAAACCCTTTAACAAAGTTTACGTTAAACGTGTGATATCAATCATTGATGAGTTATCGATAAAATAATGGAGGTGTCATTATGAAAAAGAAACTCGACTATTACCAATCACTCAAATATCCTTATATCATTACAGAAGATGATGATGGTTCTGTATTTATTGAATACCCCGATTTAAAAGGCTGCTTCACCTGCGGCGATACACTCGAAGAAGCGATACAACTCGCACAAGATGCAAAACTTGCTTGGTTTGAAACGGCATTGGATGAGGGTATTCACATTCCTGAACCGAAAGAATTAGAACTCTATTCAGGTTCATTTAGACTGCGTATTCCAAAATCCCTTCATAGAGACATTGCACAAGATGCAAAACGTGAGGGTGTTAGCATGAATCAATATTGCGTTTATCTTTTAAGCAAAGAAATTGAAAAGCAACATTCGCTATGTTAAGACCATTTCCTCCACTTCCACCTCAAACAAATGCCCTTCTATGCTTAGGCGCATCTGCCTGCCGACAGGTACCACCAAAGCTGCCTGTCTCTCCTGCAAATACAGCGCCTGAGCCATTTCTAGGTCAATCCACTGAAACGCTAAGCTATCGCCTGGCTTCAACTGCGCCAAAAGCGGTAAATCGATTGAAATGACCTGCGCTATCTTCGCGTAGCCACCGGTTGTCTGACAGTCTGCCAGCATCACCATCGGGCTGCCTTGACCGGCTACTTGAACGGCGCCTTGGGCAATACCGTCTGAGAGAATATCGCCACCCCCTTCTGGTGAGAGGGTTTCGCCGTCTAATCGCATGCCCATTCGGTCGCTGTCTTTGGTAACACGATACACACTTTCTGTAAAACGATTCAAATCTTCTTGTGAAAACAAATTGGACTGCGGTCCCAAAATGACCCTTACGCCACCCTCTGGCATTGTTTTAAGAGAAGGGTCAATCAACTTCTGTGCGCCCTTTCTCTCAAGGCTTTTCTCAAGCCTATTCGCAGACTCTAACCCCCCGACCAAAAGCAAGTCGCCCACTTTAAGCCCTCTGCCCTCATAACCGCCGAACCCACCGCGAAGGTCTGTGCTGTAGCTGTTCATGACCTTTTGACAAATCACGCCGCCGCTAAATGCCAAATAGCCCCTTACGCCCTTCGTAAAAGCCCCAATCTGAACTCGGTCGCCCACTTGAAGCACGTGTGATCTGTCCATCGGTTTAAGCTGTCCGTTGATTTTAAAGTCACTAGCAGCCCCTGTATAGGCCATTGTGACTGACTTTAATGCGACAAAAGCCACACCCAGATACGTCATTTCTAAGACCGCCGCCGTCTCCAAATTTCCGACCAAGCAATTGGCCGTGCGCGCCGCATAAGCATCCATGACGCCGCCCACAGAAACGCCGTACTGGCGAAAACCGTAGCGCCCAGCATCTTGAATGGTTGTCAGAAGACCTGCATTTTCAATTTGAAGGCTTGCCGTCTGAACCACGGCTTCAAGAGTCGCCCGATTTTGAACCTGCTCCCCCGCAAGCGCCTTAAACGCCGCCTCGTCAATCGCCTCAAAACGAAGCCGCTGCCCTGCTTTTAGCAAAAAAGGCTGCTCTCTAAATGGATCAAACAATCTCAGAGGTGTCTGCCCGATCAACTTCCAGCCGCCCGGACTACTGCTTGGATATACCCCTGTCTGTTTGCCCGCAATCCCCACCGCACCTGCAGGAATTTTCGTCCTTGGCGTCTTTAATCTAGGGGTTTCAAGGCTTTCGTCCATACCGCCCAAATAGGGAAATCCTGGCGTAAAGCCTAACATATAAATCAAATAGTCGCCCGAGACATGTCTGGCAACCACTTCCGCTTCGCTCAGTTTCGTATGCGCCGCCACAAACGCTAAATCCAGCCCATACTTGCCGCCATAGCACACGGGAAGCGTCACGACTTCTGCCTCCGTGCTAATAAGCGCCTCATTTACAGCCATCAGTTTTTCTATTTTCTGCACAAGCGCTTCAAATAAAACGACCTCCGGTTCATAGGCAATGAGCAGCGCCCCATACGTCGGCACCCATTCCAAAATCCCATCAATCCGTTCTTGTTCTAAGCGCTGACAGAGTTGGTTGATCTTCTGATGGGTTTCATATGCAATACAGTCCCCTAAAACGATGGTAAGGCATCGGTCGCCAACTGGTAAAATTTGCGGGTTATTTTGAGTCGTTTTTTTCAAATCCATCCGTGCATTCACGCTTACTCACCTGCGCTTTCAAAAGGTCTCAGCGCCTTGATCAACGCCCCTTCTTTTCCAAGCGCCGCGCGTATCGCCTCGATAAATTTGAGTGCATGCGGGTTGTCGCCATGAACACACAGCGAATCCGCCTTAAGCGCAATGACTTTTCCTGTATCCGTCACGGCTTGTCCCTTTAGAACCATCTGCAGAACCTGTTTTAGCGCTTCTTCTTCCGATTCAATCACTGCTCCTAACTGACTTCTAGGCACCAAATTGCCATCTTCTTGGTAGCGCCGGTCGGCAAACACTTCGCTGGCAAAGGGAATGCCAAGCGTCTTCGCCGCCACTTCCATTTGGCTGCTTTCAAGACCCATCAAAATCAAATCCGAGTCAATGAGCGCTACCGCCTCCGCAATCGCTAGAGCCAATTTCAAATCCTTCGCCGCCATGTTGTAGAGCGCGCCGTGTGGTTTGACATGTTGCAGCGTCAGGCCTTCTGCGCGCACAAAGGCATTTAGCGCCCCGACTTGATACATTACATATGCCTTTGCCTCTTCAGGCGTCACCGCCATGTTTCGTCTGCCAAAACCCATTAAATCCGGAAAACCCGGGTGAGCGCCAATTCCAAGTTTTTGAAGACCCGCCGCCTTCACCGTTTTTGCCATAATCATCGGATCGCCTGCATGCCAACCCGTTGCAATATTCACTGAACTTACGAGGGGCATGATCGCCTCATCCATGCCTATCTGCCATGTGCCAAAACTTTCCCCAAGATCGCTGTTTAAATCGATTGAAATCATCATTTTGCACCTCGTTTTATTTTGTATGATAAATTAATTAATATGTACAGAATAATTGCAATATTTGCTATTGTGTCCTATTATATATGTAACGCAAAGTTTTGACAAATAAGGAGTGATGAAATGAACCTACTAAAAATTCCAAAATCCGAAGCCGTCTTATCCTTTTTAAAGCAAGACGAAATTCTTAACCTCAATATGATTGGCATGCTAAAATATGAGCCAAAAGCTGAAATTTATGTCGACGATCTTGATCATCCAACGGGGGTCTTCATTCGCACCACTGGCTATTTCAATTACCTATATACAAAGAATAATGCCTTCATCGACGCCGTCTGCGACACCTTTACAGAAGAAGGTTTTTACGGCTTTTCAGGGGTAGAAGACAGCATCAGTGAGCGTATTTTGTCCAAATTTAAAGAAGACTGGCGCAATAAGTGCACCTTGTACTACTTGCCATCAGACAAACTTGACCTAAGTCTCCAAAAGACAAAAGCAGTGCCTTTAGACCCGAAATGGGCGCCACTCGTGGATCAGCACTATCCTTATAGCGGCAGCCACAGCCTAAACGCCATCATCGACAATTTAAAAAACAGACTGTCCTCAGCCATTTTTATTGACGAAGAACCAATCTGTTGGGTAATGATTCACGAAGACGACTCCATTGGCATTATGCACACTCAGGAAGATCATAGACGAAAGGGCTATGCAGTCGATGTCACCATCGATTTGTGCCGACGACTAATTGAAGAGGGCGAAATCCCCTATCTTCAAATTGTCGATGGCAACGAGCAGTCGCCTGGCCTTGCCCTAAAATGCGGCTTTGTGCCTTACGCAAAGTGTACATGGTTTGGTTTTACCGTGGGAAACCCGGTGGATGAAGACAACGAATAGACACTATTTTATTGAATTATTTTGACAGATCTGACACAAGCTCAATCCTATACTGGCACTTAAACACCGCCCCTGCTTCAAGCAGCTGAACGCCGTATTTTTCTTCCAACAAGCCAGTGCTCGTCGTAAAGTCCGCCATGCCAAACCACGGTTCTAGGCACACAAACGGCCCTTTTGGCGACCATATGGCAAACAGAGGGAACCCTTCAAAATGAAAGCGAAGTTGCTCCTTAGGTGTCGGCCCTTCAAGGGTGACCCACTTGGATTTTAAATTTTCAAAAACAAGCGCATCGTCTTCAAATAAAGCACCGCTTAGATTCAACGGCTTGCCACTACTTGGCAGGCCTTTTTTATCGGATAAGATTAAGCCATTTTTGAGGTCGATGCAGTAAGTCTCAAGCACTTCAGGCACTTCAAAGGATAGACGCCAATCTTCAGAGTCCATTGGACAGTTAAAAGCGGGGTGCCCTCCTAGGGAGAACAACATCGGCTGAGCGCCCTGATTGACGACCTCATGTTTTACCACAAGACTTGCGCCCTCTAACCGATAGATTATTTTGAGGACAAATTCAAATGGGTAAATTTTTAGCGTCTCAGACGTGCTGGCGAGAATAAAGGTAAGGGCGTCTGCATGCGAGTACATAGCAGTATCACAAAACGACGAATCGTCAATGTCACTTGAGGACACACACTCAAAAACCATATCCCTTGCAAATCCATGTTTGCTCATTGTATATGCCTTGCCTTCATGCTGATACTCGCCATTTTTTAATGCGCCAATAAAGGGGAATAAAATAGGTGCTTTTTTACCCCACCACTGAGCGTCCGCCTGCCACAGCCACTCTTTATTTTGCTGCTTGTCAAAGAGGCTTTGAAGTTCAGCCCCGTTCTCGGAAGCCGCTATTTTAAGATGTTCATTTTCAAGTAAATACACGTGACAATTCTCCTTATTATTACATTTGCTAACTATTTCCTTATTGGATATTGACCATATAGGTTTTTTACAATATCGTTAGGGTATAAATAAATTATTCTGTTACTAGACCCATCACCCTCATCATCTATCAAGGAGGCAACCTTATATGTGGAGTCGAGCCGAACTCAAAGACCGTGCAAAAGTGAACCTACGCAAATTTTACTGGCAACTTTTTGCCGTCTCACTGGTCATGATTATTGCAGGCGGCATTTACATCTCCGGCCCCTTTGCGCCAAGTGGCAGCAACGGTGGAGGTAACCATCAAAGCAACTCTAACTTTAGTTTCCCGCTCAATGAGAACATCACCGTCTCACCACCCAATTTTGGGTTTTTCAAATTCGACGGGCAAATATTCCACAGTTCTGTCAAAGCAGATTTTTCAAGTCCTGAACTGTTCATGAACAGCCTCGCCCTCTTAATGGCAAGCGGCATCCTTCTATTCGCGGTTGCCACCATCGTTTGGCGCATCTTCCTCGGCTATCCATTAGAAGTTGGCTGTCGACGCTTCTTTGTAAGTGCAACCGAAGAACGTCATGCTTATAGCGACATCAACAGCTGCTTTAACAACGAGAATTATTGGAACGTCGTCAAAACGATGTTCATGCGCGCCCTCTTTACTTTCTTATGGTTCCTCGCACTGATCGTCCCTGGCATCATCAAAAGTTTTGCCTATTCGATGGTGCCCTATATCTTAACCGATAATCCGAATATGCCTTACAATGAAGCCATTGCCCTTAGTCAGGACATGACCAGAGGCCATAAATTCGATATTTTTGTCTTAAACCTGTCCTTCATCGGCTGGTATCTTCTTGGCATGCTCCTCTGCGGACTTGGCGGCGTTTTGGTGAACCCTTATTATTTGATGACAACCGCCGAATTGTACAAAGTGCTTAGAACGAATGCCATTGAAAAAGGCTTCTGCAGCGCAGCAGATCTTAATCTGCCAGAAGTTTTCTAAATGACCACCTATATAAAGAAGTCTCTTAAAAGTCAGCCAGCACTTCATCATTTAACGCTTGAATAATGGCGACTGCCCAATCAAAGGCACTGACATAATCTTTATACGAAATGATCCCATATTGCGTGTGGGCATAGCGAACAGGTACCCCTATGACAATTGAGGGAATGCCTTGTTCTGACATATGATACACGCCACCATTGGTACCACCGCCTGTACGAACGGCATCTTGAAAAAGGATGCCGTTTTCTTTTGCAATGCGTCTGGCAAAACGCACCATTTCTGGATTGGTAATCATGGAATTGTCCCGATGTCTGATCTGCGCCCCAAGCCCAATGCCGCCTTGAACTTCAGCAGGATCCGTAAAATTATCGTCCGCTGGCGTACCTTCAAAGACAATGGCGATTGTCGGCTTTAGCTCAGAAGCTGCCACTCTTGCACCTCTTGTGCCAACTTCTTCTTGGCTGGTGAGAGACCCCGCCAGCTCAACTTCAAGCTCTGTGTCTTTAAAGTAATTCATCAAATCCATGACAAGTGCACAGCCAATTCGGTTGTCAAACGCTTTTGCCATCAATTTATCTGGCGTCAGTCTCTCGAAGGTCACATCCGGAACTACGGGTGCGCCAACTTCCAGACCGAAAACTTCCACCACTTCTTCGCGGGACACTGCCCCAATATCGATTAAAAGCTTCTCCATGGAAACCTTTTGATTTTTTTCCTCTTCCGTCATGAAATGCGGTGGTTTCGATGCAAAAACGCCTGTCACCCACCCTTTTTTCTCCGTAAACACGCGCACCTTTTGAGTTGGAATGTTTCTCGAATCCCAAGAGCCGATCGGCACAATTTTCATGAGGCCTTTTGAGGTAATCGCCTGAACCATGAACCCTAATTCATCGGTATGCCCGTCCAGCAGCAACAGTGGTTTTCCAACATTCACCCTTTGGCGAATATAAGCATTTCCCAGTCCGCCTTTTTCAAAGGTCAATTTTTCTAGGTCGATAAACGATTTGGCAACTTGAATGACCTCTTTTTCAAAACCTGAAATGCCATTTGCATTCGTGAGCGCTTCAATGAGTTTGATGCTATCCATTGCTATACCTCCCTCTAAAATAACTAAAACACAATTTACTTAATCGTATCATAGTAAATCGTGTTTTAGTAGTTCCTTTAATATAGTTACAATTAGATTAAAACTGACAACTTCTTGTTTACAAATAAGTTGTCAGGTGTATAATACTAATATGGAACACCCTATACTAAGGAGGTCACATGATGATCTTAAAAACTGGACAACTCAAACGGAAAGATTCAAACAAACTTATTCTTGAACCTTATCAAATTAAACTAATCGGCGAATCAGAACTAACTGAAGTTCAATCGCTTCAACAATTTGTCTACAATAAATTACCCAATAAAGACGTACTTTCAACTGACTCTTATGAAGTCATGATGCAGGATTTAGAAGCTGGTGGCATGATCCTAGGCGTTTATAATAGCAAAAACGAACTCATCGCCTATCGATTTGTTACTTTCCCGAAAAATCAAGAAAGTAACTTGGGAAAAGACCTGCATTTGTCACCCCAGTCGCTACAGCGTGTTGCCCATTTGGAAACGACGCTCGTTCACCCTGATTATCGGGGTAATAAACTTCAAAGCGATACACTTGGCATTGCGCTCCCAATCATCGCGCAAAAAGGCTATCAACACGTTATGTGTACCGTCTCGCCGGTGAACCCGTTTAGTTTATACAATGTCATGTCTCATGGGCTTAAAATTAAGGCGCTCAAACGTAAATACGGTACGCCAGAAGGAAATCCTGGTCTTTGGCGTTTTATTCTGCACAAGGATTTGGACGTTGCACCCAACTTTAAAATCGACAATTGCTTTAACATCAACCTAAACGCACTTGAAGTTCAGAGCGAACTGATTAATGAGGGTTTTGTCGGAACCTCTCTCAACAGAGAAACATCATCGCTGCAATATGTTAAATTTGCGACGGTGTAGGTGAGAGCAATAACATATTAGTGATCATTAATTTCACTGCACATGCATTCTTAGAAAAATGTATAACCAAATCATATTTGGGTATACATACAGTGAGTACTTCACTCGGAAAAAAGGAGGAACTCATTATGGGTTTATTAAGATGGATCGGTGGCGTAATTGTTTTATTTTGGTTACTCGGATTTTTACTTCAAATTGGTGGCGGTATGATCCACATACTTTTAGTATTTGCAGTACTTGTATTCCTATCGGATTTGATTTTCGGTCGACGAGGAAACTAGATTAATTATATCGAAAAAATAAAAAAAGGACTAAACCGTTTGATGGGTTTAGTCCTTTTTTTATTTAAAATCCAATATTACACTGAAGCACTCGCGTAGGGCTCTTCGACACATCATAAGCCCCTTGAACACGTTTCCAGTCGATGTGGGCTTCTAATAACGCCACGACCGTTTCTAGACCCGCTTGATCCTCGGCGTCAAAGCGTTCAAGCACAGGACTATCCACATCTAGTACCGCTACCACATGCCCCTCAGAATGAATTGGAAGCACAATCTCCGAATTAGAAGCGCCATCACAGGCAATATGCCCGGGAAATGCATGCACGTCCAACACCAACTGAACCTCGTCCTCTTTCCACGCAGTACCGCAAACACCCATTCCATGAGCAATTGTCACGCAAGCTGGTTTTCCCTGAAAAGGTGCAAGCAGCAAATGCTCCCCACAAACCACATAAAATCCAGCCCAATTGATAGTCGGCAGATACTGCCAGAGCAGTGCAGAAGCATTTGATAAATTTGGCAACCATTCATTTTCTGCCATGAGTATGCCTTTTAAATGAATGGCTAAGTCGCTGTAAAGTTCAGCTTTGGTATCGTATGGCGTTACTTCGATTGCTTGCATGTGCAGATCCATCCTTTTGAAGTTTATTTTAGTTTGATTGTAGTTGATGGGGCAGGTGAGGTCAAGGTTTAGATTGATAATTCGAATATCAAATGCTTTAATCAGCACATACTACTCTGGTATTACATAAAATCACCCTTGGGGGTGTTTTGGGCACGCTCTAATCTTGTTAAGATGATGGCAGAAGTTAAACACATACTCAACTAAATGGAGGCTACTAAAAATGATGAAAAGAAAATTTATTGCCGGTGCAGTTGCTGTATCAATCATGATGATGGGTGCTGGTTACGCTGCTTGGACACAAAACTTTACAGTGACAAATACCGTTAATACGGGTCAATTGGCGTTTAATGCTGAACTAGTTAAACCAGAACCACCTAAGTATGCTACAATTACTTTCACCGACGAAAAAGCCTCACCTAGTGAAGGTATAATGGCATTAAAATTTGATAAAGTTTATCCAGATTCAACATTTATGTACTCTGTCACAGTTACAGATGCAAGTACTGTAGGCGTTAAATATGTTTTAAGCGCTAGCAATATTGATCCTAAATACTGTGAACAAATGTACCAAATTGAAGGTTTAACGGAGTTTGTTTCTCTTAAGCAACTCAACGAAACTTTAGCTGTAATGTATAATCAAGAGAATTTAAAGAAAGCATTTAACATCAACGTTAGAACTAATTTCCTAAAAACTGCTACTGAAAGCGAACTCCCTGAAAATAACCCTATCACGCAAACATTAACATTAAACGGTTCTCAGTTTAACGCTAACTAATCTTAATCCCTTATAAATAAGAGACGCTCTCAGTAACATGAGAGCGTCTCTTATTTATTGTCTTTTTTACCGTTTGCGTTATGGCCTCCCTTGAGTAATTGGAAAAGAAGAATTGAACCCAAGTTTAATACCCTCTAACGATTTTGTTTGACCTTGCCAGTCTACCGTTCTTGGCAAGTCGTTTGAAATAGATACTTTTACAATCAGTTTTGCTTTTTTTCCAGGTTCAACAATCATCTTTTTGTTCATCAGTTCAACGTCAATATAGGTATCCGTTATCATTTGATTAAACATTTCGTCGTATGTGCCTTTCAGTGCTTTGTTTTGGCACTGATCAGACACGTAAACTGCTAAATTTCCAGAATTGAGTACCTCTACTTCAAAATAAGCCACGGTTCCCGGTGCCCAAACCTTAAGCGCAAATTGAAGTGCATTTTGACCTTTTACCTCTACCAAATACCCAGATGGATCCTCTTTGGATTCACTCCCCTCAGTTGCACCGCTACCACTTCCCTCTTTCGGCTGCTCTGTTGTGTCTGTTGTTTTTGTTGTTTCCACATAAGTCGTACCACCCGTGTCAGAGGGCTTTGTTGCCTGTTTATCACCTATAGGTTCAATAGGTTCCGTTTGGATTGGTTGAACCGTCTCTTCTTTTGAACCATCTAAAATGGCATCCGCAGGCTGATCCGCTACCGGATTTCCACCCATATCCGCTTGATCCGAATGAGGCAGTTTTTCCTCTGCTATGCCAAAAATTTTAATCAGATCTGGTCTATTGACCAGATCTGACATTTTAAATTGTTTGGCTTCAAGTATTTGAATATTGGCAGCATCAATCACCGCGTTTGTGGGTGGGGCTACATAGTATGCATAACCAACGCCCATGAACATAAGAATCATGACAAAGACCAGAAAAAACTGTCTTATTCTATGTCTATTTTTTCTTGATGAAAACTCCATTTATTAACACCTACTTTTTTAAAACCAATTTTTCTTTTGTTTTAATTGAGCTTAATTTAATTCAACTGATAATAAAGAACTATTTTGTATCTTGAACCACTGGGTAATAGGTTTCAAATACCAAGTTTTGGTTTTCAACTTTCATGATTTCGTTGCCCACTTTAATTTCTGCAGGCATGTCGTGATTAAAGGTAACTTGCATTGGCATCCAATATATCCAATGACTAAAAGAAAACCAACCATACTCTTTCCATTTAAGGTAATCCCCTGGTTCGATTGTACGTGGAAATCGATAATTTTTATCTGCAGTCCCTGGCAAGAAACGCACATAGTTTTGGTCAATTAAAGCCTGTGCAAGTGGCGTCATGCCTTTAACAACAATTTTTTCTGCTCTGACAGGAACGGTGCCATAGTTTTTCACATTGATCCAGTACGATGCTCTTAAACCTGGAAAGGCATTGCCAATTTCCAAATTGATTTTCTCATCGCCTTCTTTAAAAGATGTCCATTTTGCAGAAACGTCACTAATATTTCTAACCTCATATCCTGTTGAATCAATTGCCTCTAACTTAGGTTGTGTAGCGCGCTCTATGCCCACTTTGAGCTCACCGGTATTTACCGTATTGGTTACTGTAAAACTCTGTGTCCAAGCAGCATAGCCAACGCCCACGCACAATAAAGCCCCCACTAAAACACCAGATAAAAGTTTAATCTTTTTCATTTGTTAGCCTCCATTAGAAATTTATTTCCCAATATTCTGTTCAAAATTAAAGTTAATCTCATATTTAAGACCCGTTAAGTTTTCGGTTGAATCGTTATCATGCTGTTTTTTAGTCTCATCATCGAAGTAGGTTACAGTGTTTTCCATATTACTTTCCACTTGCAGCTTAACCACCATTTTTTTCGTTTCGCCAGGCATAATCACGTTTTCAAGCGCTTCACCGCTGTAAGTGATGTTAATTTTATCGCGATTATCTAGCTCTCTTGAAATCTCATTAAGACCTTTGAATTTAAAATCAGAGGCATTCATTTTAATCGGCAGTGTGCCATCGTTTAAAACTTCAACCTCATAGATGGCACGAACCCCAGGATACGCCGCATCAAGCATCAATGTGACACCTTCAGCACCCTTCTCAAACTGACTGTTTGCCGTTGCGTAAGACTGATCCATATACGAGATGCTAGAACCTACCTGTGCCTCAACTTTCTGAACTTTAATTGTCTCAATGCCTAAGTGCAGCTTCCCCGTTTCAACCATCGTACTCACTGTAAAGTTTTGCGTCCAAGCTGCATAGCCGCTACCCATCATCATAATGCTTAGCGCAAGAGCACCTGCCAAATATTTCTTTTGTTTCATTACTTCACCTCCCTCATTAGATTCTTTTTTGATTCCTCGAACCATCTTAAGTCTAACAAATTCAATGTTTATAGCACACCTTCCAACGGAGCATTTTGTGTACTACCCAAGTAGTATTTTCCAAACAATCACGCATGATTACTGCTCCGTTTTGAATTTTTCAAAATAGACTTTGACTTCAAATGACGCTTCTCTTAAAAGTGCCAATAATCTTTTTTGTTCTTGCATCTCTTTCTGTGCGGATCCAATTTGCTCAAGTACTTGATTTACCGCTTGCTTTTTAGCCGCAATTTCTGAATTGATTTTAGCCTGCTCCGTTTTAACGGCCGCTTGTCTTGAGCGAATCTCGGCGCGTTTTGCATTTATGGTGCTCAACCGCTTCGCCCGAGCTTGTCTTGCAAGTGCCGCCTTCTTATTGGAAGCCGCTTGAGCTGCTTTTAAAGTTGCTTCGTCAGATTTAACCCCGCCGCCAGCGACAACCGTTGTTGTGTTGTCCAAGTCTTGATCTCCGCCTCCATCTTCCGCTACAATGCTATCTTCCACCTTGCTGTCTTCCTCTGCTAAATTTGTAAGATCAGATTCCAAACCACTTTTTCGGCTGTCTAAATCAGAAATACAAGAGAGCAGATTGTCTTTTTGAGCTTCTAGAGAAATAATTTGCATGTCGATGATACGCATCTTCTCTAAATATTTCTGAACATTTGAAATGGATTTTAAAGTAATTTGACAGGTTTCCTCAAATTTATAATAATCATTAGATACTTGAGCATTCAAATCTAGTACATCCTTAAGGCCTTTTGGTTCAATTCTAATTTTCTTTTGTCCTGGATAAAGCACTTCATTCACTTTTTCAGCAGACAAATAACTTTTGCTCTGCGTTAAGCTACTCTCCAAACCCGACACTGGTTCAAATCGGAATAATTCTTGAGAGTCTTGTGACAAAATTCCTCTGATCCCCATATCGCTTATAATGCTTAAGTCACCTTTGGGCACGATTTCAATCTTTGAAATAATGCCCGGAAGCGTGCCTGTATTGGTAAATGTGATCTGGTGGGTTAGCTCTTCTGGTACTGGTATTGAAAAGACCTGATAATCCCCACTTTGCAACTTCTCGTAGTTAAGCATTGAGTCTTCCGATGCGCCTGTCACTTCACTCTTAATTTCAAAATTATATAAATTGACCATACTGGAAATGCTAAAATCACCATTCCAATTTGCATAAACAGCACCCATAAAGGTAACCGCCAGTACAGATGAGCAAAGAATAATTTTTATTTTTTTCATGCGACACCCCTTTTGGTTATGCTGTTCTCTTAATAAAAGTTTCAATGTTTTGAGGATTTTCACCGAATTTCACTAAATAATAAATCCGATTTTCATCAAAAACATAGAATTCAATTTTTTCTTCATCGTCTTCATCGACTTGATAGAAAAAGACAGGCTGACGAATTTCATCTGAAATTTTAATGAGATCGCCAATTTCGTTGACAGAAATAACATTTGCATGTTGATTGGGAAGTGCTGCCTCAAGCCTTGCAAGTCGCTCACCATGCAGCTTGAAGATGGATTCAATTTCTTTGTTGTAAGCTGTTTTTTGTTTTGCTACTTTCGTCAAAAACAATAAGCCAAGTAACGCCAAAGTGGATAACGCCATACCCATTAAGCCAACCACTTGAGTGACAGACACTTTGCTAACAGGCACCTCTGCAGCTTTAGTCAGTGCGCCGGACAATTCCCCGGTTGTTTTAATTTCTAATCTATAAACATCTAAAGTCATAGGCACAATTATTTTTTGAGAACCTTCAAACGGTAAGGTTTCGCCCGATTTAGTGACCTCTCCAGAATAAACATATCCTATTTCTGTCACTGATCCAGGTTCCAACTTTGTTTGTAAAAAAGCACTGTCTAAATAGTTTCTGCTCTTTGAAAGATCATCTTGAAAAGTAGCTTCATAGCTAAGTTCGCTAACCCCAACCAAAGAACTCGACTCATTCTTCACTTGCTTTTCCCAAAGAACTTCCGCTTTTTCACCGTAGAGACTTTTAACCGTAACCACCTTTTTAACGGTTCCTTTAATTTGAGCGTCCGGTGTCGCCGTGATTTTCAATTTAAGATCCGATTGAATCGCTGAAACCAATTGATTCACAATCAAATCTTTTTGCGTCAAAGTATTTCCTGGGTAAATGGAATTGGCTTTCAAAACCACCTTTGGAATCATATCTGTTTCAATTTGATAACTTAGCGTTACGATTGGTTGTTCTGCAACCTTCGGTTTGTTATAGTCCCTAAAACCCAACACCCCAAAAGCCATTATTAACACAGATAATACCGCAATCCCAATATGCCTTTGTGTCTTATTTATTTTGAATAATTGTATAGTCCCCATTTTCATTTTTGGTCTCTCCCCAGTTCAAATTTTTCTTTGACATCCTCCACCGTACTTGACTTCAAACTTCTGACCATAACCACAGGCTTTCCAATTAGAGGAACGCGAGCGATAATTTTCCCTTTCACCATCCCAGGGTCAACAGGTTTTAGATCTGTTGCATTGTTGTTGTCTCCTTTGGTAATAAAAAATCCATCTTCTGTCACGTCAATCACTCTATGAATGATAAAATAGGATTCGGCCCAATATTGGATGATATCGCCTTCTCTGACCTGCTTCACATCAATTTTCTTTACGACCGCAACATCCCCTGGAAAGTAAATAGGTTCCATACTACCCGTTAGTACGACTGTTGGGAATATGGGAAATACGCCGACTGAAAACCACACCATCCCGATTGAAAGAAAGCTCGTTAATGCCCAAGTCCATACATTCTCCTCTTGAGAACGTTTCCGACGGTCTCTGCCTTCTCGAATGAGAATGCCGTTTTTTAAACTCATTGCACAAAAGAGAGGAAACATTGTGTTAAGCAGCGCTTCTGTAATCCACTTCAAATTCGGCAGCACTGGGAAGAAATAATAGGCAACGCGGTAACTCAATTGTGTTATTATGCCACCCACTGGCCCAGCCATTGCAGCGACAATGCACAAATAGTAGTTCTTCATCACATTGGGTAAAATACTTGTCCCGATAAATTTGGTTATGCCTTCTATGTCTGTCCATTTCAGGCTAAAAGCAGTGTTCCAGTTCACTTCTGTAAAAGTGAAGACCAAAACAATCCACATCGCCATGATGTTAAATTTTTTGTGATCAAATTTATTGATGAGTTGATCTCGAATCATCTCAATCATAATGAGGTAAGGCATCATATTGAACAAGTTGAGAAGAATCCCTTTTAAAGAAGTATCAAAAGGATTATTGCCAAACCCTTCAATAATGCCTAGTAATAAAAATGTTAGAAAATATAACACGCCTAAAATCATCGCATAGATTAAGGCATTCGGCTGTTGTTTTAAACTGCTGTGACGCTTCGTTTTTTTGAGACCGTAAAGTCCGATGATTATAACAATCATAATTAGCGGTCTTATGTACGAATAATAAATTAACCAGATCGGAAGTGCAGAAATTATAAATTTTTCGACCACAAAATAAAAGAAAAGCAGAAAAAGACCCAGATAACACCGTAGATCACGATTATCCAATCAAGCGCCCTCCTTCATTATAAATTTTAATGTGAACGACAATTTCAGTGCCCCTATTCGGTGCAGAATTGATTTCAAAAACTCCGCCATAAACCGCAGCCAGCCTCATCATGTTGTCCAGTCCAAGCCCTTTATTTTCACGGTTTAATTTCAAAAGTTCAAAGCCTGTGCCATTGTCGATAATATTCAACCGAACATAGTCGTCACTCTTGGTAAGTTTAATTTGTATCAATTCTGCCTTGCCATGCCTTACGGCATTTGAAATGGATTCGTTTAAAATGCGGATGAGCAGCTGTTTTACGCTAAGTGGCAAACTTACCAATTCATCTGTTAATTCCAGTTCAATTTTAATGCCATATAATTCTTCTAACTCAGCGAGAAAATCTGTTAAAAAAGTATGTAAATTGCTTGTATTCTGTCTATGGTCACTGAGTTGATAAACGATGTTTCTAATTTCTTGATTCACTGTTTTTAGATGTTGGTAAAGTCCCTCCATCAGATATTCTGCATCCTTGACTTCACCGATTTTAAGCGCTTCTATAATCTGATGCGCGAGGCACGAAATGGCAAATAATTTTTGATTGACTTGGTCATGCATCTCTTCAGCAATCCGCTTTTGTTCTTCTTTGATAATCATTTGATTTTTAACCCTTGCCATTCTAAAGCGATTAAGCGTCATTTTAAACAAACGGATGACATATTGAAACTGACTCGTGATGAGCTCATATTCACACTCATTGAATGAAGGTTTTAGAATGCAAAAGGTAATGCAATCGCCATCACTGTTCAAATTCATATAAAGGAATTGCTCCGATTCAACATCCTCTCCAATGATCAGTTTTTCAAATTCATTATTATTGATTTCAACCTGTTCCAAAAATGCAAATTCTGAAAACTTGATGGAATCAGAGACAAGTTCTCCATTGACCAAGTAAAATCCACGACTGCCTTCCAAGGATTTTAACAAGTATAGCGTCAGTTCCTCTAGCAAATCTTTTTGGCTCGATACCAACTCTAATATATCCAACAACTCAACGGACTTCATAAATTGTTGATTGAGAAATCGTTGAACTTCCAACGAATCTGTGAGTTGTGCATTATTTTTCTCTAAATTAACTTTGTGTATTTTGAGCGATCTGACATCGTATATGAAAAAAAATGAGATGAGCATAATCATTAAATAGCTAAAAATCAAAATGCTATTTTGACCAATCAACTGATTGATATTTCTGGTATAAATCAAAAGGCAAATCATTAAAATGCCAAAATAAGAGGCTAAGCCTTTCATTAATTTTGTGCTCTTTAAACTTTGCAAGGCGCTAAGCATTGGGTTTAAAATCAATAAAAAATAAGGACTGAGCATCCCGCCAGTCAAGACTAAAATAATGGTATAGCCAATCATTTCAATCGCTACCAATACACGAATCTGGCTTTCTTTTAACTGAAATAAGTAAAAAATAGAGATGACTAAACTGGTCGTTACTATTAAAGTCACCAAGTAAACTGCAGATCCAAAAGGCGCTTTAGTTTCCCAAAGATAAAGCACAGAGGCAATCACTACAGTCAGTATTCTAAAAAATATAATAAATGGTGTGAAATTGTGCCTACTTTCAGAACCCATAAAACTGACCCTAATTGAACAAAGCAATAAATTGCTTTGGATTATGGGAATGGTGATAGGCCAACTCTTTATCAATTTTGCCTTCTATAACCATCTTCTTTAAGCTCTCGTCCATGCTAATCATGCCTAGATCTCGATAACTGGTCATTGCCAAAGGGATTTGCTGAGTCTTGTTTTCAACGATCAGCCGCTTTATGGCATTGTTGTTGAGCAGTACTTCAAAGACGACATGCTTCTTATTCTCACTTTCATTAAAAATAAGTTGTTGTGCTACGACCGCTTTTAAAACTTTTGCGAACTGAATGCGCGTTCTATTTCTCTGCTCCGTCGGAAAAGCTTCCAAAATACTTTCAATTGTCGTTAACGCATCTGGATAATACACTGCCGCGATGATCAAATAACCTTGTTCTGCTGCGTTCAGAACCAATTGAAGGGTTTCGATATCGGGAATTTGATCAATATAGATGACGTCTGGATCTTCTCTAAGTGTTGATTTTAAGCCCTCTAAGTGGCTATTTATGTCAATGCCAACTTCTTTTTGTTTGATAATGGATTCCCCATGGCGAAATAGGTATTCTATCGGATGCTCTATCGTAACAATACTTTTTGAAAATTGTCTATTGATTCCATCTAGCACAGCTGCAACCGTTGTTGATTTACCTGATTTTGCACCACCCGATACCAAGATCAGACCTTCTTTTATTTTGGGAAGGTATTCTAGCACCGAATGGAATTCAAGACTTTGAATGCTTTCAATGGTTGTGTTCACCATCTTTATTGAAATATTATAAGATCCTCTTTGCATTGAAACCGACATTCTAAATCGCCCTACGTTTTCAATGCTATGAGCAATCACCATATGTTTTTCTATATTCAACTGTTGCTTTTGATCTTCTAATAGTATATCGTCAACAAACGATTCAATTTTATGAGGCTTCATGACTTCACTTGAAAAATCGTCATAAGAAATGAGTTTATCATTTACGCGAAAAGTAATTTTAGCTCCTGCAATCAGATGGATGTCTGTAGCCGATACTTTCCTAGCAAATTTGATTAATGCCGTCATTGTGATCTGGGAGCTGTCCATGATTAGCCTCCTAAACTTTATTTTCTTGCCAGTAAATAACCGCTTGAGTACGATCTTTAAATTGCATTTTCTCAAAAATATGTGTAATGTGCTTTTTCACCGTGTTGCTGCTAATAAAAAGTTGATCTGCAATTTCAAAATTGCTGTGTCCTTTTCCGACAAAACTCAAAATTTCGACTTCGCGCTCCGTTAGTTGAGAAACAGGGTTGGTATCTTCTTGAAATTGATTTTTCAAAAAAATGGAATCGACGTAGCGCCGACCCTTTAAAATGGTGTTGATGGCATATACCAAATCTTCAGGCATGCATTCTTTTAGTAAGTATCCTTCAACGTCAAGCAACATAGCCTGTCTATAATCACTCATTTGAGCCGATGATGTAAATACCAAATGTTTTTTTGCTGTATTTTGGATTTTAGACTGTTTTATATACTCAAATCCACTACAGCCTTTTAAATTTAGGTCCACAATTGCCAAATCATATTTTTTCCCAACAGCATCTGCCATTGCCGTATTTAGATTGTCAAAATGATTGATTCTCGAATTTGGAAAACTTTGCCGTATGATGGTTTCTAATCCTTGACATACCATCGGATGATCTTCTAACACCACAATTTCCAACCGACACACCTCCAAAATACAACCGATATTAATTTATTTAGACATTGCTTATGTTATTCAAATAATGTAGAGTTTGCAATAGAAATTTGAATAAAATACAAAATTGTTATTTTGAGGGTTTTTCAGATGTTGTGAATGTCTACCATTATCGTCCATTTTTAGAATACTATTTATTCGCCTACTTTAGAATACTACCAGAGTAGTATTCTAAATCACCCTTAGGTAGATTTTTAAACAAAGACTAATCTGATACGCTTATTACAGATTAGTTCACCAACTCATTTTAGGGAGGGTACAACATGAAAAAAACGAAGTATTTAGCTGGCGCACTCGCAGTAAGTATCATGCTTATGGGGGCAGGATATGCAGCATGGACACAAAATTTTGTTGTAAGCAATACGGTTAATACGGGTTCTATGGATTTCGACTTAGGTGTCTACCCTGAACTGTCTGTTAATCGTCCAACCCCAACAACGCCAGAACAAAAAGCCAATGAACAAATATACATTGATTCTGAAAAATACACCACTATGGCCGTCAGTGTAGATCAAAATAGCTACGCCATTAAGGTAGATACTACAAAATTATATCCAGGATCAAAAAGACCCTACGTTGTTAGCATCACAAACACAGGTACAATGCCAATTAAATTAGGTGATTTGACAAACACATTCACCGATGCTAAAGGAAACATAATTACTGACCAAACGCCTTTAAAATTCACTTATGAAGTTTGGCCAGAAGACCGTTCGGGTCACGGACCTTTTTATTCTGTGGCCGAGTTTAAAACTTTTTTAAAGAGCCAAGAAATTAGCGTAAAAAACACATTGAGCTTTAGAGTTACTCAAGAATTGCCAATTACGGCTGAGAACAGCTTAGAAAATCAAAATTTCAATTATTTGCTTAATTTCAAATATGTACAATTTAACGAAGTAAACTAATCTTTCTTCCTAAACAAAAAAAGAGTAGAGGCTGACAACATAATTGTCAGCCTCTACTCTTTTTTGCTTTGCTACTTCGAAAAATTAATAATGGTTTTAATCACCTGTTCCATGTGGTCAACATCCACTTTCCCGTCTTCATCCGGGGCAAGCAGACATTCCATAGCGTGATTTTCCATGATCAACAACCCGATTTTGTGCATGGAGGACTTCACAGCGAGAACTTGCAGCAGGACATCATCACAGCTTTTCTCTTCCTCTAGCATGCGTTCAATGCCAGCGATATGACCTTTCACGGTTTTTAGTCTGTTGATGAGGGCTTTGCGTTTCTCGTCCATTGGGGGGTTCCTCCGATATTTTCATGTTTTAAGTTTTAGCATTTTGAGTGTTTTGAGGCAACTAGGGGCAATTAGGGGCAAAAGCGGCTGCTTTGCAGCGCTTCTTGGGGCGGCATGTCCCTGTTACTACTCGTCTACGCCTTTTAAGTATTTCACCTTCGGTAAAGTACTTAAAAGGCTCACTCGTAACCCATTAAGCCTTGGCTGCACTCTGCCCTTAGCAAGCTAGTGCACCGCTTCGCCAAGTCTTAACTCAGCGCGGGCGCTGAGTTTGAAGTGTGGTGCTTTGCACCACGCTTCAAATGGGTTATATGAACAAATTCACATCCGCATCTTCAGCCTCGCCTAAATAAGTGGCAACGCCGCCCATGCTCACGCCTTCGATCAGTTCGCTCTCATGCACGCCCATCAAGTCCATGGACATGTTGCAGGCAATCATGTTCACGCCGTTTTTAAGCGCCATGTCGAGCAGTGTTTCAAGCGAGTCGACATTCTTGTCTCTCATTAACTTGCGAATCATGAGTGGGCCCATGCCCATCATGTTCATCTGCGATAATTTTAGTTTCTTCGTGCCTCTTGGGAGCATCATGCTGAACATTTTAGCCATGAGGTCTTTTGGCGCGTTGACTTTTTCATGTTTTTTGATAATGTTCAGACCCCAGAAGGTGTAGAACATCGTCACTTTTCGACCCATGGAAACCGCGCCGTTGGCAATGATCAAGCTGGCAATCGCCTTGTCCAAATCGTCGCTGAAGACGACCATGGTCTTATTGTTTGGAATGCTGTGAATGGTCTGCTGAAGCTTCTGCTCGACCGTCCCCTTCATGATATTCGCATAGAAGTTCTTGTCCGCTTTGCCCGAAGCGAGAAGCGTATGCCCCGTCTTCTTGCACCACATTTTAATGTCCGTCGCAAAACCTGGGTCAGTGGCTGTAATTTCAAGCACATCGCCGTTTTCCATCACTTCTAGCGCTTTATGCACTTGCATAATAGGGCCTGGGCACTGAAGGCCACATGCATTTACTTTAACAACATTTCCCGTCGCTTTCAAGCTTCTATCCACAACATCCCCCGAATCTTCAAAGTTTTCCGCTGGTATTTGACAACAACTGCCTTTATCGTTTGAACCGTCTTCTTCATTTTCAGAGCCGCAGAACACGTGAGAGTAAGTCGTATAGCCACCGCTGAGGTTTCTGACATTTCCATAGCCGTGTTGTTTGAGCATTCTGGCGCCGATATAGCCTCTTAGTCCAATCGCACAGTACAAAATGATTTCCTTGGTTGGATCAAGTTCGCCCATTCGCACTCTCAGGTCATTGAGAGGAATGTTCACAGACCCTTCAATGAAGCCCATTTCTCGTTCAATGGCATCTCTGACATCGACTAAAATGGTCTTTGTTTTGTCAATTGTCGGCACTTCAAAGTAGTGCGCAACGCCCGTTTTGCCCTTCATAATGTTCTCCGCAGTAAAGGCCACCATGTTGACGGGGTCTTTAGCCGATGAATACGGTGGGGCATACGCAAGTTCAAGATCCATCAAGTTTTTCACTGTCGCTCCGAATCTGAGAGCAGTGGCAATGACGTCTATGCGCTTGTCAACGCCGTCGTAGCCGACAATTTGCGACCCCAACACTTTGCCTGTCACCGGTTCAAAGATCAGTTTAATCGCCATTGGAATGGCACCTGGGTAGTATCCTGCATGAGACTTCGCATGGATAATGGACACTTGATAGTCGGTTCCCATGGCTTTGCCAAGGCGCTTAAGCGTTTTTTCGCTCAGGCCTGTGCTTGCAACGGTCAAATCAAATACCTTGGCAATTGATGTCCCTTGCGTGCCGTCATACGTTTCCTGATCGCCACAGATGTTGTTGGCGCAGATTCGGCCTTGCTTGTTGGCTGGTGCAGCAAGGGGAATCATCGTTTTAAAGCCGCCCATAAAGTCCACGACTTCAATGGCGTCGCCAATCGCATAGATGTTCGGGTCAGACGTTTTGAGGTACTCGTCCACCACAATGCCGCCGCGCTCGTTGACGTTTAAGCCACCTGCTTTTGCAAGTTCTGACTGTGGGCGTATCCCGATGGACAAAATCACCATGTCCACTTCAATTTTCTTGCCGCTTTGAAGCTCAATCGTGGTCACTCCGTGTCCATAATCAAACGACTTCACGCCGTCTTTAAGGTAAAGTTGAACGCCTTTTTGGCGCATGTGGTTGTGCACTTGTGTCGCCATTTCGTAGTCGATTGGCGCCATGACTTGATCCGCCATTTCGACAAGCGTCACGTCAATGCCTCTCTCATAAAGGTTTTCAGCCATCTCTAGACCGATGAAACCGCCCCCTATGACCGCTGCGCGTCTTGGCTTCAAATTATCGACATACCCTTTGATCGCATCCGTGTCTGGAATGTTCCAAAGGCTGAAAATATTTGGACTGTCTATGCCAGGAATCGGTGGTTTGAGGGGCACTGAGCCTGGAGAAAGCACTAGCACATCGTACGTTTCGTCGTATTTCTGACCGGTTGCATGGTCGATGACCTGAATGGTTTTGGCTTCCTTATTAATAGAAAGGACTTCACTTTTCACACGCACGTCGATGTTAAAACGGGCTTTCATCGCCTCAGGGGTCTGAACGAGAAGGTCTGCGCGGTTTTGAATGGTTTCTCCGATATAGTATGGGAGACCGCAGTTGGCAAAGGAAATGTACTCGCCTTTTTCAAACATGACAATTTGCACGGTCTCGTCGTTTCTTCTGAGTCTGGCCGCTGTACTAGCGCCGCCGGCAACACCGCCGACTATGACTACCTTTTTAGACATTTTGAGTCCTCCTATTTGGCTTCGCCAGATTCGTTAAAGTCCGCTGTTTCTTTTGGCACCCCGATGCAGTTGACGCAGTTGAGGTCTTTTGAATTTTCAGGTCCGCAGTAAACACTTGAGTAAGTCGTGTAGCCGCCACTGAGGTTTCTGACGTTTTCAAAGCCGTTTTCCTTGAGAATTCTTGCGCCGATATAGCCTCTGAGGCCAATCGCACAGTATAATAAAATGTCTTTTGACTTGTCGAGTTCGCCGAGGCGCTCTCTGAGGTCGTTAACAGGAATGTGCACGGAACCTTCAATAAAGCCACGTTCTCTCTCTTTCAAATCTCTGACATCGACTAAAACGGTCTTCTCTTTGTCAAACCCAACCGCTTCGTAGTACTGCGCCACGCCCGTTTTTCCGAGCAAAATGTTCTCTGCGGTAAAGGCAACCATGTTCACAGGGTCTTTAGCCGATGAAAACGGTGGTGCATACGCCAGTTCGAGTTCGGTTAAGTCCTGTACCGTGCCTCCGTAACGTAGAGCCGTTGCAATGACGTCAATACGCTTGTCAACGCCGCCGTAGCCCACAATTTGAGCGCCAAGGACTTTGCCGTCGAGTTCAAAGATCAATTTAACCGCCATCATGGTTGAACCTGGGTAATAGCCCGCGTGAGACTTCGAGTGAATGATAGACACCTGATAATCCTTGCCAATTTCTTTGCCAAGACGCTTCAAGGTTTTTTCGTTCATGCCCGTGCTTGCCACCGCAAGGTCAAAGACTTTCGCAATAGCCGTGCCCTGAGTGCCGTGGTATTTCTCTTTTCGCCTACAGATGTTGTTCGCCACAATACGGCCTTGTTTGTTCGCAGGGCCCGCAAGCGGTACCATCGCCTTCTGATGGGTCATGAAGTCTGTAACTTCAATCGCATCGCCTAACGCATAAATGCTCGGATCAGACGTGATCAGATAATCGTTTACCACAATGCCGCCGCGCTCATTCATGGCAAGTCCCGCCGCTTTCGCAAGTTCACCCTGAGGACGAATGCCGATCGAGAGCATGACCATGTCCGCTTCAACCGTCTTGCCGCTTTGAAGGGTGATGCTCGTCACGCCTTCGTTATAGGCAAATGACTTCACGCCATCTTCTAAATAGAGTTGCACGTTTTTGTTTCTCATGTGATTTTGGACAATCGTCGCCATTTCGTAGTCGATTGGTGCCATGACTTGATTGGCCATTTCGACAACCGTCACTTCAATGCCAAGATCATGCAAATTCTCCGCCATTTCGAGCCCGATGAAACCGCCGCCAATAATGGCTGCACGCTTAGGCTTAAGGGTATCTACATATCCTTTCACCGCATCGGTGTCTGGAATGTTCCAAAGGCTGAAAATATTAGGACTGTCAATGCCCGGAATCGGCGGTTTGAGCGGAAGTGAACCCGGAGACAAGACCAGTACGTCATAGCTTTCTTCGTAAGTTTCCCCGGAAATGTGATTTTTGACGCTCACTGTTTTTTCGTCTTTATTAATAGAAAGCACTTCATTTTGAACACGCACGTCGATGTTAAAACGGTCTTTCATCGCTTTAGGCGTTTGAACGAGTAGCGCTGAACGCTCTTCTATGCTGCCACCGATATAGTAAGGAAGGCCGCAGTTCGCAAACGAGATGTACTCGCCTTTTTCAAACATGATGATCTGCACTGATTCGTCATTTCTTCTAAGTCTAGCCGCTGTGCTTGCACCGCCTGCTACACCGCCGATAATTAATACTTTTTGACCCATGATTTATTCCTCCGTTTCATTTTAACCCCCTACCCCTAGGGGGTGGTATCTATCTCTAATATAACTTTTACCCTTTTGTTTGTCAAGATATTCTCACAATTAATGATTAAGTTTGTTTTGATTTTAAAAATGGACAAAAAAAAGCACCTCAATATGAGATGCTGATTTATTATTTGCCACTCGTCGTAATGTATATAGTCTCTCCACTCACTCTAACAATCTCTTCATTGCTGTATATCAGTTTAAAGAGATCCGTTGGCACGTATAAAGAACCGTTAATTATTTCAGGTGCTGCACCATATAAAAAGGTGTTGGTTAATCCAATGGCTTTACTGCTCGCCTTATAATAGGCATCTTTACCGACTGTGATGGTCGTCTTGACCGCTCCATCGTCTATTCTTGCGGATTTGGTCTTGCCTTCCCATTTTAAGTTAAAGCCCAATGCACTTGAAACTACCTTCAAAGGAATCAAGTACTTGCCATTTTTTTCAACAATCATCATATTGCCAAGGTTTAAAGCTGCATTGTTCACGACAATTTTTGTTGGCGCTTTCGCCACAACTGGCTCTGTGCCAATCAAAACGGTCTTAGTCGCTGTGGTTTGACCCGGATAACTCTCTAAAACAATATCATACCAAACAAATACTTTGCTCCCTGGCTGAATATCTTTTATAGTCACCATTTGCTTGGTTTTAAAAGGAGAAATAGGACTCTCTTTGAGTAATGTCACAAACATATCTTCGTCCGTATTGAGGAACCTGATAGACTTTTCACTTGACTCAGTAATTTCTTTAACCGTCATGAGTTTAGGAATCGTTTTGTTGTTTTCAACACCTGTGACAATCGCTACTGCACTCGATTGTGGCGGTAAACTTCTTGTCATTGCTGCGCTATAATAGACATAGACACTGTCGCCAACTTTAAGGTCTTTTGAGCTACTTGGCAGTCCTGTAGTCGCATTTATAAAAAGCGTTTGATCGCCAAGGTTAAGTACAATTTTCTGCTGCTCTACTTTAATGGTTACTTGATTGTCACCACTCAGCGCTTCAATGATTGCTAACCCTTGTAGCGTTGAGCGCAATTCTTTCGGTGCCGTTGCCACTGGGGGTGTTGCACTATTCGTATTGGACACTACAGGTGCTGCCGACGCAAATGCTGAGCTACCAGTCCCCGCCATTGTTATTGCCATCATCATCGCTATATTTGATTTCCAGTTCTTCATATAAGTTCCTCCTATTATTCACATTGTGTGCTTTACATAGAATAAGACGGCAGGAGTTGAAGAAAAGTTCCATTGGTTTTGAAATAATTTTGACCTATTAAATAAAGACTATCTACTAACGCCAATGCATTTAATGTCTTAATATCCGTCTCTTTAAGCAAATATTGAATCAACCCTTGAACAGCCTGTGTTGTATAGCCTTTATTTCTATGGTGCTTAGAGATTGCATAACCGATTTCTCTATTAGAATCCGCTAATTCATCATTTGGAGCCGTAAAGCACCACCCAATGAATTCATCGGTTTCTTTTAAGTGGATGCCAAAAATAATTGCTTCCTCTTCTATCTTAGGTACCGCTCTTAAGAATTCTTTATTGCCCTTTATGTATCTGTTGTTCTATCTCGATGGTGGCGCTTTTTGTAGGATTCATTACGCGGTTCTCCTTTGTACATTTAATAAATAGGTAGATATTCATGGGCCATCACCCCCTTGACATACTTTAAGTATGCACCTCCAGTAAGCGAGAGATTCAAAATATTTTAAAACACAGAGACTTACGGTAAAAAGTACATGGATTGAAGATGCTCCCTTTAGCATTGAAATCTGGCTTGACGATGAGATGGGTAAATATTTGTCAGATCCGCCTCGAGAAAAGGCTGGAGATAGTTATTTGAAATGGATACAAGAGGTCGAAGACAACGATCATTGGGATATTGCTTATGCTATACATAAAGACTTTTGGCAACAAGGCTATGGGGCTGAAATGATTCAAGGGCTTGTAGAGTGGTGTCATGAAAATGGCGGTAGAAAGATTACCGCTGCTGTAGCCAAAGAAAATGAAGGGTCTAATGCTGTTTTGAGAAAGCTTGGCTTTTTCGTTGAAAAAGAAGGCTCTTTTAAAAAGAGCTGTACAGACATTGTTTATGAAGAGAATATTTATCGGTTAGACTTAAAGTAAGAACGGAGTGGTTGCTTATGTTGGCTTCTAGATTCTCCACGCAAAAAAAGCCCCTAAGGGCTTAAACTTACCGCTGCCGAAAATGCTTAACCATCAGCGGCACTCTGAGCAAAATATTAAAGCACAGCATGACAATGACAAGCACCGCCGCTGTTCGATTGGCAATTTCCTTTGCATCTGCAACAAGCGCCTCAGCCTGCACATACCAAAGGTGAACCGCCAGTGTTTCGCCCGGTGAAAAGAGATTGAAGTCCCACAGGGCGCCGCTTGTGCTGGTGCCTGCCGTCAAAATAATCACCGCCGATTCGCCAAACGCCCGTCCTGCCGTCAGACCGATGCCAGTCGTAATGCCTTGCATCGCCGCGGGGAGAACCACTTGCCAAATGGTCTGAAACTTTGTGGCGCCAAGGGCTAAAGACGCTTCTCTTAATTCTCTGGGAACAGCACGAACAGACACTTCCGTGACACGGGTAATCGTCGGAAGGTTCAACATCGCCAGCGTAATGCCTGCGCCAATAATGGTGAGTCCGATATGGAAACTGTCCACGAATATGGCCATGCCGAAGAGTCCAAAGACAATGGAAGGCACCGAAGCAAGCGCTTCAACGCTCATTTTGATCAGGCGTGTCACGCCATTATCAGGCGCATATTCTGCCAGACAAATGCCTGCGCCGACTCCGACTGGAATGGCAATGGCTAGCGAAATGAACAACACATAAAACGAGTTGAAGAGGAACGGCCCAATGCCGCCGCCTTCTTCGAGTTCGCTCGGCAGCCCTGTTAGAAACCCTAAAGTGAGCCCCGGTAGCCCCTTTTGCAAAATGATGAAGAACAGCCACGCAATGATCGCGAAAATACCGATTGCCACAGCCCAGTAAGCCGATTTGACCGCTTTATCCACCCGACTGGCTCTCCTCACGGCATTTAAAGCCATTTGATTGTCAATCATGTGCGTGCACCTCCTTCTTCTTGTCGAATCATATTGATCAGCGCAATGAGTGCGAGCGAAATGAGGAGCAATAAAAACGCCATCATATAAAGCGCATAGTTCCAAGTGGAGTCAAAAGGCACGTTCATGATCTGCGAGACGATGTTGCTCGTGAGGACTGCCGTTGGCGTAAACAAGCCATCTGGGAGTTGAGCCACATTGCCGATAACCATCACGACTGCCATGGTTTCTCCGATGGCTCTAGCCATTCCAAGAACAACCGCTGTGGCAATGCCGTTTCGAGCCGCAGGGATGAGAATGGTCCAAATGATATGTGTTTTCGTTGCGCCGAGGGCATACGCCGCTTCCATGTATTCTTTGGGGAGTGCCGAAAGGGCATCATCGCTTATTCTGGCTATGGTTGGCAGTACCATGAAAGCAAGCACCAGTGCCGCTACCAAAAGACCGTCGCCCATGAGTTCGCCTGTCACTTGTCTCACAAGGGGAATCAGAACCGTTAAGCCGATGTAACCGTAAACCACTGAAGGAATGCCAACGAGCGTATCCAAAATAGGGCGCGTGTATTTCCTGAGCCACGGCGGGCAGATGACTGCGTTAAAAGCCGCCATCGCCAAACTAATTGGTATGGAAATGAGAAGCGAAAGTCCCGTGAGCATAAAGGTTCCGGCAATCATGCTCGCTGCGCCAAACAGTTCCTCTTCTGGAACCCAATCAAAAGACAAGAAGAATTCTGAGGGGCTGACCGTGTCAAAGACTTGTAAGCCCGTTTTTCCAACAAAGAGAATCAACATCATCAAAGTACTGAAAAGAAGAATAGCGGCAGACCAACAGGCAAGTCTGAATCCGCTATCCATGAGTTTATTTTTCAGCTTCAATGAGGGTGACGTTGCTTTTGATGCGATATTCACAGCGTATTCCCCCATGTGCGGCCTACTTCATACTGCCAACTGGGATGAATTTCATCTTTTTAAGCGATCCCATTTGGAATTTTTGACTTTTTACATAGTCGATGAATTCTTTTGTTGCGCCTGTTGCTTCACCTTTTGTTACGTAGTAACCGTATCCGAAGACTTTATATTTGCCGCTTACCGTATTTTCCACGCTTGCGTCTACACCTTCAAAAGCGACCGCTTTCATGTCGCCGCTCACATAGACCAAGTCGATGTAACCAATGGCATTGGGTGTGGTTTGAACCGCTGTTTTCATTTCGCCGCTTGAACCCACTTCTTTGTAGTTCTTGCTGACGCCCGGTTTCATGAAGTCTTCGCCGCCGAGTGCTTTGAGTTGGTAATTGACTCTTGTGCCTGATCCAAATTTACGATTGACCACCACGATTTCTCCCGCAGTACCGCCAACTTCTTTCCAGTTGGTAATCGTTCCTGCAAAGATGCCTTGAAGTTGCTTCATGGTCAAATTTTTAACGTCTACATTCTTATTGACCACTGTTGCAAAAGGAATCACGGCTACTTTGTAGGCGGTTAATTCTTTAAACGCTTTAAAACCAGGCACGTCCTTAGTTGCATCCCAATCGACAGCGCCGATTTGAGCAGAACCCTTCATAACCGACTGTGGCCCAGCAATTGAGCTAGAACCAGAGGCAGAAATGGAGACGCCCGGGTTTGTCTTTCTGAATTCTTTAGACGCTTGCTGACTTAAAGGCAGAAGCGCTGAAGAACCTGCAATGACAATTTTGCCTTTTGTAGATGATGCCGCATATGAGCTGAGGCTAAGTCCCATCACCATTGTTGCCATTAACGTTAATGCCATTACTTTTTTTGCATATTTTCCTTTTTGATTGAAAAGATTCATTTTAAGCGCTCCTTTTATTAAGTTCATTATTTTAAGTTACTTGCTCAAATCCGTAAATTTCCCATTTGCCAGTACGCTGACTTTCTCGCCAAGTTCCGTTTCTACCGTTGCAGCAACGTGGTTGACATCGGTTGCAGAGATTGCTAAGGTTCCTTCTGGAAGCACTGCCAACTGTTTGGTTATCCCAGAGGCGTCTACCGTAAACACGGACTTTTTAAAGGCTCTATTCTCTCCAATAATGAGGAGGCTGCCATCTTTTAGAACCACGCTTTCAGAGACGTCTAAATGGTTCACCAAGAATTTAATATCCTTGCCATCAGCCGATATTTGCTTAAGTGGCATGCCCGTATCTTCTGAACTCGCACTCACGAATACCATGCGATTGTCTGATAGGAAACTACCATATATTTTATTGTCTGGCGTGCTTGTAAGCTGAACGGGTTTGGCGCCCGCTGTTTTAAGGTCTGCCAAATTGTACTGAGGCTCTGTTCCTTTAGAGTCAACCGTGTAGGCTTCTGCTACTTCGTCTACTTTTCCAGATTTGCTAACGGCGTAAAGTGCCTTTGTTTCGTCTTTGCTAATTTGCAGATCTGACTTATAAGCAACCTTGTCATCTACAATAACGCTTTGTTTGAGATCGGCTAAATTAACAGCTGCCACTCGGTCAATCTTATCTCCTAATAGATAATACAGTTTGCTGCCATTATCAGAAAACTGAAGTTCCATTTTTGGTTCTGTATCTGTAGAAATTTTCCTTTCCACTTTTGTTACGCTGTCTACCAAGAACAAGTCACCGTTGTCATTCACATAGACAAACTGTTTCCCGTCAGGACTCATTACAAGCTCCGTCGCATTTGCCGCCGCCTTAAGAAGCAGTTCGCTGCTGCCGTTTAGCCCAATTTTGTAATATTCAAACCCCTGATCCGTAACCTTCTTGACGATGAGGTTATCGCTATTGATCCACTGTGGTTCATTGATAGTCCCTTGAAGCGGTGGTTGAATTTGAGGTTGAGATGCTGCCGCAAAACTGGTTGAGCTGATTGCCATTACCGAAGCCACTGCCAATGCCGTTACTCTAAAATTCATTTGTATTGCCTCCTATTTTTTAATTTAAACCCCAAATTCTCATTGTGGTCTGAACATTTACGTTTAATTTACAAGTTCATTGTACGGCTTCTATGTTATGCCAATATGAACTTAAGACGTCATTTGCGTTAATTGGATGTAAAAAAAAATTAACCTTATTTACATAAGGTTAACTTGAATGTGCTTACACTTCTTGATACTGCAACCGATACAAATCATAATAAAGTCCGCCTCTCGCCATTAACACGTCGTGGCTGCCCACTTCCCGAACTTCGCCTTTGTGAAGAACGACAATTTTGTCCGCGTCCTTGATCGTCGAGAGACGGTGCGCAATGATAATGGTCGTCCGGTTCTGAGTGAGCTTGCCGATCGCATCCTGTATCAAATGCTCGGTTTCCGTGTCGATGCTGGATGTGGCCTCGTCCAAAATGAGAATTTTGGGGTCATAGGCAAGGGCTCTGGCAAAGGACAAGAGCTGCCGCTGCCCCGTTGAGAGAGTGGTTCCACGCTCATAAACGGTTTCATCGTATTGGTTGGGCAGCTTTTCTATGAAGGTGTGCGCATTGACGAAAGTCGCCGTATCGATGACGTTCTGGTCACTAATCCCTTCATCGCCTAGTGAAATGTTGTCTTTGATCTGCCCCGCGAAGAGGAACACGTCTTGCAGCACCACGCCTATGAGCTTTCGAAGGTCACTTTTTCTAAGCGATGTCACCGAGTGTCCATCTATGAGAATATCTCCCGTTTTAAGAGGATAAAGTCCCGACAGCAAGCTGATGACGGTCGTCTTGCCACTTCCTGTTGCGCCAACAATGGCAACGGTCTCTCCCGCTTCAATGTCCAAATTGATGTTTTTGAGCACGGGTTCGCCTTCTAGGTATTCAAAGCAAACGTCTTTGAACTGAATGCGACCCGTCACTTCAGCTTTATCAAGCGCCACTTCGCCCGCAGCTTCGTGTTCATTTTCCTCTAAAAGCATAAAGACGCGCTCCGAGGACGCCATCGCCGACTGCAAAATGTTGAACTTTTCGCTCAGATCAAAGATCGGCTTGAAAAATTGGTCGGTATAGTTGATGAAGGCAAAGAGCATTCCGAGCTGAATGCTGCCCTGAAGCACCTTGCCGCCCGCATACCAAATGAGCAGGGTCAGCGCTAAGGTGTAAATCAGGTTCATGCTGGGTCTAAACGTGCCAAAGACTTGAATTTCCTTCATGCTCGACTTCAAATGGTCGGCGTTGATCTCGTCAAATTCGTCGTAAACTTCCTTTTCTCTATTAAAGAGCTGGATCATGCGCATGCCGCTGATGTTCTCGCTCAGCACCGCGTTGATTCTCGCAATTTTGGCTTTCACCGATCGGTGCGCTTCTCTGGCTTTGATTCTAAACCAGTAGGCGGACAAGGCCACGAGTGGGAAGGTGCATAGCGAAATGAGCGCCAATTTCCAGTTTAGGGTGAGCATGATGACCAGTGTGCCAATTAATAGAAGGACATCGTTTAGCAAATTGATCAGCACGTCCGTATACATGTCGCTGATGTTCTTCATGTCATTGGTCACACGGGTCACCAGGCGCCCTACCGGATTTTTGTCATAGAATGACAGCGGCAATTTCAGCAAGTGGTCAAACAGATGCGCCCGCATGTCGTAGACCAGCTTTTGACTGACCCAGTTGAGGAGCAGCATTTGGACATAGGTAATGAAAAATCCTGCAATGACGAGTCCCAAATAAATCATGGTCAGGTTGAAAATGCCTGCTTTGTTCATGTTTTTAATGTGATCGTCAATGACCACTTTGATCAAATAAGGCTTGACGAGATCCACCATCGTCACCGTAATGAGGAGCAGGGCACAGAGGATCAGATACTTCATATAAGGCTTGGTAAAGCCCGAAAGTTTTTTCATAATTTTAAGGTCAAAGGATTTTTCAATGTCGTGCTCTTCGTGAACGCCCAGTTTTTTCGTCTCTGTCATGGCTATTCCTCCGCAATCTTTTCTTCAAGCTGTTGGCGGTCGTAAATGTGTCGGTACAGTCCCGAACCACCGCAAAGCGTCTCGTGCGTGCCCTGTTCGACCATTTCGCCATCGTCTAAAACGTAAATCCAGTCGCAGTCCTTAATGGCTGAAATGCGGTGCGCGATGATGATGGCCGTTCGGTCTTTGAGCGCTTCCTTCAAATGCCTGAGAATCGATTCTTCCGTTTTGGTGTCCACTGCCGAAAGCGCATCGTCTAGCACGATGATTTCTGAACGCTTAAGAAGGGCTCTGGCAATCCCGATGCGCTGCTTTTGACCGCCCGACAAATTGACGCCGCGTTCTCCGAGTAGGGTGTCATATCCCTGAGAAAAGTCGAGAATTTCGCTGTGCACATTGGCAATTTTCGCAGAAGCCTCAACCGCCTCTAGGGTCATGTCCTGTTCAAAAAAGCGAATGTTGTCTTCTATGTTCCTTGAAAAAAGGAAATTGTCTTGTGGGACAAAGCCAAAATGCGTCTTAATCGCCGTCTTGCTGAGTTGATTGATTTCTTGGCCTTCAATGAAGATTTTGCCATTTTCTACCGCCCACGCCTTTGTCATGAGGTTGACCAAAGTCGATTTTCCAGAGCCTGTCCGCCCGATAATGCCGACTTTTTGCCCGCGCATGACCCGCATGTCAACGTTCTTAAGAACAGGTCGCTCGGTGTCTGGGTAAGTAAAACTCAGCCCTTTTAAAGCGATGACAGGTGTGTTTGGATCTTCTGTCTTTTCGAGATCCGCCTCGCCATAAGTAAATTCAGGCTCAATGTCTAAAAATTCGTTGATCCGTTTCAAAGACGCCACGCCGCGTTCAATCACATTGACCACCCAGCCAATCGCCATCATCGGCCAAGTGAGCATGCCAATATAGGAAATAAACGCAATGAACATGCCGACGGTAATTTTCTGGTCAATGACCATGAAGCCCCCGTAGAGGAGGGTAATGATCAAGCTAATCGAGGCGATGGTCTTCACGAGAGGGAACATCATGCCCCAAAGGCGAACGAGTTTCATATTTTCGTCCAAATTTTCCTGATTGGTCTTTTGGAACAAGTGACGGTGATGATCCTCTCGGGTGTAAGTCTTGATGATTCTTACCCCCGAAAAAGATTCTTGCACTTGATCTGTCATGTGAGAGAAGACTTCTTGCACACTTTTGAAGCGTTTTCTGAGCAGTTTTCCGCCGAAGCCAACCAAAAGGGCAATGAAAGGCATTGGCAGCACCGCTATCAGCGTCAGCTGCGGGTCAATGTTCACAAACATGAGAATGATGGTCAAAATAGACATAAAAACGGCGTCCACGAGCATAACCAGCCCCATTCCCATTGCGGCGCCAACGGCAGTCACGTCATTTGTGGCAAGTGCCATGATGTCGCCCACTTTGTGCTGGCTAAAGTATTGCCAAGTCAACGTTTCTAAATGGGCAAAGATTTTATTTCGAATCCAATATTCGGCTTTTCGACTGGTGCCGTTGATCAAAATCCGCCACCAATAACGCCCAATCGCAACGAGTACGGCAATGCCGAAAATCCAGAACATATACCCATATATTTGCGTCTGGGTAATGCTTTTACTGGCCAAACCATCGGCTAAATTCCCTAAAAGGGTTGGCGTCACAAGCTGAAGCGCATCTATCACCACTAAAATAACAAGCCCCAAAATCGTGTGCTTCCTATGGGCTTTAATGAAACTGCTTAAGTGTTTGAACAATTGACGACCCCCTAAAATTTCATTATTAAATAAGTTGAATTAAAGATTCAACTTATTCCTTTATGTAAGCATTCTACTTGGTGCAACTTATATAATTGTACCAAAAAAAAACGAATATCGGCTAGAATTTGATGCCATACTTTTGTTAGGTTATTTTACTTATAACAAAACTAAATACGTTAAACTTTTCAATAGAATATCTCTATAGCACTTACCTTCACTTTTCCTTCTTACGCTCCCAAAACATGATATGCTGAAAAGTGATTGTATTTCATTCATTTTTATTTCTAGGGTATATTCATTCAAGGAGGAATTTAACGTGAGACCAGCTATTATGGAAGAAGTTGAAGCATTAAGAGGGATCAATTCGGTTAAAATCAAAGAGGCGCATGAAGCAGGTAGGAAAGTGGTTGGCATGTACTGCGTATTTTCACCTCAAGAAATTGCCATGGCAGCAGACGCGATTACGGTGACACTTTGTGGCACTAAACAAGAACCTATTGAAGCCGCTGAAAAAGAATTGCCAAGAAACCTGTGTCCGCTCATCAAATCAAGCTATGGTTTTGCTGTAACGGATAAATGTCCATACTTCTCGTTTTCAGATGTACTTCTTGCAGAAACCACTTGCGATGGCAAGAAGAAAATGTACGAACTCATGGGAAAAATCAAGCCGATGCACATCATGAACTTGCCTCAAACCGCTTCTGCCAAAGAATCATTACCACTTTGGGAAGCAGAAATGGTTCGATTTAAAGAATATTTAGAAAAAGAATTGTCGGTTGAAATTACTGACGAAAAGCTCAGCGCAGCCATTCGTTTAATGAATAAAGAAAGAGCTGTTATGAAGCGCCTTCACCAGTTAAACGCACACAAACCAGCCCCAATGACAGGCATGGACATGATGCTCACGCAGTGGCTCAAAGGTTTTAACGTTGACAAAGAAGCAGGCATTGATCTTGTTGAAAGAGTGATTGCAGAAGTAGAAGCTCAAATGGCTCAGGGCATTTACGCCTTTGACGAAAAAGCGCCTCGTATCCTTCTCACAGGTTGCCCTGTCGGCAGCGGCTCAGAAAAAGTCCTCAAAATCCTTGAAGATTCTGGCGCCAGCATCGTTGCTCTTGAAAACTGCACAGGCTACAAGCCTTTAGACGTCATGGTAGACGAAAACAAAGCACCGCTCACAGCGCTTGCCGAAAAATATTTGTCTACACCATGTTCTTGCATGAGCAGCAACAACGGTCGTTTAGACTTAATCAAGCGTCTTGCAGAGGAATACCAAGTAGACGCAGTCGTTGACCTCACTTGGCAGGCTTGCCACACTTACAACATCGAATCTTTCACCGTAAAATCATTTGTTAAAGACGAACTTGGCTTACCATTTATCCAAGTGGAAACAGATTACTCTGATTCAGATCTTGGCCAAATCAAAACACGTGTTGAAGCTTTCCTTGAAACGATTTAGGGTGTTATTATGTACAGTGTAGGCATTGATATGGGCTCTGTCGCGGCTAAAGCGGTCGTCTTTGACGGCACGCGCATTGTTGGGCATTGCCTCATTCCAACCGGTTGGAGTCCCAAAGAAACGGGTCGTCAATTGTACGACCAGCTTTTAACCCAGTTGGAACTTGAAACGCATCAAATTAGCACGATTGTCGGCACAGGCTATGGCCGCATTTCCTTGCCTTTTATCGACCACAAGATTACCGAAATCAGTTGTCATGGTCGTGGCGCTCATTTTCTAAACGGCGACATTCGAACCGTTGTGGATATCGGCGGTCAAGACAGCAAGGTCATCTGCCTCGGCGAAAACGGCAAAGTGCTGGACTTTATCATGAATGACAAGTGCGCCGCTGGTACTGGGCACTTCCTTCAAGTCATGGCGCACGCGCTCGAACTGGACGTCTCCGACTTGTCGCGAATGGCAAGAGGCGCAGAGCCTCAGAGCATCAACAGCATGTGCACCGTATTTGCTGAGTCCGAGGTCGTTAGTTTAATGGCTGAAGGCGCTTCAAAAGAAAGCATTGCGGCAGGTCTTTTGCTGTCGGTTTCAAAAAAGACCGCCTCTCTTGCTTCACGTGTCTCTGTGAAAGGCCCAGTGTACTTCTCAGGCGGCGTCGCTCAAAACGCTCTGCTCCTAGAGCAGCTCAGCGAGAAAATGGATGTTGAAGTGCTCACCTGCGAATACGCCCAGCTACTCGGGGCTATTGGCGCTGCGGTGCTTGGCTTTGAAAAACTGTAACAATAATTAAAATTTAAAAGGCAACTTGAAAACAAGAATGATTCCTGTTTCAAGTTGCCTTTTTATTTGTTTTTTATTAAGCTTCTGATTCGCCTTCAACGTCCTCAACCATCCGATTGTCCAAAAAATCCAAGCCTTTCATCAAAATTACACCGCCCAGCATGACCAAGCCGACAAGCTTCCACCCCATCTCAATGCTAGACGCTTCAATGACATGCCCCATGATGAGGGGGCCTATCGCACGGCCAGTTCCCATAATCAGCGGCAGAATAGCATTGATTCTCCCCCTATGAGAGGCCGGCGTCCGATTGGCGAGAAAAGGCATAAAACTAATGGTCACGACAATTTCCCCGATGGTGAAAATAAAGCAGCACAAAAGGAACATCCACTTCCCAGAGACAAAGCCGAAAGCGCCGAATCCGACCATATACAAGATGCCCCCAAGAACATTCTTGTCCAGATCTCGTCTGCCCTCAAGCCATTTGGTGACCAAAGGAGTGAATAAAATAACGATGACGCCATTGGCGCTGGCTAGCAGCCCATAGAACAAAGCGCCGTCTTTAAAATTCTGCACGGTATGAAGTGGCAGAAGATAGCCCCACTGCGCATAGGCAAAGTTGTAGCTGAGCAAAATGAGCGAGAACCAAATCAGTATCGGACGACTCTTAAGCACGCTCCAAGTAGAACCTTCCACGGCGTGTTCAAGCACCCGATCCTCTGAAACCGCTTCAATATGCGTTCCAAATGTTTCTGGCACCAATAATGCAATCAATAAGGTGGAGACCAAGAGCGTTGCGGCGTCTCCCCAAAATAGCCAGTTATAAAGGTCATATTGAAAAAGAATGCCTCCAAGAACAGGGCCAATGGCAAAGCCCAAATTAAAGCCCATATAGGAAAGCGAATAGGCGCCTTCTCTATTTTCTGGCGTGGTTAAATCCGCCATAATCGCACTTTGCGCCGGCTCTGCCAGTCCAAAGAAGAAACAGGCCGCTAAAACAACATAGACCTGCTCAGTGCCTGCCGGCATAAACCCGCAGACAATATAAAGCAGTGCCCCAATGGTTTGAAAAATAATAATCGGTTTTTTTCGACCCATGTGATCGGCAATCTTTCCGCCAATAATGCTCGACGGTACAAAGACCAGACTCATGATCATAAGCCAATAACCCGTCTCAGAAGGCGACAATCCAATTTTTTTATTCAAAATGAGCGTGAATAGCGGGAAGATGAACATCCCCATGGCATTGATCACTCTTGAGAGAAAAATGATATAAATGGGCTTTGGCAAACCCAAATACGGGCTCATAAGCGTTTTAGCTGTTTTAATTGATTTAAAGGATTTCAAAAGAATCCCCCCTTTCTCGTGCAAAACTATTATACGTTATATAATTTTGCACGTTGCTGCCAATATACACTATTCCACTCTAAATCTCAATACTGTTTTTAATTTTTCGGGTGCCGTCTTGCGCTCATCCGAAAGATAGATTTCTCTGTGCGTCTTTTCGAGGCGTGTAAGTCCCTGTGACCTAGCGAAAGCCTCCATTCTTGCAAAACTGGCCGGTTCATCATCATAAGGCCCCTCGTGAAGCATTTGAACGCAAAGCCCTTCTTCAATTTGTTCAAATCTTATTTGCTGAGTGAGTAGATTCTTTTTCTTTTTTGCTGTCTGATCTAAAAATTGAGCTGCAAGTTCAGGGGTTAAAAACTCTGGCTGGCGGATCATCAGCTTAAAGACCAGTTCGTCTTTCAAGTCGACCACCCCATGGCTGCCAATTGCCTCCATCTTCTCTTTTCCAACTTCGGTCAAATCCCAAACCCCTTCTAAAGGGTATACGGTATATTCATGGTAACCCTCGGGTACAACAGCGCCTTTATAAGACATTCTAACCGCATACGAAGCGCCAAAAAGCGCCTCAATGCAGGCTGAAAAATGAGCGTCATTCGGATTGCCCTGTCCTTCTATGACAAAAAAGTTCATAGACGGCACTTCAATCACTACGGGAAGCGCCTTAGGCAGGTATAAATTTTTCTCTTCTTTTTTCCATTCTTTTTTTATTTGCGCTTTTATTGAATCTGTTTTCATAAAAAATCGCCTCCTGTGTTACCACCATTTAAATAATCCATGATTCTGCGAATCTCCACCATAATTATACCCTTAAAACTTTAGCTTAAGATACAATTCTGCTGCATTTTTCGATAACTTAAAAATTACCCCGTTAAATTGCACCCATGCCAACCGCACGCAAAAGCCCCCGCAGCGACTTCAAACAGTCGTTACGAGGGCTTTTTTATGGGGGTTCTTTATTCAACTGGCTATTTACTAGCCATCTATTTTATAGCCTAAGCCATAAACATCTTAATATCGTCTTGAACTGAACCGATGCCAGCAATGCCGAACGTTTCTACGAGTACATTGGCAACGTTTGGAGACAAGAACGCTGGAAGTGTTGGGCCGAGGTGGATGTTTTTCACGCCTAAAGAAAGAAGGGCAAGAAGAACGATGACAGCCTTTTGCTCATACCAAGCGATGTTGTACGCGATTGGCAATTCATTGATGTCGTTAAGTTCGAAGATTTCTTTGAGTTTAAGCGCGATAATCGCAAGTGAGTAAGAATCGTTACACTGACCTGCATCAAGCACTCTTGGAATGCCGCCGATTTCGCCTAAGTTGAGCTTATTGTATCTGTATTTCGCACAGCCAGCCGTTAAGATGATTGTATCTTTCGGAAGATTTTCTGCGAACTCAGTGTAGTAGTTTCTGTCATTCATTCTGCCATCACAACCCGCCATAACAAAGAATTTCTTAACTGCGCCAGATTTAACTGCGTCAACCACTGCGCCAGCAAGTTCAAATACTTGGTGATGTGCAAAGCCGCCAATAATTTCACCTTTTTCGATCTCAGTCGGAGAAGGCAATGTTTTTGCAAGAGCGATGATTTCTGAGAAGTCTTTCGCCTGACCGTTTTGACGATCAGCAATGTGCGTGCAACCCTCAAAACCAGCAGAACCAGTTGTGAACATTTTTGATTTATAGCTTTCTTTAGGAGGCACAATACAGTTGGTAGTCATGAGGATTGGGCCGTTAAAGCTTTCGAATTCCTCTTTTTGTTTCCACCAAGCATTGCCGTAGTTGCCTACGAATTGTGGGTATTTCTTGAATGCAGGGTAGTAGTTCGCAGGCAGCATTTCGCTGTGAGTGTAAACGTCTACGCCAGTGCCTTCCGTTTGCTTGAGAAGCTCTTCCATATCTTTAAGGTCATGACCTGAAATAAGGATCGCTGGGTTATTTTTAACGCCGATGTTAACTTTTGTGATTTCAGGATTGCCATAAGCGCCTGTATTTGCACCATCAAGGAGTGCCATAACTTGAACGCCAAATGCGCCTGTTTTAAGCGTAAGCGCTACGAGATCATCTGCAGTAAGCGTGTTGTCAGTTGTTGCTACTAACGCTTCTTCAATGAACTTGCCAATTTCTAAATCTTCGTGGCCGAGGTTCATCGCATGTTCTGCATAAGCCGCGATGCCCTTTACGCCGTAAATGATGAGTTCTCTGAGTGAACGCACATCTTCATGCTCTGTAGAAAGAACGCCAACCGTTGTTGATTTTGTTTCGTACTCCGCTTCAGTAATCGCGAATGTTGCGCTGTCATGAAGGTCAGCAGGAATTTCAACGCCATTTTGAACCAAAATAGCTCTCACTTCGTCTCTTAATGCAATTGCTTCGTTGATTTTCTTAATGAAAACCGCTTTATCAAAGTTAGCATTTGTAATGGTCATGAACAAACATTCAATGACAAAACGATCCACTCTCTTTGGAGACAATCCTTTTTCTCTTGCGATAAGATCATATGTAGAGATCCCTTTTGCAGCATATATTAATAAGTCTTGGAGATTAGCGACGTCATCCGTTTTACCACAAACACCTTTAACTTTACAACCTACGCCACCTGCGGCTTCTTGACACTGGAAACAGAACATTGACATTTTTACATTCTCCTCTCGAGTTTTAAATTCTTTATCAGCAACTTGCTTAGTTTGAACCACTTCTGGTTTTGCTTTTATCTCTGGTTTTACTTCTAATTTTACTTCTGGTTTATATTCAACAGGTTTTTCGCCCATCACCATTCTCTTTAGCGTTTGAAATAAGCTCATTATAGAATATCTCCATTTAATTTGATGGTCACTTCGTTATAAGGGACAATTTTTTGCGATTTCAAAATCGCACTCTTCACAGATTGGACAATTCCAGAGCAGCAAGGCACTTCCATTCTAAGAACGGTAATCGACTTGATTTCATTGATTTCAAAGAGTTCTGCTAACTTATCCGCATACAATTGATTGTCGTCTAACTTAGGGCATCCGATGAGCACAATGCGGTCTTTCACAAAATCTCTGTGGAAGTTTGCATATGCAAATGCCGTACAATCTGCTGCGATTAATAAGTTGGCACCTTTAAAATACTCCGCTCTGGTGTTGGCTAGTTTGATTTGTATAGGCCAGTTGACGAGCTCTGAAACCTGTTCAGCCGATGATACTGCGTCTGTTTTCGGAGTTTCAGTTTTAACCGTCTTCATCTCTTCTCTTTGTATGTTCATGGCTTTTGAACCAGGACAACCGCCGCCTTGCGCTTTCTCTGCGCCCAAAGGTTGAAGGACATGTTGGTGACCATGTGAATGACCTGCGCCATCGCCGCCGCTACAGCTGCACTGGTGAGAATCGTCTAAAGGCATTGCCGATTGCTTAACCGCTAAAAGTTCATCGACCGCTTCCTGAGAATATTCAACCGCTTCTCTCTCAATGATTTTAATCGCATCCATCGGACAAGCCGGCAAGCAATCGCCTAACCCATCACAATAAACATCACTGATCAATTTTGCTTTTCCGCTGATCATTTGTATGGCGCCTTCGTGACACGCACTGACACATAATCCGCAACCATTGCATTTATCTTCATTTATCTGAACAATATTTCTTTTCATCATGAGCTCCTTTCACATCTTTAAGCCTATAACCCGATTATAGAAGTTTTACCCTCTTTCGTATGTACCATAGGTTACCAATTTCAAAAAAAGTGAATTAATTTACGAGATTTTTAAAAAATATGGTATATTGAGGTTGAGAGTCATCATCATTTCGACTTTTATTAAGGAGGCAATACCCATGGATGCGCTTATGAACGCACTTACCAAATGCATACTGTTTAAAAATTTAGATGAAACACAAATTGCGTTCTTAATGAGAGCGGTTGAATATCAACTCGAAACCTATGCTAAAAGTGAAACACTTGCCATTGAAGGCGATCCTTGTGACCGCATCGGCGTGGTGATCACAGGGAAAATTGAACTTCAAAATATTTGTCCCTCAGGCAAAGTCATGACTTTAACGCAACTGGAATCTGGCATGGTCTTTGGTGAAGCTATTTTATTCTCCGGCAAACATACCTATCCCATCACCATTACAGCCGCCGCTAAGTCGGAAGTCCTCTTCTTTAGAAAAAAAGACGTCGTGCACATGCTCAGCCACCATCCGATGGTACTTGAAAACTATATGAGCTTATTGTCCAATCGGCTGTTTATGCTCAACAGCAAACTCAAGACCCTTTCGCTGGAGACGTTAAGACAAAAGTTAGCCGATTTTATTTTAAAAGAATACAAAATGCAAAAAAAACTCACTCTAGACATCAAGATGAACCGCAAAGAAATGTCTGAACACCTTTCGGTTCAACGGCCTTCCCTCTCAAGAGAACTGATCCATATGCAGGAAGAGGGGTATGTGGAATTTGGAAAACATACCATCACCATTTTGGATTTAGAAGCGCTAGAAGCACTTCTATTTGAATAATCTGCTACACAAAAAAGACACGATGGCTTTTTAACGAGCCGTTCGTGTCTTTTTCTATTTAAGTCGCATATAATTTTATCTTATAACCCAAGTAACTCGGACAATTTCGCTTTGTCAAAACCTTGAATCACTTCTTCGTCCACGTAAATTACAGGAACGCCCATAAAACCTTTTGCCATCAATTCTTTTCTTGCTGCTGTATCTGTAGAAACATTCTTCTCTTCGAATTCAATGTTGTTTTCATTGAGGAAGTCTTTTGCCAAATGGCAATAGCCGCAAGTGTTGCTTGTAAATACCGTTACTTTTTTACTCATATTCATATCCTCCGCACGGCCTGTTTAGACCTCTCACAAACTAAAACAAATGACGAATGGGTACTTTTTAAAATTTTACCCAATAACTTAAGCGATAAACCTATAGGCAATGAATTAAAAATTCGATCAACCTGCCATCGAGATTTACCCTTACTACTATTTTAACATCTTGAACCGTATTTTAAAGGTCTTACGACAAATCCTTTGTTAAAAAAGTTTTTTGCAAAATCAATGTTGAAACCTTCGAACTTTTCTATATAAGAACGGTCCACTAAAATCTTCGTATCTAAAAAATCTTCGCTGTAATCATCATCTTGCTGCTCATCCAAAGCAACATTAAAAAGTGGACCCCCTCAGGAATAGCTTCTTATATAAATTCTAAAATAGCGATTAGGGTCTTTCTTTGTTTCAAGCACATTTTTAAACTCTATGGTCGCAGCTTCTGTTAAATTAAATTTCATAATAGTTCTCCTTTCAACCCCCACCCATAGGGGGTATCTCTTATACCTTTATCTTAGTCCATGTTTTCTTTAAAGTCAACACCATTTTTTTAATTTTAAGAATTTTATGCACACTATCCACAGCTTATCCACAACTTTATTGTGATTACTCACAGATTATCCCTGCTTATTCGTGTATAATCAGTATTAGCAACCTTATTCTTAACTTTTTTCTCAAGTTATGCACAGCATCGTTCACTTTCACACAGCTTACCAAATAGGAGAAACCAATTTATGACCGTCTGGAAATCTCGAGGCTTAAGAGGCGATGTTCTTGAAGAACTCATTCTTATGACCAATGAATACTATAGAAACAAACGCCTCGGAAGAGTTGACAAAATCAGCGTCCCTATTAAAGTCATTGAAATTGATGGAAAGGGCATGATTACGAAAGCCTTTTTCGAAAAAAAATCCACCGTGGACTTTCAAGGCATCATTCAAGGCGTGGGCGTTGCCTTCGATGCCAAAGAAACCGCGCTCAAAAGCTTGCCCCTTCAGAACGTCCACGAACATCAAATTGAGTTTATGAGAGACATCAACGAGCAAGGCGGCTTGGCCTTTCTGATCGTCCATTTTAAATTTTGCGACGAATACTTCCTCATTCCCTATGAATGGCTCGCCAAATACGTCAAGGACGAAAAACGCCGCTCCATTCCGTATAAAGAAATGCCGCGGCAGTTTGAAATTGCAATGCCCGTGAACGGCATCCTAAATTATTTGCCCGCCCTAAACGCCTATGTCAGCGCAAAAGCGCTTTGGCGAGAAAGTGGCGATATCGGTCTGTAAAAGAAAACGCCCTCCTATAGGAGGGCGTTTTCTTTCTAGGCATTATTGATATAATTCGCAAGGGTCGCAAATTCTTGAATATTGAGCGTTTCGCCTCTACGGCTCGGATCAATGTCGCAAGCTCTTAAAAACTCAGCCGTCTGATCCTTTGATTGACCAAATCCGCCCGCATTGAGCGCATTGTGAAGGGTTTTTCTTCTTTGTCCAAAAGCCGCTTTAACCACTTTGAAGAACAACGTCGGGTTTTCAAGCTCAACTGGCGCCTTTTCCCTGATGGTCATGCGAATCACGATCGAATCTACATTTGGCGCTGGCATAAATACCGTTCTTGGCACCTTTGCGATGATTCTTGGCTCGCTATAATATTGAGTGGCTACCGATAAGGCACCATATGCTTTTGTAGACGGCACTGCGGAGATGCGCTCAGCCACTTCTTTTTGAATCATCACAACAATGTCACTTACCGGAATTTGTTCCTCAAGGAACATCATAATAATCGGCGTTGTAATGTTGTAAGGCAAATTCGCTACCACTTTTGGCTTTCTGCCTTCAAATTTTTCAGCAATGAGGGCTTTTAAATCCACTTTTAGGACGTCACCGTGAATCACTTCTACGTTGTCACATTCTTCAAGGGTTTCTTTTAAGACGGGAATCAAAGCACGGTCAATTTCAATGGCAACCACTTTGCGCGCACGCTGAGCCATTGCCATGGTAAGAACGCCAATGCCAGGGCCAATTTCGAGAACGTCGTCATCTGGTCCAATGTCTGCGCCGTCGCAAATACGGTCAATGATTTGTTCATCAATTAAAAAGTTTTGTCCTAAGCTTTTTGAAAATCTAAAGTTATACTTGTCCATAATGTATTTAATGGTCGATGGTGAAGTCAGTTTTAACATAATTTCCTACTCTCTTCTATTGTAATGATAGGTTGACGGCTTCCATCGCTGTTTCAAACTCTTCACGAGAAATCCCATAGCGATTGAGCCTAATTAAAAATTGCTTTGCATTGCCGTAGCCAATGCCTAATATTTTTCCGAGTTCATCCCTTCGAACCGCTGCTGATGGGTTTCCCTCTAAATCGTTTCGAATCAGATCCAGTTTGATAAAAAGATCCGGCGAGGCGTCACATACCGTCTTCACTTTTTTTAAAGCTTCACAAATACTCTGAGGATTTGCATTTTCAATCCCGACATCGCCCGCTTTAGTAGCCTGATCCCTTGGCAGAAAACAATGCTTTGCCTCTGGAAATCGTTTGGTAAGCTTTTCTCTAATGCGTTCGCCCGCAAAATCAGGGTCGGTCAAAATAATAATGCCCACGCGTTTGTAAGCCTCTTCAATTCTAGCATAGATTCGTTCATTAAGGCCAAATCCACTTGTAGAAATTAACTCTGCGTCCACCGCTTTTTTCACGGCCGCAATGTCGTCTCGCCCTTCTACCACAATGACTTCTTTTATTTTTTCCATTTTAGCTCCATTTCTAATCTAATATATAGACAATCACCCGGCGCCGTCCAAATTCGATGCACTCCTGATAGGTATTATAAAATAAGTCCACGCGGTATCCCTTAATGGCAGACCCTTTGTCCTCAGCAGTTGCAAAGCCATAGCTACCAGTGCCGTCTTCATTTTCGATGTATAGCTTTGTGCCGAGCGGAATCACGCTTGGGTCTACCGCTACCGTCCCGACTTTTGCCTGAGTTCCTGAAGCCGTAATCCCATAAGCCGGCATACCAGGCAATTTCCCTGTGCTTGCATAAGAAAGGTCGTAGGCCGTTGCAATCATTACATACGAATTTTTATAAGCGAAATTTTTGCTGCGCGTCGTCAGCACACGACCGGTAGATGCCGTCTGACTTGTCTTAACGCTCTGACTTGCCTTCACCGCTTGACTTGTCTTAGACGCTTGACCCAGACCTGCGCTTGTAGAAGCGAGCATGCTTGCCGTCGGTTTTTTATAAGCAGGGCCGACGTACATAATCTGATTGACAGGCAAAGACACCACTTCCGTCTTTACCAGCACGCGCGAGAGTTCCTCCCCGCCAATTCTTGTAATTTCGTAAAAGGCCCTCTTAATGCCCATTTCGCCAAATTGTTCAATCCGCCGTTCGCCTGGATCTAAATCTTTGTCCTTAACTGTGCTATTTTTAAAAGGAATCTCTTGGTCAACCGTGACCATCGTCTTTTCTTCTTTGCTCACTTCAAGAATTTCTCCCGACTTAATGACCCGATCGAGCGATACATTGAGTTTATCCTTACCGCCAAGTATCACACCTGCCCGCCTTAGAATTTCTTTAGCCGTCAAGTTGCGTTGATAAACCTCGACTTCAGAATCGCCTATACGAACTAAAATCGGCTTAAATCGCTTAATGACAACACGAAGTCCCTCGCTGAGGCGCGTCTCTTCAGAAGGATAAACTTCGTCAAGCGGCTTTAAAGCAAGGGCCTGTTCTCTAATCACACCTTTGATATTTTTGGATAAAGTTGTAATATTTTCCTGTCTGTCGCCATCCACTAAAACCACTTCTGTAAAAAGCAGTTGAATAATTGAGATTCCGCCAATCAATAAAGATACCATCAGTGTCAAAATGATGATGAGTGGATGTTTCGGCTTCATTTGATTCCCCCAAAAACGACATTTTTACTTCAGTATATCTTATAGCATACCATGTCTGCATTTAATTTACTTTATTTTAAAATATTCTTTGGCATTTTTTGTAGTCGCCTCAGCGGCCTCGGTAATATCTATACCCTTTATCTGAGCAATCTTCTCACAAATATATTTCACATACAACGATTCATTTCTCTTTCCCCGAAAAGGTTCCGGGGTCAAGTACGGTGAATCGGTTTCGATCATCAGACGCTCTAACGGGACAGCTTCAACCACTTCAATCAACTTCCTAGAATTTTTGAAAGTCACTGGTCCTGCAATGCTGATATAGCCGCCCAACTTCACATATTGTTTGGCAAGCTCTGCACTTCCCGAATAGCAATGCATCAAAACGCCCGTTTCAAAAACTTGTTCTTTTCTAAGCGTGTCAAACGTCTCTTGATTGGCCTCCCTGTCATGAACGATGACAGGCAATTTTAGACGCCTTGCCAAGCGAAGTTGCTCGACAAACCAGTGGCGCTGTGTGTCTCTTGGTGAAAAATCATAATGAAAATCAAGTCCGATCTCCCCAATGGCCTGTACTTTAGGCTTCTTCGTCAAAGCCTCGATCATCATCAGCAAACTATCATCAAGCGATGCGGCGTCGTGCGGGTGAATGCCCACCGCCGCATAGACCATCTCATATTCTTGTGCGAGATTTACAGCCCTTACCGAACTTTCAAAGTCAGCACCCGGATTCATAATGTAGTCAATGCCATTTTCTTTTGCGCGGGACAAGACCAAATCCCTGTCCCGATCAAATTTTTCTCCATCTATATGGGCATGAGAATCAAAAAACATGGGTTCCTCCTAGGATACGCGAATCCCTGAAGCGGTATCGACCGAAACGAGTTCCAACTTATCGCCATCTACTGCGGCTAAAATCATGCCGTTTGAATCCACACCACGAAGTTTTACTGGCTTGAGGTTTGCTACCAAAATAACCTTTCTTCCAATTAAAGTGGCAAGTTCAAAGTGTTTTGCAATTCCCGAAACCACCTGTCTTGTTTCCTCGCCAACCTGAAGCTGGAGAACCAATAATTTATCGGCATTCGGATGCGCTTCCACGCTGAGAATCTCTGCCACGCGAAGGTCTACTTTAAAGAAGTCTTCAATCGTAATTTCGCCAGGCGCTTCTTCTTCTTTCTTTTTATCTTTTTTTGCATTCTTCTTATCTTCGGATTTTGCTATTTCCTTTGAACCTTCTAAAGTTGCTTCAGAAGGCGTTTCGTCTTTCTTAACACCGCTAAGTCCTGCTAAAGCTTCTAGTTCCTTTGCCACATCGATTCTTGGGAACAAAGATTCTCCCTTTTTCACGACAGTGCCTTCAGGAAGCACGCCAAACGTATCCGCGGTCTCCCAACTTGTAAGGTGGCCTTCTTCAATGCCGAGCTGTGCCCAAATGCCTCTCGCCGTGTGAACCATAAACGGTTGAATCAGCACAGAAATCAGACGAATCGACTCCGACAAATTATAAAGCACTGCATCCAGTACAGGGGTATTCGCTTCATCTTTCGCAAGAACCCAAGGACATGTTTCGTCAATATATTTATTGCTTCTTCGAATCAGTTTCCAAATTTCCTCCAACGCATTAGAGAAATCAAGCTTTTCCATTCTTTCTTCCATTTTAGCTTTGACACTTTCAGCCACTTCTATAAGAGAGGCATCAAACTGCGTGCTTGCAGCTGATTTTCTCACAACGCCCTGATTGTACTTTTCAACCATTGCCACGCTTCGGCTGACTAAGTTGCCCAAGTCATTTGCCAAATCCGAATTTAATCGATTCAGAAGCACTTCATTCGTGAATAAGCCGTCTTGTCCAAACGCATATTCTCTGAGTAAGAAGTATTTAAGCGCATCTACCCCATATCTGCCGATGAGAACGTAAGGATCTACCACGTTTCCAACAGATTTACTCATTTTGCCGCCTTCAAGAAGAATCCAGCCATGACCGAAAACTTTCTTTGGCACAGGAATATCGAGTGCCATGAGAAGCGCAGGCCAGATGATGCTGTGGAAACGGACAATTTCTTTGCCGACAAGCTGTACATTGGCAGGCCAGAATTTTTCAAAGTCGATGTCTGTCTTTTCCGGGTAGCCAAGCGCTGTGATATAGTTGCTTAGCGCATCAATCCAAACGTAGATGACATGCTTGGTGTCAAACGGCACTGGAATGCCCCAGCTAAATGACGTTCTTGAAACGCATAAGTCATCAAGACCCGGTTTGATAAAGTTATTGACCATTTCATTGATTCTAGATTTAGGCTCTAAGAATGCATCTTCCGCTTCGAAAAGTTCTAAGAGGCGGTCTTGGTATTTAGAGAGTTTAAAGAAGTAAGCTTCCTCTTTCGTCATTTGAACGTCTCTGCCACAGTCAGGGCACTTGCCTTCAGTGAGCTGTGTCTCAGTCCAGAAAGATTCGCAAGGGGTACAATACCAGCCTTCATATGAACCCAGATAAATGTCGCCCTGATCATAAAGTTTTTGGAAAATCATTTGCACTCTGCGCTTATGGTCTTCATCCGTCGTGCGAATAAAGATGTCATAAGAAATCTCCATTGCGCTCCAAAGCTCTTTAATTTCAGCAATCATGCCATCCAAATAGACCTTTGGCTCAAGACCGGCAGCGTTGGCAACCGTTTCAATTTTTTGACCATGCTCATCTGTTCCTGTCAAAAAAGTGACATTATAACCTTGAGCGCGTTTAAATCTTGCAAGTGCATCCGCAGCTACAGTTGTATAAGTATGTCCAATGTGCAGCTTTGAACTTGGATAATAAATCGGGGTTGTTACATAAAAATTCTTTTCACACATACTAATCTCTCCTTTTTTTACATAAAAAAACCTTCTATCACATAAGCTGACGAACAGCTCAGGGACGAAGGTTATTATTCGCGGTACCACCCTAATTCACGCAACTCTCACGAGACTGCGACTTTGAATGATCTCCCTAAAAATAAATAGGTCAATCACTGTGAGATAACGATCACACCGTCAATGTCTAAGGTCTAAAAAGACGTTCAACATGAAGCTCAGGGACCATGTTCAGTAATTTATAACGCATCGGCTTTCACCTCTCCCGACTCTCTTTAGCGCCTTTACCCACTTACTCTTCCCGTCAATGCCTACTAAATGAAATTACCAGAATTTTATCACTTGTTTTTTGCCTTGTCAACTCTGCACTTCCTTATTGCATTTACTTTGCGACTATGATAAAACATATGAGGACACAACGTATGTGCCTAAAGGAGTCCTGATAGTCTATGAAAAAATTAGAAAATGTATTGGTAAATTTATCACAATCGCAATTAGAAGATTTCTCTATCGAAATGAGCGACCAACGCATTCGATTTAAAACCGCACACTACAATGACGCAAATATAGATGAACTGGTTTTTGACGGCGTTAAAGCTTTTTTCTATGCAGATCCAAATGAAAATGTACAATTGAGCAAACAATTACCGATGGAATTGTCATCCATTGTCTTTTGCGACAAAGGATTTGGAGAATTTGCCATCATCGCATCTTTAGAAGATCATAAGCAAGGCAATTCGGCCATCGAAATCTCTATTCCCAATTTCAATCTTTGTTTTGGAGAAGCTTCTTTCTTTATAGAAGCAAACAGCATCACCATCAACGAAAATCGATTTTCGCTTAAGGTTCAACATTAATTTTATAGGATGGTCTTTTAAAAGAGGATTTTTGCTTTATGTGTAGAATGTCTAATAGAAAGTATCCAAAAATACGCTGAAGGTGGTGTCATATGAATTTACAAATCGTATTTACCCTTAAGGACTTAGGCATGCTTGTTCTCTGGGGACTGATCGTTGTCGTACTCGTCTATATTTTGTTAATTCTCATTCGTTTCTATCGTTCTTTCAAAGAGATTATGGCTATTATCGATGAGAATCGTCAGAATATCAACCAAGTGCTAGACGAAGCACCCGGAATCACAAAAAATGTAAATCAAATTTCAGGAGAAGTTTCTCATTTTATGGAAGCTTTCCACGGCACTGTTGACAATGTCGCAGAAACTTCTGAGTCGGTCACCGGTTCTTTTAAAGACAACAACGAAATGGTCTCACAAATTTCTGCCATTTTTAAAATTTTAACGACCATAAAAGATGGTTTCGATCGACTTTTTCATAAAAACGACGATATTTAATTCCAAATAACTGTTAGCCAATTTACATTTACTCATGTTAATTGGCTTTTTTTAGAAAAAACAATGACCATTTGTGATTAATTTTGGTATTAAAGGGTAATAAATAAATATATATCGATGATTCTGTAAAAAAAAAAAGAAATTTTCCAAAAAAACCAGTAAAAATGGTTGACTTTAATTTACAGTGTTGGTATTATCTAATTAGGCGGAATTTGTCGTAATTTGTCGAAGAAAACTAAAAGGAGAAATTAAAATGAAATCAACAGGAATCGTAAGAAAAGTAGACGAACTAGGTAGAGTTGTTATTCCAATCGAATTAAGAAGAACTCTCAGCATTGGTGAAAAAGACGCTCTTGAAATCTTCACAGAAGGTGACACGATCATTCTTAAGAAATATGAGCCTGCATGTGTATTCTGCGGCCAAGCAAAAGGCGTTAAAAACCTTAAAGGTAAAAACGTTTGTCCAGAATGTATCGTTGAAATTGGCGGTCTTTAATCTTGAATTTTATGTTTTTAAAAAATAATGAGCCAACTCTAACGAGTTGGCTTTTTTTTATGCCCTCACTTACCCAAGCCTACAAATCAATCGAAACCTGATATACTTCTTTTTTAGGCAATTCCCTGCGCTTTGCAACAACGGCAGTAGCCTCTTTTTTGTCCATCCCTTGTTCCATCAGTAGCATCAATTCTTCGGCAATGCTCAGCTGATCGAGCGGATTTTCAATGGTCGGCGCCTCGCCTTCAAAACCAGAGAGGATAATGACAAATTCGCCTCTAGGTTCATTGAGTTCGAAATACTGACCCAGCTGCTCCAGCGTCCCTCTTTGAAAATTCTCAAACCGCTTTGTCAGTTCTTTGCATACCGCAGCTTCTCTTGCGCCCAAAACTTCAAACGCATCTTTCAAAAAATCTTTTAACCGATGAGGCGCTTCATAGAAAATCAAGGTTCTTGAATCGTATCTCAGGCTTTCAAATTGTTTTTTTCGAACTTTGCTGTTGCGATCGACAAACCCTTCAAATGCAAATCGACGCGTCGGCAGCCCAGATAAAACCAGTGCATGAATGGCCGCAACGGGTCCATCTACACAAACCATTTCAATATTGGCTTCAATCGCCAGTTTCACCAAGTCTTCGCCGGGATCGGATATGCCAGGCATCCCTGCATCGGATAAAAGGGCAATGTTTTGACCCGCCAAAAGCTTCTCAATCAGCTTAGGACCTGCTTTTAACCGATTGTGTTCATGATAGCTCACCAAGGATTTTTGAATTTCCAGATGATTAAGCAGTTTCAGACTATGTCTCGTGTCCTCAGCCGCCACCAGGTCGACCGCCTTGAGTGTTTTGATTAAGCGGAGTGTTACGTCGTCCAAGTTACCAATTGGCGTCCCACAGATATACAGCGTGCCACAAGGCAACTTCGTGAGTGCCTCCGATTCAACGGAGACCATAGCGTCTATTTCAACTTTCTTTTTCTTAGCCATGGATTTCCTCCCGTTTGTCAAAAACATTGATTTGAACATTTCCATAAATTTCGTAAATTTCAGGCGTATACTGGCCATCTTCTTGATAAACAATCAGCGGATCGAGGAATTTCAATTCCGGTCGTCCGCCCCTCACGCCCTTGATCAGCATAATGTTTGGCTTTTTGAACACGCTTGGCTGAACCAGTCGAATTTCCTTCGGCTCCAATTTGTACTGACGCATCAAGCTGACGATGTCCACAAGTCGCATCGGCCTATGAACCATATAGAAGGCGCCACCCGGCTTTAGCATCGCAGAAGAGACGCGGATCACATCCTCAAGGTCGCAGAGTACTTCATGGCGCGAAATCCGCTTTTGATCCTCATCGTTTTGAATCCCGCCTGACCCCGACATGTACGGCGGATTCGTCACAACGACGTCGACCGTTCCATTATCAATATACTTGGCATATTTTTTCAAATTATCATTCACAATCTCTATGCGACCCTCAAGAGCATTCATGCGAACACTTCTAGAGGCCATATCTGCCATGCCGGATTGCACCTCAAATGCCGTAATTTTAGAAGCATTGCTTTTGGTGCTGAGTAAAATAGGAATAATGCCCGTCCCAGTCCCAAGTTCTACAACACTTGCACCGTCCTTTACTTTCGCAAAGTCACTGAGCAGCACGGCGTCAATTCCAAAACAAAAACTGTCGGGATTTTGAATAATTTTTAGTCCATCCAGTTGCAAATCATCTATGCGCTCATGCGCTTTTATCCATTGAGTCATAATCGCTCTCTCCTTACAAACAAACAGAGGCTCACTGAAATTCATGAGCCTCTGCATTTTATAACACTATTATATTAGTTGCACAAAGTAATTACAATCCAAATCACGACTAAGACTCAGAAGGTTTTCCACCTTGATGAGGCGTATGAGGCTTTTGATTTGTACCTTCGTGATGTTTGTGTGTCGTGCCATCATGAGGCTTATGATCCTTTTGATGCGGGTGTCGATTTTTCTTAAATGGTCTTTGTCCCCCTGCATTTGCTGGAGAACCTACGCCTGCAGGTGTGTTTTCTGATTCTGTCTGAGCCGCCTTTGAAGCCGCCTGACTCTCTTCCTTACGATCAAGTTCGCCGTTATAATCTTCTAAAGACTGTTTCGGTTTACGATCTGGGCGAGGTCTCGCTTTCTTGTCAAATCGATTGCCTTTCGCTTCAGGCGCATTTTTACGAACGTCATTGTCTCTTGGTGCATTTTCCTTAGCAGGTACAACCGCGCCAACAGCAGGTTCGTGTTCAGAAACAGCAACCGTCTTAGCAAATGTTTTTGCACGTTGCACAGCTTCCTCTTGTGCCTTTGCAGGTAAAGGATCGCGATTTGGTTTTCTATTATTCTGATAAGGCTTTTTATCGCCGCCTTTGCAGCCACATTTCTTGTCGCCGCCTTTGCAGCCTTTTTGCTTAAGTTCGCCTTCATTTTCGGCTAAAAATTCCTTTGGAATTTCATCTGTGCCTTCAATGACAATCCGATCAGACTCTTCTACTTGAGCAGATTTTTTTAATATCGCTTTAATTTGATCTTTTTTATACGTCACAATGTCTTCGCCAAGTTCAGGATTTTCTTCTCGTTCTTTAACAATGTGTCTGACTTTAATGGATTCCAATAAAATATTGGTGTCAAAGACCACTGCTGGCCCTTCCTCTGTAAGTACTCTGTCTCCTCGGTTAGGCATGCCCTTTCGAAGGTATAGATACGTATCGTGCTCATACTTTAAGCAGCACATCAATCTGCCGCAAATACCGGAAATTTTAGTCGGGTTAAGCGATAAATTTTGATCTTTTGCCATTTTAATCGAAACTGGGGCAAAGTCACCTAACCAATTGGCACAGCAAAGACCAACGCCGCAAGGGCCAATCCCATTGACCATTTTGGCTTCATCTCTAACGCCAATTTGTCTGAGTTCAATTCTGGTTTTAAAGACAGCGGCCAAATCTTTGACCAATTCTCTAAAATCAATTCTGCCATCTGCCGTAAAATAAAAAATAACTTTGTTATTGTCAAAGGTGTATTCGACATCGATTAATTTCATATCTAAGTCGTGAGCCCTTATTTTTTCTTCGCAAACACTAAAGGTTTCCCCATTTTTCTCTTTGTTTTTCTCATGAACAACAACGTCTTCAGATGAAGCAATTCTCAGTACTTTCTTTAAAGGTGAGACTATTTCTTCTTCCGAGACATCTCTCTTTCCTATGACCACATGACCAAATTCAATCCCTCTAGCCGTTTCGACTATGACATTATCCTCTTTTTGTATATCCAAGTGATCAGGATCAAAATAATAGATTTTACCAGCTTTTTTAAATCTGACCCCAACGACGGTTATCATATTTGACCTCCTGTAAGTTTAAGCAACATCGCTTCCGCCACCAAAGGGTGATTGGCATTCGCACCAATGGCCTTTTTAGCCGCTTCTACGATTTCTATATAAAAAGGAACTCGCTGGGTTTCCACAAACTTGCTGAGACTTAAAAAAGTCTCTGTCACCTCTTTTGTAAAGCGAAGAGGCGAATTTGGATGGATTTTTAACAGCAATGTATCTCTATACCATATTATCATCAAATCCATAAAAGAGATAGTAGAAACTTTGTCTGCCATATAGGGGTCTATACGTTCAAAAGCCTTTAGTGTATCGCCTTCATGCAGTGCAACAAGGCAAGATAACGCTGCCTCTCTCATTTGGTAAAAGTCTGGTGAGCTTAACAGCTTAATGGCCATGCCTAAAGAACCATCTGCATATAATGCCGCAAGATGAGCACTTTCAGGATCATAGGCGCACTGAGTCAGCCACTTTTCCATAACACTTGGCGGTATTCGGTTAAAACTAAGCAGTTGTAAGCGAGACAATACCGTTGGCAGAAGCGCCTCTTTATTTTCTGTAATAAATAAAATCAGCACATGCCCCGGTGGCTCTTCAATCACTTTTAGGATTCTATTTTGAGCACGCACCGTCATTAAATCCGCTTGATCGACCACGACGACCTTTGTATCCGATTCAAATGGCTTTAATTGAACAAACGATTGAAATACCTCTAATTGCTTGTCTTTAATGGAGAGCCCGTCTGGTTCGATATAAAGATAGTCAGGGTGATTTTCAGAGTCAAATTGAATGCAAGAAGGACAAAGGCCGCAAGCAACAACCCCTTTTCCGCACAGCATCGTCTTAGCAAGCGCAAACGCCACTTGCTTTTTTCCAATGCCGCCTCGCCCATCAAAAAGATAGCCATGAGCCAATTTTCGGTTGGCTATGGCATTTTGTAAAATTAACAATTGTCTATCATGTCCTATAATATCCTTAAAGTCCATCTAAAACTCCTTAAAACTTGAAATACTGTGAGACATCTAAAATAAACACAGTTGCGCCACCAACGGTGACTTCAATCGGCATCGTCATGAAACCACTCGTTTCTGCCATCATTGCCGTACTGGTCGTAATTTCTTTTCGAACTTTGCAATTCTCTTTAATTTTTTCTAAAACCACATCTACTTGATCTATTTCAACACCGACGAGTACTGTCGTATTCCCCGCTCTGAGGAATCCACCCGTAGAGGCCAGTTTGGTCACACCAATTTTTGTTTCGCTTAGTGCTGAGATCAGATCATGTGCATCTTCATCGTGTATAATCGCCACTATCAGTTTCATAAAACACCTCCACTATTTGACTGTACCGACTTTTTGAATCGGCCACAACCGTACGAGTACTTTACCCACTAATTCTTTTTGGCTGATCAACCCTACCAATTCGCTACGGCTATCCAGACTTACCGCCCGATTGTCTCCCATCATAAAGAATTCACCTTCGGGAATCTTTATAATATGGACTTCGCCGATATTTTCACTGCTCACATAAGTTTCTTCTAAAACGACACCGTTTATTGTAACTATACCATCTTTTAGTTCAATCGAATCACCGGGCAAGCCGACAACTCTTTTAATAAGGTTTTTTTGCGTATCTTTGGTCACAAATATTTTTTGAAACACATTCAAAGAGCGAATGTCATCTTCAGTCAAAGTCAGCTTAGATTTAAACGATACAATGTCGCCTCGTTCAACCGAGTGTGTTTTTTGAAGGAGTAAAACGTCTTTTTCGATTAATGTAGGATACATCGACGTACTATATACTACGGTAGTGCCTAGGAACATCTTAAACAATAAAACAATGACAAGTGCCACTGCAAAAGACTTCAACCACTCCAATATTTCCTTAATCATTCTCTCTCTCCTCACTTATCTTGGTATGTGAAGCAAGTTAACCATCTGTTTGACTTGCCTTACAACTCTATTATAATCTATTTTCATCTATTTTACAGTTTTTCACTGTTAAAATTCTAATTTTGTCATTTCTGACACCTAAAATTTTATGACCCCATTTCAAATAACGCCCAATCATCTCAACGTGCTTTTCAGAAATTTTTTCTCCAGGACATAACATTGGAACGCCTGGCGGGTAGGGAATAATCCAATCGCCACTTACCGCACCGCAGGCAGAGGCTAGCGCTATCTCAGAAACTTGCCAATCTGAAATGTCACCAGGACTCACAATCAATTGGCTTGATAATTCTAAAAATCCGTCATAATAACCCATAAGCGTCAGAGAATTTTTGTCTTCAAGTCTATTTTCCTGGGAAATTTCTTCAAGTGCTTGCCTTAATCGATTAAAATCTTCCTTATTACTGCACATGCTTGCCATCAATAATACATGAGAACGTACGGCGTATTCAGATTGAATGCCTTTTTGGTAAAGCATTTTATCCAGTTCATAACCATCTAATCCTAGCAAATGACCACTTAAGCATAGTTTTGTCTCATCAAAATGCCAAATATTTGCCCGCTTTAAACTCGACTGATCCCAAAATTCAAAACCTAAAACTCTACCGTCAATTTTGAGCTGACGGACTTCTTCAAGGCACTCTTCCATAGCTTCAGCCCCGACTTCAGAAGCAATATGAATGGCTTCGTCAATGGAACTGAGCATCACATAGGAAGGACTCGAAGACTGGAACACCGTCAAGTAATGGGCAATCTCATCTCTTTGCGCAAGGTCAGTCCCAATGTGCAAAATAGCCGTTTGCGTCATCGCAGGCATCGTCTTGTGAAGGCTTTGAACCACAACATCTGCGCCCACATCAAGTGCCGACGGCGGCAGTTTTTCGCTCAGCCAGAGGTGTGCCCCATGCGCTTCATCGACAAGAAGCTGAATCCCTTTCTCCGCTGTTACCAGCCTAATTTTTTCGATATTCACGCAGGCGCCGCTATAAGAAGGATAAGTGCACACCACTGCTTTAATATCCGCGTTTTCGGCCAAAGTGGTCTCTAAAGCCTCTTCGTCCATTCCAATCGCAATACCTGTCAACGCATCGACCTTCGGCATTAGATAAATGGGACAAAGTCCTCCCAAAGATACCGCATGGTGAATGGAGCGATGCGCGTCCCTCGAAATCACTATTTTTTCTCCGCGATTAACCGTGCCCATAATCATCGCCATAATCCCGCAAGAAGAGCCGTTGACTAAAAAGAAGCTTTCTTTAGAGCCGTATATCTTCTCCGCGCGTTGCTTTGCCTCTAACAAAATAGACTCCGGATCATGCAAGTTATCTGCGCCCGGTATCTCCGTAATATCAATATCCCAAAAACTTTTAAAATTGTCTCTTAATCCATTTTGCCCGTATTTATGACCAGGCATATGAAACGAAACCCTATCGTCTCTTCTCAGGGCTTCGAGTTCCTCTCGCAGGGTTTTCAACACGTCCACGCTCCTTTGGAATTTGACGTGCTTTCTTTCTCTTTTTTACCATTCTTAGCCTTGGTTTCATTTTCTTTTGGCGCCTGTTCTGAAAAGTGGCATCTTTATTAAGGTCTATAAAATAGCCGATAAAAACGCCAAATGCCAATAATCCCACAACGGTCAAAATTGCTATTTGAAAATATGCCATCCCGCACCTCTATTATTAATCATTTTTCCATTAAATTGATTATGTTATTAAGCAAAACAACTTGATTGCTTAACCACATAAGGCGATTTTATTGCTATAATAATTCTAACACAGAAATCTTAGGAGGACCCATATGCTTTCAAAAAAATTAGCATTTGTTACACCATCAGTTACCATCGGCATCAGTACCAAGGTAAATGAACTTAAAAAACAAGGTTTCCAGATCGTCAATCTGAGCATCGGCGAACCTGACTTCTTTACGCCTGAAAAAGCTAAGGAAGCTGGCATTCAAGCCATTCACGATAATAAGACAAAATACGATGCCGCTGCAGGCGTCAAAGAACTCAGAGATGCCATTGCCATCAAACTTAAAGAAGAAAACGGCGTTTCTTATACCGCAGACGAAATTGTGGTGTCAAGCGGAGCGAAACACTGTATCACCAATGCCCTCATTGCCCTTTTAGACGATGGCGACGAAGTCCTCATTCCAAAACCGTACTGGGTGAGCTACCCTGAGATGGTTAAATTGACTGGCGGCGTTCCTGTCTTTGTTGAAACACAAAAATCCAATGACTTCAAAGCGACCATAGAAGATCTTGAAAAAGTGATTACAGATAAGACTAAAATTATTTTCATCACAAACCCTTCAAATCCTTCTGGTGCCGTTTATACAAAGGCCGAACTTGAGCCAATCGTGAATTACCTCACTGAAAAAGGCATTTACATCATCGCAGACGAAATCTACGAAAAAATTTGTTATAACAATGCCTTCGTTTCGATTGCTTCATTGTCTGAGAAGGCAAAAGAGATGACCATTACCATCAACGGCCTTGCCAAATCGGCCTCTATGACTGGTTGGAGAATTGGCTACACGGCTTCAAACCTTACTCTCGCTAAAGCAATGGGAACCATTCAAGGTCACTTGGTATCACACCCGGCAACCATCTCTCAATATGCTGCCATTGCAGCCATTCAAAGCTGTCAAGAAGACATGAAAATCATGCTTGAAGCTTACCGTGCTAGAAAAGATCGTGCCATTGAACTCTTCAAAGACATCAAAGGCGTAGACTTGGTAAGACCTGACGGCGCTTTCTACCTCTTCGTTGACATGAGCATTCTAAAAAATAAAATTGAGTGGACGGATAGCTTCTCTGTCAAACTTTGCGATATTCTATTAGACGAATACAAACTCGCCATTGTTCCAGGTGCTGCTTTTGGCCTTGACGATTACGTGAGACTTTCTATCGCCGCCGATCTTAAAGACATTGAATATGGCATCAACAGCATCAAGCAATTGGTTGAGAAACACCAATAACATCATTTGAAGAACACAACTATCTTAAGCAAATAGAAAAGGTGCCTCTAAAGCAGATTTAATCTGATTAGAGGCACCTTTTTTCAAACTATATGATAGCACCATAATAATTACTTTTCGTTTAACAATCCAAACTTATCAAGCGTAGCAAGCATCAAGCTGAGCAAAATGCCGATTATCGTTGCAAGTCCCATTCCCGATAAAGAAACCGCAGAACCCAATTGTATATGAGCGCCGCTAAGGCCAACGATAAGTACAGTTGCAGTCAAAACTAAATTCTTCGGTTTGCTGTAATCCACCTTTGACTCGACAAGCATTCTGATACCAGATGCTGCAATAACACCAAAGAGAAGGAGTGATATGCCGCCCATAACCGGACTTGGAATGGTTGTAATCGCCGCAGAAACCTTACCAAGAAAAGCAAGACCAATGGAAAGTACGGCCGCGCCGCCGATTACCCAAACGCTGTAAACTTTTGTGATTGCCATAACGCCAATATTCTCACCATACGTTGTCGTTGGTACAGAGCCGAAAAGACCTGAAAGTGTTGTCGATATGCCATCGCCCATCAATGAACGGTGTAATCCAGGATCTTTTGTTAAATCTCTGCCCACTATATTGCTCGTCACCACTAAGTGACCAATATGTTCTGCAATGACCACTAACGCTGCTGGAATAATGGTTAAAATCGCCATAAAGTTGAATTTAGGGGTATAGATTGTCGGCATTGCAAACCATGGTGCTGCCGAAATCACATCAAAACTCACCAAGCCTGTAAAGAATGCAAGTACATAGCCAAAGAGGACGCCAATCAAGATTGGAATGACTGATAAGAAACCTCTGAATACAACCGTACCCAAAATGACAACGAGCAATGTGCTCACTGAAACCAATAATACTTTAGGATCCATATACAATTGAGGATTATTCGTATCAAGTACCAAACCTGCCATTTTAGCAGCGACTGGTGCTAATTCCAGACCAATAATGGTGACAATCGCACCCATGACTGCTGGCGGGAAGACCACATCAATCCATTTGATGCCAGCGTACTTAATAATCAACGCCACTGCTATAAAAATTAAACCCGAAACGACAAACCCACCGAGTGCGGTCTGATAATCATACTGTGCCAAAACGGCAAATACGGGTGATAAGAACGCAAAGCTTGAACCAAGAAATGCTGGGATTTTTTGTTTTGTAATGACAATATAAATGAGCGTCCCGATTCCGTTAAGTAACAAAACCGTTGCTGGATCAATCTTAAATAGAATTGGAACGAGAACTGAAGCGCCAAACATGGCAAAAAGGTGTTGCAAACTCAAAGGCAATGTTTCTAAAAATGGTAATCTTTCTTCCACTTGTATCACGCGTTTACTCATAATTTAATTCCCCCACTTATTGTCTCTCTGGACATATTTAAAGTTCAATCACTTTTACACTAAAAACTAGATTATCAGAAAAATGAACACGTGTCTAGTCCTTTATTAACCAACCCGTAAAAAAACAGGCGCAAATGATTTGCACCTGTCATAAAACAATTTACTTAATCACTTCTACGCCGCCCATATAGCCTTGAATCGCTTTAGGAATAAGCACAGAGCCATCCGCCTGCTGATAGTTCTCCAAAATAGCTGCAAATGTTCTTCCAACTGCAAGCCCTGAGCCATTCAACGTATGGATAAAATTAACCTTACCGGTTTCTTGGTCTCTATAGCGAATATTGGCACGTCTCGCTTGGAAATCTTCGAAATTTGAACAAGAAGAAATTTCAACATAACGGTTGTAACTTGGCATCCAAACTTCAATATCGTATGTCTTTGCAGAAGAGAATCCAAGATCGCCAGTACAGAGTTGAACCACGCGATAAGGCAGTTCCAAACGCTTAAGCACTTCTTCCGCCGCAAGTAACAAACTTTCCAATTCGCTATAAGAATTTTCTGGTTTAACGAATTTTACGAGTTCCACTTTGTTGAACTGATGCTGACGAATCAAGCCTCTTGTGTCTCTGCCCGCAGAACCCGCTTCTTTTCTAAAGCAAGGCGTGAACGCCGTGTGATAAATCGGAAGCATCGCTTCATCTAAAATTTCGTCCATGTAAAGATTCGTTACCGGCACTTCAGCAGTCGGAATTAAGAAGAAGTCTTTTGCAGGAATATTAAACATATCCTCTTCAAACTTAGGAAGTTGACCGGTTCCCGTCATCGCCGCACGGTTCACCATATAAGGCGGCAAAATTTCAATATAATTGTGTTCGCCAGTATGAAGGTCCAACATGAAATTGTATAAAGATCTTTCTAGTCTTGCCCCAAAACCTTTATAAACCGTAAATCTAGCGCCCGCAATCTTGCTCGCTCTTTCAAAATCTAAAATATTCAAATCTGATCCCAGATCCCAGTGTGCTTTAATTTCAAAATCAAACGTTTTCGGAACGCCCCATTTTCTGATCTCTCGATTGTCTTCATCTGTGTTTCCAATAGGTGTTTCTGGGTTTGGCGTATTGGGAATTCCCAACAAACTCTCTTGCATCTCTACTTCAATTTCGCTCACTTGGAGGTCCAAAACTTTTATTTCTTCTGAGAGTTGCTTCATTTCATTCATGAGCTCAGTCGTGTCTTCCCCTTTTTTCTTCAGTTCAGGAATTTGCTTAGACGCAACTTTCTGCTCATTTTTCATTTTTTCAACTCTGGCTAAAAGATCTCTGCGGTTCGTGTCCAGTTCTGCCACTCTTGCAAGTCCGTAATCGCCCTTTGCGCGCATTTCTAAAAGTGTCTTTACCTCGTCATAATTTTCTCTAATTCTACGAATATCTAACATCTTTTTACCTCCTTTTTTCCATTTTGGACAACAAAAAAAGCCCCATCGTCACCTTGGTCAAGGGACGAGAAGCCTAAATTTCCCGCGTTGCCACCCTAATTGGCGCCATAAAACGCCCATCTTGGTAGTGTGTTAACGGACACTAACCGTTTGACATTACTCAAAAGCTCCTGAGCGGATTCCAAAGCACTCTAGATCGACTTTCACCAATTCGCCGACTCTCTACACCATCGTTCTTTGTACTATTCTCATTCAACACTTTTTATAGATTTCCAACATCTTAGCACATATCTCGGTAGACTTCAATAGCCTTATACCCTATTTTTAAGGTAATTAAAGACCAATCGATCCACTTCTTCAATTTCTTTTTTGAGCTGCTTTGGTTTGATGTTGAGTATTTTGATCATTTCTTTAAAAGTAACCGAGCCTTTTCCATCGAGTCCATAGCGAAGACGAATCATCTTTTGCTTGTCCTCAGAGAGTTTAAGCGCTTCTACCATTTGCCCCATCACCATTTGGAGTTGATCGCTTGAAGGTTGCATCATCGTGTTAATCACTTCTTTCTATAGCGTTTTCCTGTGGTCTTTGAAATATGGCCACTCATCAAATAGCTTGTAAGATTCAAATCTTCTTGTGATTTAGAAGCGAAGAGCTTTCTAAATAAATTCTTTAAAAACTTCATCAATTTCCACACCTTAATTATTATTTATTCATTTTATATTTTATGATAAGCGCTGAGGAAGTTCAAGACTTGTATTTCTAAAATTTGTATGGACGTAATTATATTTATAAAAACTTATATAAATTCAAAAGCCGTTGAGATTGAAGCACCAAATCCATCCCACCAGAATTAATAATTTCAATGGTCGATTCATGCCGCGTCGTCTCGTGATCGTTTCTCTCTTCTAACACCTGAAGCAGGTGCTTTACCGTTCCTAAATTGCCATCAAAAATTTCGACGCCTTCTCCCATCACATTCTTAACCATTTCTCTTAAGAAAACAAAATGGGTGCAGCCTAATACAACGGCCTTCACATCCGAATAATCGACCTCATTTAAGCACGCTCTAATCGCTAGTTCCGCTTCTTCGCCCTCAGTAATGCCACTCTCCACCAACTTCACCAAACTTGGACAAGCCAGCTGCAACACCTTTCTTTCAACTGCCACTTGATCGCAGAGCGTTAAAAATTTTTCTTCCTTCAACGTCATTTCAGTCGCCATCACAAGAACCGCACCAACGCTCATCGTTTCAACCGCCGGTTTTAGGGCTGGTTCTATCCCGATGACAGGAATCTGTGGGTACTTATCCCTCAAATAACCCGCTGCCGCAGAAGTTGCCGTGTTGCAAGCAATCACAATCGCTTTAACATCTCGGGCAATAAAATGCTCGCAAATAGCCTCTGAAAGCTTAATCACTTCGTCCTTAGTCTTAGTCCCATAAGGGGCATTGGCTGAATCACCATAATAGATAAAATTTTCAGTTGGCAACCAGCGAATTGCTTCTCCAAGAACAGATATGCCACCCATACCTGAATCAAAAATACCTATTGGTCTACTTTTATCCACCATTTTATCCACCTTCCTTGCCCCTATATTATATTACATTCTGATTCTCATTGAAATAGTCCATTTTATCAACATATCAACAGTTGACTTGTGTATAAAGTAAGCAATTGATATTATCCAGTATATCCTTTATAATTATTCCTTGAGAGTAACCGCTTTAGCAACTTATTCAAGGCTAAAGACTACTCTTCATAACCGCCTACAGCTTTTAATATTTTTTATGTAATGGAGTGATACTATATGACCGCAAATGCCCGAATCAACTGTCGTACCTGCACCTACTTCTACATTACTTGGGACGCCGCAAGACCTAACGGCTGCAAGTTTCATGGCTTTAAATCTAGAGAGATGCCCGATCTCATCGTCTATAAAAGTTCTGGCATCCTTTGTCAGGCCTATACCGCAAAAAACAGCCCCAAATAATGGCGGCTGTTTTTTTATACACAGGCATAGATTTTATTTCACAGAATTCATTCAAAACTTAACACTTATCCACAAAATGTGTGGATAGATTGTGGGTAACGTGTGGAAATCTAATAAAACTTCATACTAATGTCATGTGATCGGTAAGAATGTGTCAATTCTCCAGAAGAAATGACCATCACGCCAGTCTCGGCAACTTTACGCACCGTTTCAAGCGTAATGCCACCTGACGCCTCCGAAATTGCCTTTTTATCAATGCGTCTTACCGCTTCTGCCATCATCTCTAAAGACATATTATCAAGCATAATAATGTCTGCACCCGATGCCAAAGCTTCATCTAACTGATCAAAATTAGACACTTCCACTTCAATTTTCATCGTATGCCCAATTTTAGACCGTATTTTAGAAACCGCCAGCGCAATGCCGCCAGATGCCTGAATGTGATTGTCCTTAATCATGACGCCCTCAGAGAGGTTGTATCGATGGTTTCTGCATCCACCCACCTGAACGGCATATTTCTCAATGACGCGAAGCCCAGGCGATGTTTTTCGAGTGTCCACAATCATCGTTCCAAGATCAGACACCTGATCATGATAAGCCTTGGACAAAGTTGCAACGCCAGACATCCGCTGCATTAAATTCAACGTCAAGCGCTCACCCATCAGCAAACTCTGCGTTGGGCCTTCAATTTCTGCGAAGATCGTCCCATTCTCTAAAGAATCACCGTCTTTGTGATAGAGGACAACAGAAAAATCACCAGGGCAAAGTTTGTTAAACACCCTCTCGATAATGCCTACGCCGCAAAGTACGCCATCCTCTTTAAAAAGGAACTTTGCCTTAGACCGCGCCTTTTCATCGATTAAATGCGCTGTAGTAACATCTATATAATGAATATCTTCTTTCAGACCACGCTCTATAATCTCATCTAGCATCATGCCAGTATACATATAGCCCCTCCTGTCATACGTTTAATCTATTGCGATACTTTTTGATTTGCTTATTATCCATTGAAATCACTTGCGTTCTTCTAAAATAAACGCACCTAGTGACACTTTTCGATTCAAACTTCCAATTGCAATTTCTCTCGCTACCATCAAAGCATTGTACAGCGCCATCGCATCTTCTAAATGGCAATTATAAGATTCAAGTTCGAGAAGCCATGCATCAAAACGCATTTTTGCCTCTTCTATAACTTCCACTTTTTTAACAATGGTAAAAGTTTTCGAAAATTGTTCTTTAAATAATTTTGAAATCTCAACGACACGCATTTGAGCAACCTCAGCTAGGATTGAGGTGTTCGTTGCTTCAAACGCTGAATCCGAAGCCTTAGAGCATCTATTGTCTTTCTTCGAAAAAAGAGTCTCACTCTCATTCAAAACGGGTCCATCACAATGAATTGACTTTAGACCATTAATCTCATCCGAAATTCGAAGGCTAAGCGTCAAACATTCTAAAAGAGAATTACTGGCCAATCGATTCGCACCGTGGAAGCCCGTACAGGCCGCTTCGCCACTTGCATAAAGCCCCTCCACAAGCACTTGACCCTTCTCATTGCATGTTTTTCCATCTGCCGTGCAAGCAATCCCGCCCATATAATAATGTTCTACTGGCGTTATTGGAATCGGCTGGGTTCTTGGATCAATGCCATTCTTTAAGCAAGTCGCATAGATGTTTGGAAAGCGATTTTGAAAAGCATCCTGCTCAAAATGCCTGACATCGACAAAAACAGATCTTCCTAGAAGAATCTGATCATTTATAGCCTTTGCCACTATATCTCGTGGCGCCAACTCTTTCATTTCATGCTGAGCATCCATAAACCGTTCAGCCAAATCATTAATCAGATGGCCACCTTCACCCCTAACCGCTTCAGAAATTAGAAAATAACCGCCCTCATTTAAAGCCATTGCCGTTGGGTGATATTGAATAAATTCCCGATCACGAAGTACAGCGCCTGCCCTTAATGCCATCGCAAAACCATCGCCAGTATTAACCGAAACATTAGTAGTAGACTCAAATAGACCACCAATGCCCCCAGTCGCAAGAATGACCTGTTTGCAAGCTATGGCCTCAATAGGTAGTCCTTCTTCCTGAATTACCAATCCAATAACTTTATCCTCTTTGGTAATCACATCAATCGCTTTCGTCTGTGTCCTAACTTCGATATTATCACGCTTAGGCAGCTCGTTTAGCAGTGCTGTCATGACCGCCTCGCCCGTAACATCTTTAGAATGAATGATCCGACGCTTTCTGTGTCCACCTTCTGCAGTCATGGAAATAGACCCATCTTCATTCAAATCAAAGTCAGTCTCAAATGCCACTAACTTCTCGAATACCAAATGACTCATGCCAATCATTTTAGCCACAACATTAGCATCATTATAATAAGAGCCCGCTTTAAGCGTATCTTCAATATGCGATTCATAATCTTCATCAAGTGTAATTGCAATGCCACCTTGAGCCAATTGACTGTTACAGTCCATTAACCCCTCCTTAGCAATCACCAATACCTTTAACTTTGGATCAAGTGTTAACGATGCGAAAAGTCCGGCTACGCCAGCTCCCACGACAACAACATCATAACACTTGCTTTGTTTTCCCAAAGAAAAGTCCTGTAAATAGCGTTTATACATTCACTTCTAACATCCTGATCAGAGATTTTTCCGCAAGTAAACGAACCTCTTCATCAACGATGATCTCATGTTGATCATATCTAAGAGCGTCTAAAACATGAGCAAGTGTCGTCTTCTTCATGTTTTGACAAACCAAACATTTTGAAAGTAAATGACATTTCTTATTAGGTGCAATTTTACCAAGCGTATGTAGAATACCCGCTTCAGTGCCAATGATAAACTCTTCGTCTTCAGAGTTTTTGACGAAATCTATAATTTGAGAAGTACTTCCCGCAAAATCAGCATGCTTTACGATCAGTGGGTTGCACTCAGGGTGAATCAACAGCTTTACCCCTGGATGCTTCACTTTCATCTCAATAACATCCTCTTCTTCTACGCGCTCGTGCGTAATGCAAAAGCCATCCCAAAGAACAATTTCTGTTTCAGGAATTTGCGCTGCAATAAAGTGACCTAAATTTCTATCAGGCAAGAATAAAATTTTCTTAGCGCCAAGCGATTTAACCACGTTGACCGCATTAGAAGAGGTACAGCATATATCGGTATAGGCCTTCACTTCTGCTGAGGTATTCACATACGCCACCACTGGAACGCCAGGATTCGCTTCTTTAAATTTCTTGATCTCCTCACCCGTAATCATGTCTGCCATCGGACACCCTGCATCTAATGCCGGCAACAATATTTTCTTAGATGGGTTTAAAATTTTAGCACTTTCTGCCATAAAGTGGACGCCGCAAAAAACAATCACATCTTTGTCCGTCGTTTGAGCGTATTTTGACAGCATATAAGAATCGCCTACAATATCCGCCACATCTTGAACATCGCCAATCTGATAATTATGCGCCAAAATTAAAGCGTTCTTTTCTATCTTAAGTCGAGCGATTTCCGCCATCATTTCCTGAGTCGTCATTTCTTCTGTCGCCATTTTTACTGCACTCATTTTCTCATTAATAGTCATCATTAAATTCCTCTCTACTTCACATAAATCTACAACCTACTAATTGCTAGAACATACACATACACATACACATACACATACACATACACATACACATACACAAGAATTGTCACCTGTCTTGTCATATAAGTGCAAAATAAAAATCCTGCTTCTGCACGATCGATCTAATCAGGTATAAACCCAGTCTTCTTTAATTGACTCATTATTTTATCAAAACTCGCCTCAGAAATCACTTCAATCGTATGAAAATGAATGCCTTCTGTCAACGATGATAATGGCGCTGCCTTTTGATCGCTCAGCCTCAACATAAATTCACGTATATCTTCTCTATTTTGAATTTTAAGTGGACAAACAATATCACCATAAAGTGGGTGGCTGACAGCAATCGTTAGCACCATTCCCCCAAAATCGACAATAATTTTCAATTCCTCTTCCATTCGCTCATTTCCATTATGGTAAGAAATAAATGTCTTTTTTATGTGATTGTTTTCCGACTCTTGAATATAATAACCTTGAAGTGTTGCCATGATGGAATAGCCACCTGCTCTCAGAACAGCAATATCCTGAACAATAACTTGTCTGCTGACCTGAAATTTTTGAGCCAAACAACTTCCCGTCAAAGGCAATTTGCTTTCCAGTAAAAATTTTAAAAGCGCATTTCTTCGAACCTCAGTCATCTCATTCATTTTATGACCTCCATAACTCATATTATAGCAGAGAAAGAGAACAAAAGGGATCATTTTTATGATCCCTTTTGTATCTTATTTATTATGCAATTCAATAAGTTTGCTGACATTATTTCGAGAGTTAACCAAGTGACCCACAATCGCCTCAACAGCTTGTTCAGGATTTCTATCGTGGAATGCGTCTAATATCCGCTTGTGTTCCTCTAATGCTCTATCGATTCGTCCTTCACTCTTCAAAGATTCATTTCTAGTGGACTTGATGAATAATTGAAAGTCTTTAAGTACGTGTTCTAAATATCTAGATTTTGTGCCTCTATACATCGTTTCATGGAATTTTGTATTGAGTTCAAATGTCTTTTGTACATCTTCCTTGAAAGTATAAAACTCCATCAAGTCATAAATTTCTTTTAATTGTTCCACTTCAGAATCTTCCATGCGCTCTACAGCCCATCTCGCCGCAATTGCTTCAATCGCGAGCCGAATTGAATAGATATCCTCGATGTCTTGATCTGTTATGCCTTTTACGATAACACCGCGGTTTGGTAAGCTTTCAACTAAACCATCAAGTTCCAGCTGTTTGAGAGCTTCTCTAACAGGCGTTCTACTTACTCCAAGCTCTTCCGCAAGTTTTGCCTCAACGATTTTATCCCCATTAACGTATTTCCCGCTGAGAATATCCTCTCTGACGCGCTCAAAAATAATGGCTGTTAGTGACCGATTCTCTTTGCGCTGATCAAATAAATCCATTTATTTCTCTCCTTAATGTACAATTGTTTATACAATCCTTGTTTATTTTATCATCATTTAAGAAGCGCTGTCAACGATGAAATCCGATAAAAGCGTTGAAAATGCTTATGTTAACAAAATGTAATGAATGTTCTAATAATTGTACATTGCTCCAATAGTCCTTTAAACAATAAAAAAAGAACCTACATAAATGTAAGTTCTATCTCTTTGATCCTCTCGGATCTCACTAAACCGGCAACGTCCTACTCTCCCAAAGGGCTGCCCCTTAAGTACCAT
>JAYVIR010000082.1:0-62265 GCA_043770095.1 Eubacteriales bacterium
TCATGAGCGACAACAACAAAGACTTGATCAAAATTCTTGCCGACACTGGCGGCATTGGTACGGTTGCAACGAGAGCCGATATCATTGAGAAGCTCCTCAAATCTTTCCTGATTGAGAAAAAAGGCAAGGCGCTCCAAATTACAAGCAAAGGCAAACAGCTCCTAACACTTGTTCCAAGTGAACTTAAGTCCCCTGCCCTCACGGCTCAATGGGAAAAACAGTTAGAGCAAATCGCAAAAGGATCTCTTAAAAAGGATGCTTTTGTAAACGACATGATGAGCTACGCCAAAAGTGTGGTTAAAGACATCAAAAACTCAGAAGAAAAATTCAAACACGACAACATGACCAGAGACAAATGCCCTACTTGTGGCAAATATCTCCTAGAAGTCAGCGGCAAAAAAGGCAAAATGCTTGTCTGCCAAGACCGTGAATGCGGTTTTAGAAAAGGCATTTCCAGAACGACCAATGCCCGTTGTCCAAACTGTCATAAAAAGCTGGAGCTTCGAGGCGATGGCGAGAATCAAACCTTCGTTTGCGGCTGCGGTCACAGAGAAAAAATGTCTGCCTTTAACAAACGAAAAGAATCTGCCAATCCAAAAACATCCATCCAAGACGTCAAAAAATATTTGGCAGAACAAAACAAAGAAGTCGAAGCCCTTTCGCCTATGCAAATTGCCTTAGCGAAATTGAAGCTATAATCACAGCGAAATAATAGATTGAACTTCAACTCAAATTCCAACTAAAAAAGGCATTCACAAATTGGCTTATACGCCAAAAGTGAATGCCTTTTGTTATGTTCAGTTTATTAACTAAAAACTCCGAGAACTACCGCCACCGCCAGCACTTCCGCCGCCGCCACTGTTTCCGCCGCCACCGAAACCACCACCGCCGCCTCGTCCGCCACTTCTAGAGAAAATGTAAAGCAGCATGAAAACGATTCGCCCTCTATTAAAAATCAGATCAATCATAATCAAAATAACCGCTATGACAATAAAGATCGGGTTGACACCTTCGCCACCGCCTGAATTATTTTCCACAACAGGATTGTAATACAGGTTAGCGTTTACATTGCTTGGTACAGCCAGATTGTATTCTTTATAAACTTCTTCGACAATGTTAGTGAATCCGCCCATTAGGCCTTTGTCGTAATCGTTTTCTTTCAAATAAGAAATCATATACTCATCTTGAATTCTGCCAGTCTTTGCATCGTTTAAAACGCCTTCAAGACCATAACCCACTTCAATTCGCGACTTGCGATCCCCTGTCGAAACAAGTAGCAAAACACCATTGTTCAGTTTTTTGTCTCCAATGCCCCATTTGCGGTAAAGCGCCAGAGAATAATCCTCCAGTGCTGCCCCGTCTAACGAAGGCACGGTTACCACGACCACTTGCGCCTTAGTCTGTTTATACAACTCTTCCGCAGCGCCTAGCATGGTCACCTCGGTTTCAGGTGTTAAGACATTCGCAAAATCGTTCACATAAAACTGACTCGTTGCAGCAGGAAGACTTTTGTCTATGGACTGTCCAAAACTTAAGGACAACGAAACCGTTAAGAGCATTATGGCTAAAAGCGATGTCATTCTTTTCATTAGATCACTTCCTTTTTCCACTTCCAAATACCTTGTAACTCAATTATGCATCGTCTAGATTAATTGCCGAAGTTAACTTTAGGCACTTCTTTTGCGCCTTCTTCAGCGTTAAAGTAAGGAACATCGTCAAAGCCTATCATTGAAGCAATAATAACCGTTGGGAATACTTTTCTTTTTTTGTTAAACACATTGGCAATGTCATTGTAATCTTTTCTAGCCACTGCAATTCTATTTTCTGTGCCTGCAAGCTCATCTGAAAGTTGTTTAAAATTAGCATCTGACTTTAACTGCGGATAATTTTCAGCAATGGCAAGGAGTCTTGAAAGTGCACCATTTAATTCGCCATCTGCGACCGCTTTTTCACCAACCGTTTTTGAACCCGCAAGTTTTGCTCTCGCTTCTGCTACACCAAGGAAGATGTCCTTTTCTTGATTAGCATAGCCCTTAACCGTTTCAACCAAGTTCGGAATCAAATCATTTCTACGTTGCAACTGGTTGTCAATTTGGCTCATTGACGTTTTAACATCTTCATTTAAAGTAACCAGACCGTTATAGGTTGAAACGCTATACATGACCATCACACCAATAACTACCAATATCGCTAATAAAATCATATAACCTTTTTTCATTTTGAACACTCCTAGTTTTTATACGTAAGTAAGTTGGGGTTGTAAAGATCTACTGATTTTACTATACTCCTAAATCATTAATAAATTCTTAATTTTATATAAACTGTACGTTATGACAACGACAAATTCATATCAAATCGGATATAAGCTTTTCAAATTCTATTAAGCTTGATATAATTAGCTTTTACGTTACAAAGAGCATTTTGCGAGTAGTATGGAGGAAAAGATGACTGAATTATTAGCTCCAGCAGGCAGTATGGAAGCTTTAAAAGTTGCAATCTCTAATGGTTGTGATGCAATATACTTAGGAATGCAAAAATTTGGCGCACGTGCATACTCCTCTAATTTCGATTTAGAATCGTTAAAAGAGGCTGTTACGTATGCGCACCTGAGAAATATTAAAATCTATGTGACTATGAATACCATCGTTTTCGAAAATGAAGTTGCAGAGATGAAAGAGCAGATGCACGCATTAAACGAAATCGGTGTTGATGGCATTATCGTTCAAGACTTAGCGGCTTTCGATTATATGGTTAAAAACTTTCTTGATATGGAAGTCCATTGTTCAACTCAAATGGGAATAGACGATTTAGACGGGACTTTATTATTAAAAGAACTTGGTGCTAAAAGAGTTGTTCTCTCCCGTGAAGTTGATATTGAAAAAGTAAAAGAGATCAGAAGAATCGCTAAAATACCTTTAGAAATTTTTGTTCACGGCGCTTTATGCGTCTCTTATTCTGGAAACTGTCTCATGTCTGGATTAATTGGCTATCGAAGCGCAAATCGCGGAAGATGTGTTGGTTCATGTCGTAAAGCGTACGAGGTCATTGATACGACAACAGATACCATTTTAGGAGAAAGTTATATTTTATCAACGAAGGACTTGAACACCATCGATCATATCGAGGATTTAAGAGAAATTGATTCTTTGAAAATAGAGGGTCGAATGAAAGAGCCTGCCTATGTTGCCAATGTTGTATCAAAATACCGCATGGCCTTAGATCGTAAAATAACCGAAGCCGATAAAGAAAATTTGAGCAAAACATTCAATAGAACGTTTACTAAAGGCTATTTGTTCAACGAAGATCAGAAAGATATTACCAACATTTTAAGACCCAATAACGTCGGCTTAGAAATTGGTAAAATCAGCAAGGTGTTTAATGACACGTATGAAATAACACTTATACGACCTTTAAATCAAAACGATATCATCAGAATAAGTCATAACAATGAAGATGTTATTTTATCTGTTGTAAAACTGTACGATAAAGATGACAATTTGATCAACAAAGCAGATGATGTCTGTTATATCAAAATCAAAGAAAAGGTGTCTAAGGGCGATATAGTCTATGTCACAAAAGATTATTCCTATTACAAAGCATTAGAATCGTCACACGAAAAAGAATTTAAGCGTTTTAACCTAGATTTTAAAGTGTATGCCTATCCGGATGCAAAGCTGATCGTAGATGCGGCGGGCTTAGGCTTTAATTATGTATATGAAAGCGAAGAAATACTAGGCGAAGCCATTAATAACCCAACAACAAAAGAGCAGTTAATCAAGCAATTAGCAAGATTAAATGATACGATATTCGATCTTAATCATGTAGAGTTTGAGGAATGCAATGCCTTTATTCCCGCTAAACTGTTAAATGCAGCAAGAAGAGATATTGTACAGGGCTTATATGACTTGAAGCTTAACAGCCAAATGAACAGAACAAAGACTTTGAAAGAAAAAGAAAAAATAAGCTTTGCACCTGAAAAGCCAACCTTTACGGCCTCTGTAACGACTCAGGAACAGTATGATGCTTGCGTAAGTTGTGGCATTGAGGAAATCTATTTTGAAAACGTCGTCAGAAGAAACCAAATCGATTATAAGGCAATAGAAGGACAGCTACTCGTCGGAGGATATGGCGGCATTTATCACTATAGAAATACGAATCCGTTTGTTACGGACTATTCTCTAAATGTTGTGAATGCTACTAGTTGCTACGAATTATACAAATTAGGTGCGAAACGCGTCACTTTATCTTATGAACTCAATAAGAGTCAAATTGAAGATTTATTGAATGCCTATTATGAAGAAAATGACAGCTACCCTGCACTAGAAATGATTGTATACGGTCGGGCGCCTTTGCTGTTTACAAAATATTGTCCACTGAAAAAAATGAATCAATGCGGCACTTGTAGGACGAAGCGTTATGAGTTAAAAGATGAGCACGGAGCATTCCCGATTATTACTCATGACGATTGTACAACGACTCTCCTTAACGGCAAGTCGCTTAATCTTTTAGATGAGCTTCAAACCCTAAAAGGCATCGAGGCATTCAGATTAGACTTCACAATTGAATCAAAAGAACAAGTTGTGAAAACGATCAATGATGCATTAAGCAAATTAAATGGCGGCGTGAATCAATCTGTCTTTAATCAGGAAACTGATACTAGAGGGCATTTTAATAAAGAGATTTTGTAAGGAAAGTTTAGTTTGAATTAGTATAGCAGTTAGAAAAATTAAATCCTCAAACCTTTTTTGATTTATGGGTTTGAGGATTTTTTTGGTTTTGGTTGGGTGAGAGAAGTATATCATTTTAACGTTTCAACTTAAATCTGCACCATGGAGCATTAAATGATTTTTGATTTTATCTGTACCAGCAGAAGTGAAATCACAATCAAACAATGATGTATCAATAAACGATATATCTTGAACTTCACCAGAAAAAATAATTTTGTGAGTGAATATGCAAATCACAGAAATCCTACTGTTTGAGTCTAATACAACTAACCTTTTTGCACCATTAGAAAGTGCCACTCCAACTACTGAGAATGATTGATACAGGTAATCATAAATTGTTTTTTTTTCGTTAATAGAATAAATACGTATGCTAGAATCGCCATGTACGAAAACTAAATACTTGCCACATACGCTGTACTCGACTATAGATATACCCTGTTGTTCATAAAATTTTATATTATCTTTCAGTTCTCCATTAATCAAATCTAATAAAATATAGTTTTGATTAACTTTGTCAACGAGTAGCAAAGTTTCACAATCAACATCAAATTTAACGGGTAATAAACACTCTTCAAAACTATCTAAAAAAAATAGTTTTGAAATTTTACAAATGCTGTCTGTAATACAAAGTTCATCTCCTTGTACTCGAGCAAACCATCTATTATCGAGACTAATGCAACTTTCTATCTTCTGTCTATATACATCCATATCGACAAAACCCTTATCATAATTGTTATCTATATAAACGATTTCTAACTTCTTGTTTTCACGTTGCAAAACAATTTCTGAATCGTTTTGAGTAAAGATGGCTTTTAAAATATCATTTGTATAATCTCGATTGTCATATGTAAAATAATGTTGGTTCTGAACAATTTTACAATTTTCATTTTCCTTCGTTGATGAAACTATTAAAGACCCATTTGTAGTGATTAAAAATCTGTCTTCTTCATTATTAGTTTGACAATAAATTAGATTACCAATATCCGTAGTAATTAGTCTTTTACCCACAAAATCGTCTAACCATATATTGTCAATTTTGTAAATGCCGAATGAGACTAATAAATAGATTCTATCTCTATTTTGACTGTATAATATCCGATTACATCTATTTGTTTTTATAACTCTACTTCTTGTATTTTGAGGAATAATATAAACAGAATTATTATGATTTGGTTCAAATATATTCCAATTTATTTTGCAATTCTGAATAACATTACTTTTCAGAACTGTCCCATGAAGTGATAATTGTCTTAAATCTAAGTTTTTAACCTTTAGATTTGCTAATACTTCATTATTGACTAACGCTAATCTGAATAAGTTTGCAATAAAAATACTTTCATTTTGCGCACTATTTGATAAGGTTTCTAATAAACTATTAACATAATTTGAAATACTTTGATTTGAACTAACTATTAACTCCTGTAGGTATCTTAGTAAATTGGCATTCCACTCAAATATAAGAAGTGGTGAAATTCTACCATTAGTCAAGGTGCGATTTAGTTCATTAAAGATAAATTTTGATGCCATAAAATCTCTAAAATTTTGATGCCAAAATCTATATCCGCCATCTTCGGCAGGTTGAATGAGTAATGATTTATTTATAATTTCATTAGAAATATTGTCACTAAATTTAATTTCAAACATCATTTTCCATTCGTGTAAATATTCTAATAACAAGTGTTGAATTTTCATTTCATAAAATGGGTCTTCTCCTTCGAGTGCAAAAGATTGAAATTCTTCAATCATCAACTTGAGTTGATACCTATCATGAATCTTATATTCTTCACGTTTAATCATTTGATAACCGATATATGGTATCAAGTATTTCATACTAAATGTCATTACTAATTGATCTGTATGTTGCTTTCTTTCGTAATAATTCTTAATTAGTAAGGCTTCTATGAAATTTTCAATGAGTTCTGATTCGGAGTTAATTGATAGTAAACTTAGAGTGTTTTGACCACCTATATTTGTCCATTCACAAATTCTGATAAATAATGTAATCATCAGTACATTGCTAAGCAGATTACGTAATATAGGATTTAAACAACTAGAGTTATATTTATTAAGCAATGAATCAATCCTATATTCTTTAAGTGGTAGAATTTTGCATTTGGCTATTTTTGTTATTGGAAGTTCAAATTCTAAATCAGGTCTTGTTGTCAAAATTATCAATACACCTGATAATGAGAATAAATGCTCAATCTGTGCCTTTATACCAAATCGTTTACTTGGATGTATTTCATTGAATCCATCAAGCAACAGTACTATTCTCTGTTTACTCGAAACTTTATCCTTCAGAATTTGTTCAAGAATTTCTAATTGAGCATGTCGTGAGTAAGTAGAAAGAAATGAATTTTGAAATGCTATATCCAAAATAGCTTCATTTAAGAAGTTATCAATGTCGCTTTTTTCATTCACTCTGCTCAATTGAATATATACCACTGCTCTGTTATATTTTTCTAAAATATATTTCCATAAATGTACTAAGGAAATTGTTTTACCCATTCCACCAACAGCAGTAATAGTTATTCCTTCTGCCTGAAAAATATATGGGTCTTTTGGGTTATTTTCATTGTCAGACACTGAAACACCACTTAAATATCGCTCTCTTGAATCATCCATAATTTCTAAACACTTTACTAATGGCGAAGTATTCTCATTAATTAACCTTCTCTCAGTAATATAACTCTTACTTTCAATATAGCTTATATCAATATCTGCAAACAACTCATCATTTATAACAATACTGGAGTATATAACATTATCTGTGTTTTCGATTTCTCTTTCATATACTTCTCTTGAGTTATTTATGATTAAATCAATAATTCTTTTCTTATTAGATAATGAAAATATATCGTTATATGAAATGATATCACCTGTATTATATTTTGTTGTATTTTCAAGCTTATCAGTAAATATTGACAACATCACTCTATCCTTAAATGATAGGAAACTATTTCTTATTATATAAAGCTCATCAAACAATTCGTTAAAATAATTAAAAACAATTTCTTCGTTATAAAATTGCGACTTACCATTTAATATGTTTGATGAATTAATAAACTCTATTGCTTGCATTGATATTTGATTAATGAATTCATTAGTCTCGATATGCTCTAATGCAACATTATTAAATATGAAGTCAAATATTTTCTTCTCCAATCCAGTTGAATTTAAAAATATATCAAATGTTCGAGTATCAATTTCATCGTTATCATATTTCCTGTTAAATGCAGTTATCTTATCTTTTATTGCGTTTATCCTAAGTTTATCTCTATGATCCAATAAACCTTCTTGTAGTAAGTTCGATATAAGATTATAACCAATACTTGATGAAGCAACGGTAAAGAATGTCATTATATCACCCTCTCGGTCAGTAAATTAGAAATTCTAAGTTAATGTAGTAGTTTTATAGTACTTCATAATCAGTCGATTTCTCAGTATTTACACCTAACAACTGCCGACACCCTGCTTATTGCCAGCCCGCTCAACACGCTCGATGTGTTTCATGACTGATTTGCGCGCCGTTATCGACCGTTTTGCAAAACCACTTGCCGAGCAGAGAAAATTGTCTACTCACCAGTACAAAGTGCTTCGAGATCTTCTAGCTTGTCGAACCGATGCCCTTGGAGGTCATGCCAATACCTGTCTTGGTTGTGGCAATCTTTCCATCGCCTACAACTCTTGCAGAAACAGACATTGTCCACTTTCTCAAAGTTTCAAGCGTGAGGTTTGGCAAATGGATCGGATGGCGGATCTTCTGAATATTCACTACTTCCACTTGGTTTTTACAGTGCCTGATCAGCTCAATTCACTGATATATCACAATCAAAACCTACTATATAGCTTGTTGTTTTCATCGGCTGTAGCAGCGCTCCAACAACTCGCTAAAAACCCAAAACGCCTCAGCGCACAGCTTGGACTGACTGGTATTCTTCATACTTGGGGGCAAACACTCAGCTACCATCCGCATGTTCATTTCATTGTACCTGGCGGTGGTTGGTGTGAAAAAACTCAGCGCTTTATTCCGTCAAAGAAGAAATATCTGTTCCCAGTCAAAGTGATTTCTCGAGTATTTCGTGCCATTTTTCTCAAAGAGCTTGCGTTTCTCGTTTCTCAAGGCAAAATCATAAATGGCAAATCAGGTGAAACAGTTCAAAAGAAAGCGCTTAAACCGTTATTCGATGAACTCATCGAATAAATTTCGTTGTATTTGCCAAAGAGTCTTTGGCTTCGCCAGTAAATGTGGTCAAATATTTATGCCAGTATACGCATAGAGTTGCCATTTCGAACCACAGAATCGTTGGTATCACAGACACGCATGTTTCTTTTCGGTATAAAGATTATGCAGATCACAATAAGAGTAAAATAATGACTTTAGAAGGAACAGAGTTTCTTCGGCGATTTCTCATGAATGTGCTCCCACCAAGGTTTGTTAAAATCCGATATTTTGGATTTTTCGCTGGTCGTAATCGTCCGACTAAACTTGCTAAGATTCAATATTTTATGCATCTTGTGCCTTCGAAACGCTCTTCGATGTTTAAAACAATGGATCTTCTTAATCATCTTTTAGGGTTTAATCCGCTAATATGCAAGGTTTGTAACCACTCTGGCATAGTAGTTTCAGAGCATTTTGTACCTTTGCGGTGTTAGAATGCTACAACTGAATAGTTTAAAATATGCCTCTCTTGGGGAGGGGCTCTATGTTTATACGCTACCTTATTTCGGTTAAGTATAGTACTTATACCATTTCAAACGTCTTTTATAGGGCTTTTATATGCCTTTTGTTGAAGCATTGAAAGAAGCTTTCGCTAAAGGTAATAGGTCGGCGGCTTCGTTCAACAAAGTGTTTCAGCAACCTTCAGATACTGCTCTTGGGAGCGGTATTTTTTTTCTGGCTGCGGAAACACTTCTATAAGTTATGCGAAGGTCTTATCCTAGCTTAATTGCCTTAAAATCTATTAACATCAATTTATAATTTAATTAAAGCAAGACTAAAATAGCTTGGGAATTGTTGGTAATTATAACATTCTCTTTTTAGACTTATATACTAAATAATTTATCTATCAAATCAGAATATTAAACTAGGTGCATTTATGATTCACAATACGGAAGTATTCTCTTCGATTGTAGTTTCGTTCTGAGTTTTGCTGCTGAACTAAACTTAATTGTATCTAATCCCAATTTCTTGGCAGCTAATAGATTTTTTTCTTGGTCATCAATTAGCAATATTTCATATGTTTCTGCATTTAATTCTTCTTTTATCAAATTAAAAAACGCATCATCTGGTTTAGTTAACTTTCTTTCAAATGACAGGAAAGTCTTTTCTGAAAAATTCTCAAAATCACCACGTTTGATATACTCGATACCATTTTCCTCATCCAAATTAGAAAATGGATATACTTCAAATCCATTATTTTTGATTTCTCTAACTATATCGATCATTTCGCTATTTGGCTTCCACACATTTTTCCATTTAGATTTTATCTTCACTCTATCAGATTCACTTATTTGTCTCTTAATTTCTGATTCAAGATATTGAATTATATCAATTTCACCAAGATTTAATTTAGAATCAAGTAACACCTTCTGATCAAGTTTTGGTTTTATAGATGACCCTAATATATCATTAACAGGATTTAAAAAATCTTCATAGTAATCCCCATCAAAGTAGACACCCCCCAAATCCATGAGTACATGCCTAATAATTGGGTTTAAAGAATTTTTATGTATGCTTTCAAATTTTTGATGTATCAGCTTTGAAATCATCAAATTATCTAAATTAATAGGCTCATACAACTTGATACCATCAAAATCATTTATAATTTTAACATAGAAACTTTCTACATGGCCTGATTCATTTTCTTTATTTTGACCTCTAAAATTCATTATTTCACTAATATTACTTTTATTGTACATTCTTATATCAACATTATTATCTAATAATTCTTTATAAATCGGTTTCATTCTATTATAAAGTTCATTATTGGATGGTGGATAGCACAAAACCTCACACTTATTACCCAGTTTAATCATTTTAGCAAGTTGAACATTACTCTCTAATAGGTAGCTCAAGTCTCCACCAAATATCTTTAATGATTTTGCATCTGAAATAAACTCTTCATATTTTTTGGTTATTCCATCCTTGTCAATTTTTGACTTCATTCGTTCTTCTAAAATTGGATTAATTTGCATAATCCATATAACTACTAATGAAAGGACAGTAATGGCAATACCATATATTATTGGATGCGAATTGTAAAACTCCACAACATATAAAATAATTCCGTTTTCTACTTTGAATACCCCAGTAGTAATCGCAGCTAGAATGCCATATAAGTACATTATAACTGCAGTTAATAATGAGAACATCCACTCTCTGAATTTATATTTTTTCACATTTTGTAGTTTCATCTTTATCATCTCCTAGATGTCTAATTTGATCATTGATGCAGAATGATCCGAAAGCTTATTTTCAATAGTATCTCTCAAATAAATTGCATCTTTTAAATTCTTATTCAGATTATTTGAAATAAAAATATAGTCATATTTATATGCGTTGCCATTTTTTCCAAACCAACTATAAACTTGCTTATTTTTGTACAAACTTTCGTATGAATCAATCAGTCCAAGTTTATCAATTTCATCGAAGAACAAATATTCCCAACTCCTAAACATCGAATATTTTGGCATATGATTTCTCATAACAGTATTGAAATCACCACATAATATAATCTTGTCACTTGAGTTAAACTGCGATAGAAAACTAATTACCGATTCCAAAAATATTTTTTTTCTTTCATTCTTCCTTTTGTCATTTGAAGGAACATATATCCCTATTATATTAATTATTTCATTTTTAATTCTTATATTTGCCACTATCATGCGATTACTTAGATTTATGTCAATATCACGCATTTCCATTATGTTACATTTATGTTTTGTAGCAAACAGCACTCCATATTCTTTAATTTCTATATCTGTATAAACAGTGTATCCCACACTCCGAAGTTCTGATTCAATTAAAGCACAACCTAAACTTCTTTTAACCTCTGTCAAAATAATAATGTCATAATTTTCTTTATTAAGTATCCAATTTAACTGTTTTCTTGCCCGCTCAACTGAAGGATTACCAATATTTAAATTTAATATCTTCATCCTATTTGCACTCCTTTTTGCATTTCATAAGCAATGCAACCATTTGTTATTTGGGAATCATATTTATCTACCAACACACTACCTTCCCTAAGTATCCCAATTTCATTATTTTTAATGTGTTGTGCATATTTGGCACTATTGTTTTTTGCGAATTCAATATAAGGGCATCCTACTACTTTACCATTTGTAAATACATATCGTATTTTACCACTGATACAATGTTCATTATTACACTCGTTCACTAAAGGAAAATTGGCGAAAATAGTATCTATACCTAAGTTCAGTTCTTCTATTTTAGTTTTAAGACTGATTAATTCATCATCTGATAACGAATATTGGCTACCATTGATTACGCCACGGCCGTAATTTGATAATGGATTGAACAATATAAATTTGGCATTATTTATTTTAGAAAATTTACATAATTCTAGATACTCTTCAGCACTTGAAAGCCTATTAGGGGTTACTAAAATTCCTCCTAAAATTCCAAGTGTACTACAATGTTTAATTGTATTGATAGTAGTTTCGAAAGCACCTTTTTTTTGTCTAAACTGATCATGACTAGCACTTGAAAATCCATCTATGCTAATATTTAATTTGAGAATTTCATAATTCTTCAGCCTAGTCCCTAAATCTAAGTTAAACACGGTCCCATTTGTGCAAACCGTTATAGACCCTACTATTGCCTTTAACTCTTCAATAATTTCAAACAAATTACTATGTAAAAGTGGTTCTCCTCCTGTTAAAGTTACTCTTTCTGCGTTAATGCTCTTTAAATAGGGGATTAGTGTTTCTCTAAAAAATTCAACTGAAAGATCGAGACCATCATGTTCAGAAGACACAAAACAATGTACACATTTCAAATTACATCTCTCAGTGATTTGAATTAATACTTTCTTATGATTTTCATTTGGACTACTCCTAAAGTAACAACAATGACTTTTAGAATTTTGTAAATCACTTATTAAACTCAAATTTATACCTTCTTTCATATTAAAATTAGATTAGTTACTAATCACATTTTGTGTTTCCCAATAAATTGAGTATTAAGACTTTCGCATAACGTGAGGCGGGTTTACGCAGTTGGCGGCCTGGCTCCGCATAGACAGGCTTGGCGCGGGACTTGCGCACGCAAGACTCGTGACAACAGCCAATTTCAGTAAACCCGAAGTTATATGACGCCCTTAATTCGTGCATATATTAAACTTAATCAATAAAAAATATTAGACCCCTTTGATTTTTAAACTGATTCATCACCTTCAAGATGTCTTATAACCGAGTACATGACATGCGACTGCACAAAAAATATGACAATTGCCAAACAAGATATAATGTTAACGACTAATAATAATACTTTATTATAATTAGCAGTTCCAAAAAGGACATACAATAGAGTGCAAATACCAGCTCCAATCAGCACAAGTGAAATACGTAATTTCTTGCTTGGTTTATAATAGAAAATTCTCAAAGAAATTGAATACTTTTTAAGTCTACTTTCTTGAGACTTCTGATCCGGTTTATATGAAATAACTTCTTCAAACTTATTCATATCTGGTATAGAACCTATAAATGCTTGTAATGCAAGCAATACAATTGAATTAGCTAAAAATGCATAAATAAAACCAATATTATACTCTAAAATTCCAACATCTTTAATAAATGTTATTATATAACTAACTATTGTCAAAATTATTAATGTGGTTGTTGCATAAAAATTTACTTTGTATTTTTTAATATGTTCAGAAAAAAATTTCATTTCTTGATTCCAACTCCTTCAAATTTAATTTTTAATCTAGTTCATATCCCTAATGAATTTGTTTATTAACCACTCCTTCAGATACTAGTTAAATCTGATATTATCAAGATATGAACTAGTATATATGTATATATTTAAGGGTGTCATATAACGAATAAACTTACGCAACATCATTATCCTATCATACCAAATAAATCCACCAAATAACAAATATTTATTTCCAAAAAATAAAAATAACCCCTGAATATCTCACATACCCAAAGGCTCACTATAAAATCCTATTCCAACCAAATAACCCACCGCATTTTAACTCATCTCAAAACCAAAGTCACCTCAGGCGTCACATACCACTTCGACAAAATTTCAACATCAAATGACACCACAGTATTTGGATAAACAGGTCTAAGAAGTGTCAATCTGTTTTTGTGTCCATTTGGCCCTATCGGTTCTTCTGGTCTAAAAAACATAGCAACGGATGAGGCACTGGCAACTTCAGGCCCTTCACCGATTTTCTCAGGTTGTCCCGTTTTCCTATCAAGATAGAGTGTATCGTAAACATCAACTTGCTGATCATCGTCTGTTTCATATTCAATTAGCGCAAATACCATTCCTTTTGGACACATGATATCAAGAATATGCATATACTGCACTTTCATTCCGTCAAACTGATCCTCCGTAATCCCACTTGGCACGTCTCCCATATACGGCGAATTTTCCTCATCACGGGGATCGTATTCACTGATTTTACCAATGAATACAGTATGTGTTTCAGAGGTTTTAGGATCAATATATTCGAGGGTTTGTGGCGTATCACTCACACTCTTCACCGTCGCTACCACGCCTTCTTTTAGGGCAATCTCGGTATAACACTCTCCAAATGTAACCGAAATTGTTTCATTTGGGTTAATTGACTGAATATCATATGTAAATCGTTCAGAAAATACGCACTCATGCAGCGCAATCTTCTCCATTGGTATATTTCCAACAGCCCATAAACCAAGGTCAATTTCGTGCTCTAAAAAATACTGAAGCGTCATGATGGTTTTGGGATTATAGGTATTGAAACCATAAGCCCTTGAAGACTTTACCTGAAGCGTTTGACCACAAAGAGCCACCGTTCTTAGGTATGAACCCGTATCAATGCCACGCATATTTTCGCGCAATCGATGCTCCATTTCCTTACGGCGTGTTTTAGGGTGAATCAACTCTTCCAAATATAAAGAATCAACATATAACGGATCTGTTTCAAATTCATTATTCCCATAATCAGCCGTATCCGCCGTTTCAATTTTTCGACTCATGTAATAAAGCGCATCCTCACCATCTCTTGACACTATTGCAACAAGTAAAATTTCAGAGTTCTTAAACGTAAACCACCGATTCAACATAAAGCAGTGATTTGCCACAAACCGTTCTTGTATTAGATCTTGAATATCCATACATTACCTCCATTTAATTGCGTTAAAAATATTTACACATTTCTAAAGTGAGTTTTGAACGTTTTTCTACAATGCTCCGTATTCAAAGACGTATCCAGTGGCATGCCCTTGCTTTTAGCAACGACAGGGTCAATTTCTTCCGACAAAATCAAAGCCTCATTCAAATGCAACTGCTTTGCAATTTTCATATTAAAGGTGTAATAACTCTCATTCATTTCAGGCCCTGCATGAATAATCCCATTGTATGGTTTTTCAGTCATTTCACAGATTAGATCTGCAAGATCGTCTACATGTACGAAAGTTTTATACAAATTGCTACTTCTAAAAATGGTCTGGTTTTGCGCTAGCGAACTGATTAAATTGTCTATCCGCTTGTCCCAATTCCCATATATGTCTTTTCCATATAGCGGCCCCGTTCTGATCACAATACTATTACCATGCGTTTTAACCCAATTTTCTCCGTCAATTTTCGCATTCACATAACCCGACAAGGGGTTGCTAAGACTGAAATGTTTAAGCGCCGTGTCCTCTAAATAATTACCTTGTCCTTCTGCAAATCCATCTGTAGAAATGTATATCAACTTTGTCGATGCCTTAATATTTTTCACAACATGTTGCCACCCAAATAACCACTCGCACCTAGGATCAATATTTTCATATTTGCCTCCGCTTGCCCCAATTAAATATCGTCAGTCATCCATAACAGCATTTTAGATTCAGCTTGATCCCCTTTTATCGCCTCAATGAGTTGCAGGGTATTATTAATCTCAACATCGTTTAAAACAAACGGCTTAATGAGTCTAAACATGCAGAGCCCAGCCTCTTTAGTTTCAATTACGGGAAGGTCTGAATGAATGGCATCTGCAAAAACCACATTGGCACTTTGAAGGTTCTTCTCCTTTGCTATATTAAAAACAAAGGCGTCAAAAATAGCTTCATAGCCAGGCATTGTCCCAAATTCATTGACCTGAATCAAGTGGTCCCCATCAGCAATATGAATATAGGCGATAACTTCCCCTAAATGTGTCACCGCTACTTTTGTTTCACCAGAAATTGCCGAAAACCATTGTTTCCAATACGACTCTGTTCTTACAACGGTTGCATTAAAACGCATGGTAAAATGTTCATGCATTTTGATGAGGTAGGTTAGATCCTGATCCATATCGATATTTCTAATCGTATAATCAACAGGATCACTCACATCCTGAGAGACTGCACAGGTTTTGAATTTGAGGCTGGATTTAAAATAGCCAAGGCTGTTATATAATTTTTCATTTTGAAAACCGCTTAATAGAAAGGATATCTTTATATCTTCATTTTCCATAACCGTAATGGCCTCTTTAAATATCGCTTTCGCCAATCCTTTGCCTCTATATGCTTCTAATGTGCCAACGGATCCAATACCGCCACTTCTTACCTTGCCCCCATTTACGTTTAATTCTCTATAGAAAATCCTTAAGGTGCTTAAAATGCTATCCGATTCATCCACCGCAACAAGAATGCCATAAATATTTCGATAAGGATCGTTATACCATTGGTTTTCAAAATACGCTCTGGATTCATAAGGGAAAATTCCCCATACAAAATCAATCCATTTTTCAATTTCAGTTTCTTTTAATGTTCTAATCCGCATCTATTTATACTCCCAGCTTTATTTTAAATCAAAGAACAAATCCGTTCTTTCACCAATTTTACTAAACCCAATCTTTTGATACATTTCTTTTGCCGTATCGTCTTCATCGGTCACTAGATAGATGGTATGAGCATTGTCTTTTAACGCTGTTTCAATCATTGCTCTAAGAATGGTTGTCCCAAATCCCTTGCGCTGATGCGTTGGGTTAACACCAAAATCTTCAATTTTTGCAACACCCTCATGGAGAAATAAGTCGCAGTTTCCAACAATCTCGCCATTATAATAACAGGCATAAGAATTGACACCACGCTCTGTCAGGTAGACCTGAGCACGTCGGTAACATCTTCTCGTGCAAAAGTCTTTCCCAAGATTCGCCTCATCGTGCTGCAAATCGCAAAACAAAATATCGTCTACCATTTCTTGATTAATTACCTTCTTTACCGTGCAGCCTGATACAGTCTGAAGAGCTGTAACCTTAGAAATATCAAAGGCATAAAAGCCATTTCTGGATAGATCAGACTTATACGGAAGCATAGAAAGTGGATCACTCTCAGGCTCAAAGTTTAATAGAAGATTGCAGAAGTCACTTTCTTGCGACTGCCTTACAGCAATTTCAGCTTCGATTGTGCTGCTGAGTTCAGCTGCAGACAGCACTCTTTCTATATAAGAATAATTATGGTAATACATACCCAATAATTCATCATCTCTGAATCTAACCACGTTTTCATTTTGGAGAATCTTCGAAAAACATTTTGTATATGCCAATTCGCACTCTATAACTGTTTTGTCTATTTTCATTTGAGATCTCCTGTTGATAGTTATCATTCTAGTATTTTTACGACTCACTTCAACTTATTAAAATAATTTTCAATCCGATTAAGCTTCTCCGCTTGCTTTCCATTTGGAGATTCCATATTTCCAAATTCAAAGATTTTCACTTTTTTGATTCCTACAAAATTAAGAACGGCACTCTTCATCAATTTTTTATGAGAATCACCAAGCGTCAGTAATGGGTAGGCTGTTGGACCTTTCATGGTCGAAATACAAATGGCCTCTTTGCCACGAAGCAGTCCTTCGGGATAGATTTTTCCAGGAACATCTTTGTAAGCAAAATTGGAAGCCATCATTTGATCAAAATAGCCAAGCAACATTGCAGGCGGTCTTCCCCACCAAATCGGATAAATGAATACCAAACGCTCTGCCCACTTAATTTGCTCTCTGTAGTTTGCTAACGCTGGATCTGTGTGCATGTCACGTCTTCTTTTTTCGCCACCAAGGTCAGTATAGGATTAAATTCATCCTTGTACAGATCAAGCACTTGTATCTCTTCTGGCTGGTGGTTATTCTCAAGCCCTTTTATAACAGACTTTAAAAATGCCCCGTTTAAACTTTCTATTTTAGGATTTGTAAAAATAATCAGTGTTTTCATTAGAAACCTCCATAATAATATGACTCTTTATAAGTTGTACTAAGTAATTACAATTTTTGTCGCTTTGAAGCCAGCGACAAAAATTGTAATTAGAACACTTTGCACAACTCTTAAATTAAGGTAATAAGTTGAATCTTTGATTCAACTTATATAGTAATATAACTGTCTTGAGTTAAACATACACCCTCACACAGTGTTAGAGTCAATCACTATTTTCTAGCTTTTATGATTGGAATTTGTAGTTCAGCAATATTTTTATTGTTTATGCTCTCACCATGAGCCTTACCCAATAAATGAATCTCTCTTGCCGCTCCGCTAATTTCCCAGTCATTTATCGCCACCCATTTAATCAATTCAATGAATCCGACCTCTAAGCCTTCAAAGGGGCCTTCATAGATCAATGAAGCGACTGTTTCTTCCTGTTTTAAAGTTCGAATTTGCAACGAATCCGCAGATCCATCAAGTTTAACCCAGTCTAGACAACTGGCATCAATGACAATGCTCGCTTCCATGTCTAAATTTGTTTCCACATACTCGTCATTGTGATAAAAAGTCATTTCAGGTCCGCTGGGACTTAAATTGAAGCTCTCTAAACATTTATATAAATCGCTATACATCTCAAAACAATACCTTCCGATCTCTTCAATACGAGGGACTATTCTTCTAATAGACGCCACAGTGAATTCGGCAGTTTTCTTAATACTTATATCGTATAGAGGCAACTTCCCTTCATTTTCAATCATTTCGAGACGATTGCTTATGGAATTTAAATTATAGCTTGCAATGGCAATCTCACTCATGAGCTGCGTTTGGCGTTTGCTAAGCATGGTTTTCATTTCTTCGATTGTTATGTTATTATCAATCAATTCTTTAACTTCCGTTAATGAAAATCCAAGCTCTTTTAAAAATATAATTCTGCTAAGACGCGGAAGTTGATCCATTAAATAGCCTCTGTAGCCCGATGAAGGATCAATATACGCAGGCTTTAACAAATCTATTTGATCGTAGTGTCTAAGCATTCTGATGGATATTTTGGCTATTTTAGAAAAATCACCTATTTTGATCATCATTGCCTCCCGTCTAATCTACCTTTATACTACCATATTTTTATTATCAACTTTTAGCACATTCTACTGCATTGCCATAATTCTAAATCTAATAATTATAAAAAAAAAGGCAAATTCAGAAATCACTGAATTTGCCTTTTTTGATGTCATTATATTCGTTTTCTTTCTAAAAGTATAAGCGCTATTTCTTAACAATGATTACATCTTTGGTTTCTCCCACGTTTAAAGTGGTTGCTCTCCAAAGTGCTTTTGTGTAAACCGAAGGTTCCCAATTCGCTGCATCAGCGGTATGGCCTTGAATGGCTGTGTAGAATTTACCTTTATGAGAGACAATATCACCTGTTTTGTAAGTGCCATTTAAAGCCCACTGATTGATCTCAGTGATTTTTAAAGGTCTTTCATTGCTGCTAAGGAGAACATTGTTAAAATCGATGTCGCCATTGGTTTTAGTCCCGCTAATGCCAAAAGCAAAAACATTTTTCCCTAATGAACTTGCCCATTTTAATGGTTTAACCAAGTAGTGATTAGGTATTGTTTGAACAAGAGACACGTTGCCTTTGTCATAACCCGTAATCACGCCATCGTAATCAAATTCAAGAACCCAGTTGTTTAAATTGCTTAAGTCTCTGTTTAGAATGTTAATCTCTAATCTATGTCCTTCACTTGCGTTGCCTTGATTCCATATGCTTCTGCTAACGCTCAAGTCAAATTTTGCTGTGTTTTCTTTGAACGACAAAGTTGAAGTGGCTCCTGCAAAACTGCTAAATGAACTTAACGCCAATACACCTGCTAATGCAATACTTGCTACTCTTTTTTTCATTTCGTTGATCCCCTTTCTGAAATTAAGGTAAATTTCTTCAGGTCGGTTGCACCACTTGCTCATTATAATTCAGGTGCCCATATAACGAATTATAACTCAAAGCTTCCTATATTTGTATCATAACACGAAGGCAATGAAAATAAAAGCGGTTATACTTAAAAGCATATTACTTTTTTTATATATTTCATTTGTTAATTCCGCTTATTTTATTTCTAACAATAACAAAAAAACACTGCAAAATAATTTTGCAGTGTTTTACTCTTTTATTCTGTGCAAGCTTCAAAATCACTTACTAATATAGTCATAGGCATCCACTTGATTTGGTACATGCTCCATAAAGTTATTGACAGTAATCAAGTCTGCCCGTGGCACATAGATGGTTTCCATTTTTCCTGTCCACTCAACTTCAAATGTTTCTCCGCTACCATGAGCTATATAGTCACCGTGGCAACTTGGGCACATCAAATGATCGCCATCTTTTAAGTTTGGCGAAGCGTCAATAATCGGGCCGCAACCTGGGCAGCTGAGTAGAAGTCGTTCATCTCCGCTATGTCCCAAAATATGATCCAGTTTGCCTAACTCGCCAAGGTTAATAAACTGTTCAACCAATTTTCCATCGAATTGACGGTTATGCTCTTCTTTAAGAATAGACAGTGCCTTCTCTAGAGGCATGCCTTTTCGGTAAGGTCTGGTTGAGGTCATTGCGTCAAAAGCATCCGCTATGGCCATAATTCTCGCCACAGGGCTAAGTTCTGCGTTAGAACGTTCATTAGGATAACCCTTGCCGTCATAGCGCTCATGATGGCCATACACAGCATCTTTTAACAACATAAAAATGCTATGAGACTCTACCAGTTCAAGTCCAATCTGAGGGTGCTGCTTCATATTCAAATATTCATTATCCGTAAGTTTATCAGGTTTTTTGAGTATGGCATCTGGAATGCCAATCTTGCCAAGGTCATGAACCAATCCGCCAAGGTTTACAATAAACTGCCCTTGATGATCAAACCCAGCTGCTTTTGAAAGTGCGACTGCATATTGACTAACGCGCCATGTATGACCGCCTGTATAGGGATCTCTTGCTTCAATAACCGTTGCTAATGTGGTAATTGATTTGACCATTTCTTTGTCAATTGTAATCATATGGGTATACTCCTCTCTTCATTGTTTGTGTATTTACCCTTTTTAAGTGAGAATGAAGCAGTTTTAATTGTACCTTTGCTGTGCAAAATTTATCCCAAACAATTCAATCAATAAAAAAATCAGAATTCTTTCGAATCCTGATTTTTTTACTCTAGTCTGTTTTGTGAACAAGTGCATCTCTTTTTTACAGACCCCTGATTGATTCAGTTGACAATCAAATTTTGACTGTCTTTCGATTTGGAAACTCGGGCGGAGTATTTGTCGAAAACTGTTCAGAGGTTTAATGATTTCTATGATAAAAAGAATGGTGCTCTTTCTTTTTCTATGTGAGTGGTACTATTTCATGTTCATTTCCAAAAAGCCAAGCCAGAAGGGATGCGCTTTTTATTCAAAAACATTGTAGACTCAAAATTCATATTTTCGCAGTAATCGCTATAATACTTTGCTACTAACTCTTGGTATAATTCATCAAAGGAAATATTTCTTTGATAGAGCTCACCCTCAAGTTCAGTGAGCTCATATGTTTTGATTACTTGTTCATTGACTTTAATATCCACTTTGTTATATTTATTATTTTCCATAATGACACCTCCAAACTTCAGTGCCTACTTTTGATCTAATAGCTCTTTGGGCACCTGTGGTTGATAGAATATATACCAACACACGGTTGACATACTTGATATTGCTGCAAATGATGCTACTGCAGAAAGAATTTTCAAAATTTTATTTAACATTAATTTCACTCCTCGGTTATGCTAATATCCTTAGACAGAGTTTGTGGAATTAAGGTAAGCGATTGCATCGTTACAGACAACACGCCCAATATTCCCAATAAAGAAAACCCAAAATAATAAGCCAGCAAACTACTTCCTAAGATTGCTATGACAACGATGCGACTGATCAATTGGTACTTTTTTAAATTTTGAAGTGAGATTGGTTTCGTTGGTGACTCCACTGGCGCAAATGTAAAAACTGCGACGCATGCAACGCCTGCCAATGTTGTAATGATACTTTCTTGCATCAACAATTTTCCAAACACACTTGAAACCAAAATTAATTCTAAAACTATCATCATAACAAATAGCGAAATGCATTTAAAGTGTGAATTGGCATGCCACCCGCCACTAAAAGAACGAAGCAAACTAAATGGAATAACAGCCCAAATAATTTCATATGGCATATTTGTTATTAATGCAACAATCAATAAAATGACTACTGTAAAAATCAGTGAAAATACCAATTCTAGACCATATGTTTGAACAGCAATTTGATTTTCTTTGATGACTTCGCCTTCAACCATTTTTGAAACGAGCCATTCAGTCGTTTTTTTAATCAAGAATCTCACCTTCTTAAAAAGAAGTATATACCTAGAAATGGTTCGTTAATGAGAGGTGTGCTATTTGGCTAAAAAATCGGTATAAACGGGAATAAGAAAAATTCAATCCCACTCAACGGGATTAAATCATTCTCGCTCAACGGGATTAAATCATTCCCGCTCAACGGGATTAAATCATTCCCGCTCAATAGAAAAAGAGAGGCTTCCATCGGCTGGAAACACTCTCTTTACAGGTTCTAATTAAATTGGGTTAATAAGGTTAATCTTCAATACAGCTTACTTTTATATTGGATTTAGCATCATCAAAGTGACTTCAAACGACTGAGCATCTGCATTGATTTTAAACTGTCCTTCATACTTTTCTACAAGCCTTGTCACGTTTGTGAGTCCAAGACCAGTTTGATTGCCTCTGCGTTTCGTGCTGATATATAAAATACCTTTTTTCTTTAGTTTTTCTTGATGCGGATTTTGGCATGTCATAAGGAAATAGGCGCCTTTTGTATCTAATTTCATTTGTATTTCTTTATTTAAAACAGCACATTTTTCTGTAGCAAGTAGCGCATTTTCTAAAACGTTTCCAACAACGATGCAAAGATCTGTATCTGGAATGCTGAGTGTGCTTTCAAGTGATTGTATAATCTTAAGGTCTACCCCTTTCGACTTTGCCAAACTTTTATAATGAGTCAGAAGGCCACTCAGTACCTTTGATTGGCTAACGACAACCTCTTCGAGCGGTGCACTCGAAACATTCCACTCCTGAGTATAGGCTTTTAACGCTTCATAATCGTTATCAGTAACATAGTGATTAACCATAGCCATATGCTTATTGACGTCATGTTGAAGGCTTTGATAGTGCTGAATCAACTCTTCCACTTTCGAATAATACTTTGATTGTTCACTCAATAGATCGTTTTCCATTCTAAGCCAAAAGCTCTTCTGTGAACGTTCAAATAATTTTTCATAAACCCACACCGCAGTGGCACTAATGCTCATGAATGCTACTGAGACAACTAAGGGCCATTTCTTTTCAAAGGCAAACATAAAACTATCATTGGTAACAAATGGTAATATAATTAGTGTCATTCCTACAACAAGAAGTAAAAGCGCCAAACCTTCAAGCAACAAATCTCCCGTAGCCACATAAGTTCTATTTTGTTTTCCAAAACGTCCAATAACTGTTGCTGCAACATAGGCGAGAAGTTTTGAAGACATCGTGCCGACAAATCTTAAGTTCCCCCATGCCAAAATACGTTCTACCGTCATGCCTTTGATCAGCAGTATTGACCCAAGGGTAATGACTTCGGTGGATGCTAAAATCAAATGGAAAATGAGTACGTTGGCAATTTTAGTTTTTAGTGAGCCTTTAAAGAAATAATGTGCAATCCCAATGGTCATTGCCATCATTAATAAAATAAGCAGACCGTCATCAACGCCCGCTTCTGACACCCGACCCTTTATAAAAACGACAGCCGAAAGCAATCCAATTCCTACAAAGGCTCTCTTGCCTTCTTTAACCGGCAAGCGATACTTCATTAATTTAAAGAAAATAAAGCTTTCAAAAAGACCTATACAATAATCAAGCATCAACATTTCAATTGCCATTAGCCTCTCTCCTTACATAAAAACGACATAAACTGTTCCTTAACGTCTTTTACGTTAGCTTTGCTAATGGGTAACAGTTTTCCGGTAATCAACTTCACTTGGTTATTCTCAATTCTTTCAATCTTTGAAAGTGAAACAATATAGCCCTGATGAATGATTGAAAATAAATTGGGGTCAAGTTGTTCTTCCAAATTCTTAATCGTTTCATATAGCTCTATTTCATCGTTGATGGTAACAACGGCTATTTTATTGCGGCGTTTTTCAAAATATAAAATGTCTTTAATCGGAATTCGATAGACATTTTGATGACTTTTTCCAATGAACAAAGGTTCTTCTTCCACTTCATTAATCACTTTAAATGCCATTTCCAGTACAGCTTCTAACGACTTACTGGTAATCGGTTTTTTTAAGTAATGAAATGCCCTCACTTGAAAAGCTTGGATGGCAAATCCCTCATGATTGGTCACAAAAATAATCAATAATTCAGGATTCTTTTCTCTTAAATCTTTTGCAACATCAATGCCATTTAAAATACCCATTTCAATATCTAAAAAAATAAGATCATAATCAATCGTGGCTTGATCTATAAGCCAGTTTCCATTTTCAAAGGCATCGATTTGAATATTTAAATCGTGTTTTTTTGTATATTCATTTAGGAGTTGTAGCAATTTATCGCGATAAATTGCTTCATCATCGCAAAGTGCAAATCTTAGGGTTCGCATTTGACACAACCTCCTTGAAATTTCAACCTCTTAAGCTCTTTTATTGTAGCATTAATACCCTCTTTCGTACACTTTAAATGCAAAAAGCCACATCATCCATTTTATATGGACGATGCGGCTTTTTAAAGTAAAATTATTGCAGTTAATAAGATCTTCTATTTGGTCGCAGAACCTACCGTTAAAGCATTTTCTACTTGTTCGCTAAAGAGTGCATATAGTAAAACAGTTGGAATACTGGCTAGCGTCATAGAAGCACCCATCGCCCCCCAATCGGTTGTGAATTGACCTTGGAAAAAGAGCAGACCCAAAGGCAGTGTCTTCAAACTTTCTTTCGAAACAAGTACCAATGCCATGGTAAATTCATTCCACGCAGACAAGAATATAAAGACCACTAAAGTAGCGATGGCTGGCCTGATCATTGGCACAATAATTTTGAAGAAAACTTGGTAAACATTAGCCCCATCAATACAGGCGGCTTCTTCTAATTCATTTGGAAGTCCTCTTAAAAAGCCATAAAAAACAATGGTTGAAAAGGACATATTAAACGCAATATAAGGAAAAATCAATGCCCAATAGGTATTTTGCAAGCCCAAATCTCTAATGAGCACGGCTAGTGGCAACATTACAACTTGAACTGGAATGAACATCCCGAGTGTCACAAAAATACGAGCCATCGTTCTGCCTTTCCACTCTAATCGAGCTAGGGCATATGAGAGTGGAAGCGCCAGTGCTATAGTGCCAATAACCGTCGCAATTGAGACAATCATCGAGTTCATAAAATACTGTGGCACGTTATAGCTTTGCCACGCTGTAATGTAGTTTTCAATCCTAAAATGAGTAGGAATCCCAAAAGTGTTGGAAACAAAGATTTCTTGATTGTTTTTGAGTGAATAGAAAATCATCCAAACCAATGGATAAAGAGAAATCAAAGCATACAACCATAAGAAGCCTACAAAAAAATAATTAGGTTTATTGAGTTTCTTTATTTTCATATGATTCGCCCCCTATTTGTATTCGAGTTTGTCTGTAGACACGAGCTTATTAATGAGCACCGTTGCAATCAGACACTCTAGTACTAAAATAGTTGCAGAAGCGCAACCATAGCCAAATTCATTAACCCTAAACGCAGATCGGTAAGTCATAAAGGTCAGCGTATAAGTTGCCGTTCCAGGTCCGCCATTTGACATGATGAACATGTTTGCAAAAGCGTTAAGACCGCCCGTGACTGCTAAAATCAAACAAAAGCGAAACGACTCTGCCATAAGTGGGAGGGTAATATGAAAGTGCGCTTGAACTTTTGTTGCACCGTCAATTCTGGCGGCTTCATAATAGTGCTCGGGAATCGCTCTAATGGCTGCAAAGAGCAGGGCAAAATGATAACCTGTGTACTGCCATGCATTAACAAAAGCAATTGCCCATATAGATTTGGTCTCTGTACTGAGCCAATCTTGTCTATACGTCATTCCAAGCGATTCAAAAACTTTATTTAAAAGTCCAAATTCACCGTTATAGATAGACATCCAAAGTTGGCATACCACCGTCACAGAGAGTACCACAGGGATAAAGTAAGAAACTCTTAAGAGTTTCCTACCTTTAATGGAAGCATCCGCTACTGCAAGTGCCAGTACTGTCCCAATGCCAATTTGGTAAACCACCAAGAAAAATGCAAAGATCAAGCCATTTTTAATCGATGTATAGAACAATTTGTCTTGGAATAGGCGTGTATAGTTATCCAAGTAAATAAACTGAGCCGCACTGAATCCATCCCAATTAAAAAAGCTTCTATAGACCGTTTGACAGATTGGGTAAAAAACGAATAGTGTGTACAAAAGGAGTGCCGGCAATGCAAATATTGCGATTGCGACTTTATTTCTGTAAAAACTCTTCATTATTTACTCGATTCTTCAATGACTTTATCCATATCTGCAACAAATTCATCGGCTGTATAAGTGCCTGTTAACAACCTTTGCGTGTTGTCTTCCAAAGCGGCTTTAATTTTAGGGTTGGTCATGTGCCATGCGAAACCAGTTGTTGATTTGATATTCGGAATATCTTTTGCAAGTCTATCCATCATTGCTGGGAAGGCAACTTCTGGCTGTTTATCAACAACGGTTGCCACAAATGGATTCGCTCTCATTGTATATTTCGCTTCTGCGTATTTTATAGCCATAAATGAAGCAACTTTTGCTGCCACTTCTTTATTAGCAGTATTTGGAGAAACGCCAAGTCCGCCAAGCGAACCGCCGCCTGACCAATTTCCTTTTGCAGCTTCATATCCTGCCGCATCATAAGATGGATAGTACATCCAATCCACTTTGTCGCCTAGTTTTTCTGTAGAACCTTGGATTTCCCATTGTCCATTAAGGAACATTGCTGCTTTTCCTTCATAGAAGAGTGCTGCCGCTTGGTCATAATTGAGGTTTGTAGCCCCTTTAGGGAAAAGACCGCTGTTAACCAAGTCCACGATTTGACCTGCTGCTTTTTTATAAGCTTCTTCTGATGCTTTGCCTTTTAACTGATCCAATTTCATAATGCCTTGTGGCTCAAGTCGTGTTGCAAAGACGTCAAACAAAGAAACACATGGCCATTTTTCTTTTGCAAATATAGACATTGGAATGACATTGTTTTCATTTAAAGTTTTAGAAACGGCTTTTAACTCTTCAAACGTTGTCGGTACTTGAAGGTTGTATTTGGCGAAAATTTCTTTGTTGTAATAAAGAACCACGTACTCTTTTCCAGCGAATGGGAATGAGTAAATATGATTGTCTTCTGGGTGATAGAGCAGATTTTCAGAACCCGGTTGAAGCTTCGATTTAAAATCGGCTGCATATTCATCTAATTGCAAAATGTTATTTGATTTTCTGAAAATATTCATTGTGTCTACGCCAATTTGGAATATATCTGGCAAATTGCCCGTTTGAGCATATGTCTTTAATTTTTGTCCATCGTCTCTTGCCATTGGCTCAAGTTCTAGCTGTACATTTGGCATTTCTTTTTTCAAGGCCGCAACGGCATAGTCATATGGTATTTTTGTGTCATCATCTGCATAATCGACATAAATTTTAAGCTTGATTGGTTCGGTTGCTGCTGCATCTGTCGGAGTCGTTCCTGCCGCTGTTTGTTTTGCACATCCAGTCATACTCACAAGCATCGCTGCCGCTGTGAATAAAGCAATCCATTTTTTTATCATTTCTGTTCCCCCTGTAAAATTGCTAGCGAGCGGCGACTCTATCTTAAAATACTTATCAAAATAAAGCTTACTTGCCTTCTCACTGCCTCTTCAGTATACAAGGTTCAGAAGATTGAGATAATGGATTATCCGATGCTTTCTTGTACTTTGAGTGCATCATTTCGAACACACTTGGCGACATGCCAAAATATTTTTTAAAACACTTGCTAAAATAAGCTGGGTCTTTATAACCAACGCCGTAACCAATTTCCGAGAATTTTTGACCGCCACTCTCAATGCGTTCTTTGGCGTTATTCATGCGAACTTGGGTGATATAGTCTGAAACCGGCATCCCCGTTTTTTTCTTGAAAACACTTCTAAAATAACTTTCGTTTACATAAACCAATTTGCATAAATAATCTAGTGATAACGTTTCATTGCCATATTGTTCATGAATTACGGCAATCGCCTTTTCAACAATTAAATCGCTTCTGAGTGGTTTTCTGTCTGTTTGATCTATCGAAAATTGACTGCGTCCTGCCTCAATAGGCATCGTGGTTTTGAATGAGGTTTCACGCTTCGAAGCTACAAATTCTTTTTGTAGTTTCGAAATGGTGACATCAAATTCTTCATTTGAAAAAGGCTTTAGCAAATAATCCTTTACACCCAACTGAATGGCCTTCCTCGCGCAATCAAAGGTTTCTAGACCTGTCACTAGAACAACTTGCACCTGTGGAAGTTGTTCTTTGAGTTTTTCTGTAAAAGTGAGGCCATCCATAAAAGGCATATTAACATCCACTAAGACCAGATCTGGCGGCTCTATCAATGCTTTTTCCAGTGCTTCCACACCGTCTTTAGCTTCCCAGCAAACTTTGCTTTGCAATGACGCCCAATCCATTGTCTCCATTAAATATTCTCTAAAAAGTTTCTCATCATCCACCACGGCTACTTTCAAAAGCATTCTCCTTTTAATAAGTCCTATACACGCTCAATTTCAAACAGCGATGCGCCAAAATCTCCAAACCACCACGTCTTTGCCGTTGGCGCTGTCCCACTATATTCAGGTTTAAGCGGTAATCCAATTGACATGAGGGCGTCTCCAGTGATCAGTACGGACTGACCCATGACACCTGCCCCAGAAATTTTATAAGTTGCACTCGCATCCAAACCGGTCATTTTGATCCGTTTATATGGTGGATTGGCTTCAGTGAGTTTTTTATAATAACCCAGTAAGCCCTTGCTCTGGTCTTTGGAAACACTCATCCAAGCTGTATAATTGCCTTCATAAGGGGAAACGAGTCTATAAAAATCTCCAAATTGCAGCAATTCTCGATTGATTTTATAATATGCAATTTGCGCTTTAATGGCCTCAATTTCTGTATCGTCAAGTTTGGTTAAGTCTAATTCGTAACCAAGCACACCAAACATTGCTACGTCAAACCTTGTTTCCAAAGGTGTCATCCTTCCCGTCTGATGATTGGGAATCGCAGATACGTGTGCTCCCATTGCAGAGACAGGGTAAGCATAACTTGTTGCATACTGAATCAACTGGCGCTCAATCGCATCCGTGTTATCGCTCGTCCAACCTTGGGGCATATAATAAAGCATGCCTGGGTCAAATCTATTTCCGCCGCTGGCACAAAACTCAAATAGGACATGTGGGAAAGTCTGAACAAGATTTTCCATCAGTCGATATAAGCCTAAAATGTACCGATGCCCTATTTCTTTTTGCTGATTTGCTGCCAGTGCCACTGAAAATAAATCTGAAAAAGTACGGTTCATATCCCATTTCACATAATCGACTTCAGCTTCTTTAAACACCTGAGAAAGCGTCTCAAATAGATAATCGACAACTTCGCTGCGAGATAAATCTAATACAAACTGGTTTCTGCCGTGTTTAGGGACCCGGTCAAGCGTCTTAATGACCCAATCTGGATGATTTTCATAGAGCTCTGATTTAATAGAGACCATTTCAGGTTCTACCCAAAGTCCAAAACTTAAGCCTTTTGCTTTGATTTTCTTTGACAATGTGCCAATTCCAGATGGTAACTTATCTAAATCTACAGTCCAATCGCCAAGGGAAGTGGTGTCGTCATTTCGACCTTTAAACCAACCATCGTCCAAAACAAACAGTTCTACCCCAACAAGAGCTGCAGAGTCGGCTAGTGTCAATAATTTTTCTTCATTAAAGTCAAAATATGTGGCCTCCCAATTGTTAACGAGAACTGGTCTTGGAAGGTGTCGCCACTTCCCTCTGGTTAAATGATTGTTCATTAAATGGTGGCTAATTTGGCTCATGCCGTTAAACCCTTCATTTGAGTAGAAGAGTAACCACTCTGGTGTCTCAAAGGACTGTTTAGGTTCTAATTGCCAACTGAAATCAAAATCGCTGATGCCCATTTGCACTCTCAAAACGTTGTGCGGGTCGACTTCGCACTGTCCCATAAAATTGCCGCTATAGACCAAAGCAAAGCCATAGACCTCGCCAGTATGTTCCATTGCACCTTTTCTAGAAAGCATGAAAAATGGATTTTGCCAAGAACTGCTAAGCCCTTTTTTACTTTCAAGCTTTTGAATGCCTTTTCGAAGGGGCTGCTTGTCCATGCGTCTTTCTTTGATCCAATCGCCATAGAACCCAGTCATTTCAAAGCTGTCATCTGCAAAATCCATTGAGCCGGACAACGCGCGTTTTATTTGTAAAACTTCAGTGCCCAAATTTACAATTTCCGATTGTCTCGTAAGAGCGCCCGTTCCTGAAAAAACGCTGTATCTTAAAAAGACAATCAGTCCAAGAATCTCGTCTACCAATTCAATTTCAAGCGTCTCTGCCTCGTCCTCCTCTTTTGTCCAAGTTGCTGGAAGTCCTTTAAGCACAGGTTTGCCTTTTGTAATTTTATGGTCTTTATATTTCAAAGAACACATGCGAGAACCCCTAATGTCTTCGACAATCAGGGCAGGTTCTCTATAGTCGCCTTCTCCAAATGTCGGGTATTCCAGTCTATAGCGAGATAACGTCTCAAAGCTGTCACCCTCGTTAATAAAAACTGCATTGCCAACAGACTCACTCGGTTCTTGCAAAAGCCACTCATAATCGCTTTGATTTTGTATGGCCTTTCCATAATACAAATGCACCAAATAGCCATTTTTAACAGTCATGATGTAGCTCATCACATCATTTTTTAAATGAAAGGTTAAGTCTTTTTCAAAAATCATCTTTAGATCCTCCATGTTTTGCAGTTTTATCAATCATTTTTTAAAGGTAAAGACACTAAAATGGAAGTCCCTTCACCTAATTCGCTGTTTATTTCAATGCCATATGGCTTTCCATAGTATAATTCGATGCGCCTGTTCACGCTGAAAAGCCCAAAATGTCTTGAATTATCACTTAGTGGCACACTCAATATCTTTTGTATACGCTCTTTTGCAATGCCTAATCCATTATCATTGACAAGAACGCTGTAGCCCTCAGCTGTTTTAAAGGCTGCTATTTTCAAATGTCCAAACTCGCGCTGTTCCTTTAACCCATGATAGATCGCATTCTCGACAAGTGGCTGTATGGTCATTTTAACGATGCGTTCATTTTCTAAAGCGTATGGCAAATCAATCTCATAATCAAAAACATCGGCATATCTGATTTTCTGTATGGTGAGATAGTCGATGACATTTTTTATTTCTTCTTTTAATGTAATAATTTCTGCGCCACCACTGAGTGCCACCCTGTAAAAGTCTGCCAACGCTTTCGTGGTTTGAGAAACTTGCTCCATCCGATTCATTTGCGCCAATACATAAATGGCATCTAAGGTGTTATAAAGAAAATGTGGCTTAATTTGTGCCGAAATGAGAGCCAGTTCATAGGCGCGTTTTTGTCCTTCTTCAACATTGACTTGGAAAATCAGTTCTTGGATACGCTCTCTCATACGTTTGAAACTTCTGCTTAAAGAGCCAATTTCATCTTGACTTGCTGTGTCAATTTCTGTATCCCATTGACCGCTCTCGACATCTAACATCGCATTTTTTAAGGCTTTGATCGGTCTGGCCAAGTGCCTTGAAAGCAGCTGAGAAACCCATATCGCGACAATTGCAACTACAATAAGAACCGTTATGATCCAACGGCCAGTGCGCCAAACATCCGCATATATTTGACTGATAGGCGTTGCGGTAATTAATCGCCAATCCATCGTATCAAACGGTCTGCATGTAATGAGCATTGATTCGCCCTTGTAATCCAATATTTGATTGAATTGTTTTGCCTTGCTGAGCCAAATGCCTATTTCATCTTTATTTAGACGTTTCATTCGATCGGAATCATCTGAAGAAGAAATAATCCTATTCCAACGGTCGACTATAAAATAAGTTCTTTGTTCTTTTTCTAATAAGCCTTTAAAAATTTGTGAGAAGGATGTTTCTTTAATGCTTAAAACCAAACTGCCTAAAGTATCTCCCGTCTGAATGTCAATAATTTTCTTGCCTAATGTCAAATAGATTGCGCCTGGATCTGCGACCATTAAGCTTCTAGGTTCCATTGGCAACCAAATATTAACGCCATTTGTTGCATTAATCTGTTTCATTAATTCCTCATACTTAAGCGTTTTTTTGCTAGACTCTATCCAAACGTTTGGCGAGTATATGGCCTGCGACTTTGAAATGAAAGCAATGGACTCAACTTCGGGAAACACCACAGATGCTCTGCTGATCTCACCATTAATCGCATTGAGCAAGTTTAAATAGCCATAAGGTTCATTTTGTCTTTCAATAATTGTTTTACTGAGTTGGATGGTCAGCATATTGGCACAACTACTGCCATTTCCAATGGTTCTTTCAATCTGTCCGATGATCAGCTCTGAATTATCAGAAATGCTACGAATAGTCTGCTGCAACACTCTTTCAGAGTACAAATAATTTACCATCCACCCAATCAGCATTAATGGGATGAGGACTAATGGCAGATAAAATGCGACAATTTTTGATTGAATCTTTAAATTACGAAAAATCCAACGCATGACTCACCCACTTTTACTAAAATTTACTTAAAATACGCTTAAATTTTACTTGAATTTTACCGAATATTCAAGCGTATTCTTTGCCAATCACCTTTTTACAACAAAAAAAGAGAGACATTGGCTTTTATCCAAGGTCTCTCTTTTTTAACTGCTTCTGCACTCTAAAATATCTTCAAGATGATTTTTGATATTAATGGTTTCATTTTCAATGCATTTTAAGAATGCATCTACAGCCATAGGATCAAACTGCGTTCCTGAATTACGGACAATCTCTTCTACGGCCTCTTCTTGAGTCAGAGTCTTTCTGTAAGTCCTAAAACTTGTTATGGCATCGAATGAATCCGCCACGGCAACAATGCGGCTGCCAATATTGATAGAATCTGCCTTAAGTCCTTCGGGGTAGCCCTTTCCATTATACTTTTCGTGGTGATGCAAAATAATATGACGCGCACTTCCTAAGAAATCTAAGTCTTGAACCATCAAGTATCCGCTTTTAGGATGTTGTTGGATGTGTTCATATTCTTCATTCGTCAGTTGTTCTGTTTTCCTAATGATATGATCAGGAATGCTTATCTTGCCGATGTCGTGCAGCGTCGCGCCAACATAGATGTCTGCAATCTCTTCATCGCTTAAACCGTAAGCTTCAGCAATTGCTTTCGAATAGAGTGCCACACGGTCACTATGCCCACCTGTATAATGGTCTTTGGCATCTATTGCGCTTGCCAAAGTTGTGATGGTATTCATAAATTGACGTTCTTTCTCTATATAACTCAATTCCACTTTATCAAGCAACGCATTTGTCGCATCCGCAATTGAACTTAAATCACTTCGTGAATGGATGTTTATTCGTTGTTTAAAATTACCTCGATCCGCTTGTTTAAGTACCAATATAATGTCATTAATCGGACTAAGTTCATAAACAATGCTCGCAATGATAATAAGCATCATTATAAGTCCAAATCCTACCCAAATAAAAGTCATCTTCTGGATTAATCCAGAATCCACAAAACCGGTGCTGCTCTTCATGACCTTAAAAATTACATACCATTTCTCACTCAGCATCTGAGATTGAATGGGTTTAATAATCATAAAATACTCATCACGTTCGACAATCGTGCCTAATTTACCTGATTTTAATAGATGCGAAAACTCCGAATCAAGTTTTGGCTTTTCTAGATTTAAAGGTTTTCCAATTGAAGTCTTGTCCGTTGTTGCCACAATATTGCCATTGCTTGAAACCATCACAGCTTCACAATCCGAATATACTTTTATTTCATCTAATAGTTGGTTAAAAAAATCAGAGACGTAAGCCACTGCTACTAGCCCTTCACCAAGCACTTGCGATTGGCTGTCTATATCGTATGCCGTTGAACCCAATATACGCTCTTTATCCCCTACGTTATTACTTGATGGCGGATATAGTTTAAAAAGATGTCCTTTTTGACCCGTCATGTACTGCTTTACTTTTTCAGACTTGATTGGCTCATATTTAATTTCTGAATTTTCTTTATAAAAATAATCTGAAATGGTATAGTCATTTGTTTTATAAAGTACCATAACGCCACATTTATCTGAACTATTTATTAAAATTGGTTTTATGTATGTTTTAAAATTAGAGACACTATATTGATTCATCCTAATTTGATCTTTTACCACTTCACCGATCACCCTAGAGCTTTCAGCAGTGGATTCCATGAGTTGCAAACATTTCAAACTATAATAGGTGTCAAAGTAATCAGCCATTCTATCGACCTGTTGTTTTTGCGTTGAAATGATCTCATTGGAAAGAATGAACTTAAAGCAACCAAAACCGATCATACTAATGGCGATGATAATCAACGCTATTTTTTGGTATATTTTAGGACGCTTAACTTTATATTTTATATTCATACATTGCACCTCACTTACTATTTGATATTTCACCCAACATCTATTATACTTGCTATTATATTGTCAATCAAATGACAACTTTATTTTTAATTTGGAGGAATCTTATGCCTGTAAGCATAGCGACAAATCATTTTTTAGCAAAAGAAGGTCTAGAAAAGAAGAACTGCGCACAAGCCATTCTTTGTGCCTTTCAAGAGGAATTTCAAATTCCGCAGGGACTAATAGAGTCTTTCAAAGAATATGGCGGAGGAAGAGCTCCTGACGGCATATGCGGTGCTGTATACGCAGCCGAGTTCATTTTAGGAATCGCAGGCGTTTTAGAAGATGATTCTAATGTGGTAAGCCACATCCAAAATTTAGCCGGGTCTGCAAAATGCAAAGAAATTAAATCTCATAAAAAACTCTCTTGCTTAGGTTGCGTTGAACAATGCACTTCTTACATAAGTGATGTTCTGAACTAAGCATAAAAAATCCCCAAACATCGGTTAGAACTAGATTCTAATCTACCGTTTGGGGATTTTAGTTTATATGCCAAATGTTTAATTACAAAGATTTATTAATAGTGTTGTCCATTATCATAATAAGCACTTTTAAAAAGCGGCGTGAAAATCAAAGTTGTCTCTTCATATCCATTTGCTAATATTGCTTCATGTAGCATTTGTGCGGTAAGGTCTTGAGCTTCTTGCCCACGGTCAAACCAAATGACTTCAATTGTCGGGATGCCCTTTACTGCCTCTCCACCAAAATAGAACGCTGTTTTGATGTGCTCAAAAGTAAAATAGTCTGCTGGACAGTTCAGCGCAAAGCTGAGTGCCTCTGCTAATGGACCAGATAAGGATTTTACAATGTCTTCTTCAACTGCTCTAAATCTAAGATGTGGCATAGGGCCTCCTAAAACATTATTAACGAATCTTTTTAAGTAAAATTTCTCTTTTTTCCTTGATATCATCTAAGTAGCCAGTTTTATATTTCCCACTTGCTACCGCTCCAGACCCTTGATTATAAGCTAAAATGCCTTTCTCAATAGATCCAAATTTATTTAAACCATTTTTTACGTATTGAACACCTACTTTGATACTCTTCTCAGGCGTCAATAAATCTTGTTTTGTAAGTCCAAATTTCTTGCCTGTCGAAACTAAAATTTGCATGATCCCAACAGCGCCTTTATACTCACAATTCGATCTAAATGTACTTTCTTTCCAAACCATTGCAAAAATCCAAGTTTCATCGATTTTATTGGCTCTGCTTTCCTTTAAAATTGCATTAACATATCGCTCTGCTTCTTTTTCTGACAAAGAGCGATTGACACCTCTTACAAACTTAATGAGTTTGTTTTGATAAGCGTCATTGGCATTATTAACGGATTGCTCAAGAGCCTTTTTTGAAAGACTGCTTATATGCATATCCCCTACGCCGTCTGTTGAGTAGTAAAGTCCGAGTTGATTTAAAACATCCAAAGTTAAAGGCACGTATAAGGCTTTGTTATATTTAAGAATTTTATGGTTTCCTAAATTTAGCGCTGATCCATCTAACAATATCTTTGCATTTTTTAGTTCCGCCTTCTTCTTGATTAGTGAAGACTTCAAATCTCTCTGAGTGAGTGTCACGCTTTTATCTCTTTCGATCTTAGTGAGCGCTATTTCGTTTACATCCTCTTTGACATCTAGTTGAAGACCAATGGGTTTCAACGTGTTACAGGCTAATGGGAAGTATATGACCTTATTGTATTGGATGAACGGAAATTCAAGTTCATCATTGTGAAATGCTTTATCATCAAAATAAATTGTGCTGTCATTAACACTTACTTCCACTTGTACCAGCCCGCTATCAGCATATGCCGATCTGTGAGTCATCATTAAAATTAACAAAACAATGACGGCAGTCCAACGGGTTTTAGTCATTCAATCACTCCTCTTTTTTAAGATATTGCTATTCTACCACACATATTAGAGGGTTTAAAAGCAAAAAATCTCAAAAAAGAGTCATCTGACAACTTATAATTGTTGATGCAGTTGCTACAACTTGCTTTGAGTAGGTAAAATTTTTTTCGTTTTTTGACGTATTTTTTTGTTTGAAAACTGGTTTTTGTGATAGTGGGCAAACTTTAATGATATTTAAAATTTTATACACCTAGCGATTTGTTTATTATTACACTTCCATTTCTGACACGTTATCTGTATAATAATAGAAAAATTTCAGTGTGGAGGTTAAACAATGTCTAATACTTTTTTACTCCCAAAAATCGAACTGCACTGTCACCTAGATGGCAGTGTTAGACCAAGTACCTTAAAAGAACTTTCCATAAAAGAAGGTCTTATTGATCTTACTTCTATAGAGTCTTTTGAATCGCATATTCGCGTTCCTGAAAATTGTGATTCCCTTGTGACGTATTTAAAATGCTTTTCAATTCCTATTGCTGTCATGCAAACACGTGAACATCTAGAACGAATTTCAAAAGAATTGGTTGAAGATGTCGCTGCAACTGGCGTTAAGTACATTGAAGTTCGCTTTGCGCCACATCTTCATATGGAAAAAGGACTTCAGTACAACGAAATTGTAGAAAACGTACTCGCAGGTTTAAAAGAAGGCGAATCTTCAACAGGGACAATTGCCAGACTGATTCTCTGCTGTATGAGACACTTGCCAATTGAAAAATCTATTGAAGTCGTTGAACTTGGTCTTCCTTATCTAGGCAAAGGCGTCGTTGCTGTAGATTTAGCTGGCGATGAACACAACTTCCCTCCTGAGATTCACGAGAAGGCCTTTAAACTTGCAAAATCTTTAGGATTCAAGATCACCATCCATGCAGGCGAAACTGGAATAGGTGCAAATGTCAGCACTGCAATAGAGAAACTTCATGCTGATCGAATAGGGCATGGACTCTTTATTAAAGATGACACTTCCGCTTATAATCTCGTCAAATCATCAAAAATAGCATTAGAAATGTGCCCGAGTTCTAACGTTCAAACCAAAGGGGTTTTAACCTATGAAGAACACCCTATTATTGATTTCTTAAAGTCCGATTTGCTTTCTACATTAAATACGGATAATATGACGGTTTCCAATATCACATTAAATACTGAATTCACACATTTAGAGACCAGTCTTAATGCAACAATTGAAGACTATTGGCAGTTTTATATAAATGCCATTGAAGCGGCCTTTGCGACGGATCATGAAAAAGCTTATTTAAGAAGTTTTCTTCCTACTATAAGTTAAAAATAAGCACAAGAAAAAATGCGCTGAGAGGATTTTCATCACTCTTATAATAGCGCATTTATATTTTTTTGAATGTTACTTCATATTTCGAATACAAAGTGATCTTACTCATTCTTATTAGGAAATGTCCGTTCAATCGTCTCTTTATATCGATTGGCATCTTTTTCTGCGCCATTTTTCCCGAGTAGATTTGCATAGTATAGCAACACTTTCTTCAATTGATCTTCTTTTAATACATAATTCGCTCCAAAATTTTCTCCTGTTGCTTCATTAAAAGGCGTAAAATTGCTTTTCATCATGGTAATCAAGTCCGCACCATAATGATTCTGGAAATAGTAATTTAAACTCCATTCTAAATACTTAATGGCACACTTAACGTCATTGTTTTTTTCAACTTCAATGGCTTTCGTTTCAGACGTATTAATCATCAAATTGGCCATTTCAAAAAGTGTTTCTTCGTAGGCCATTGGGTACATCGATTGATCGGGCAGTTTCATCGCCTCATCAATATTCCCGCTCTCAAGGAGTGCGGTCATAGTGTCAAAGTAGAGTAACGACGGGTCTTCCCAACCTCTTTTAAAGAGGTTCATTTTAGAATCTTCCATTTTAAAGAAGTAACATTCTTCAAACGCAGAGAATGGTCTTTGTGACACAACAACCCAGACCCCGTCCTTCTCTAACAGATAGGTCTTTGGCATATTCACTTGATAACGCGCTAAGTGCTCACCTTCTATTACGTATTTTTCATCCGAAATTTTCTTTAATTTACCAAATAGTGTGTTTGGATTTTCATGCTTGTCCATCAACAAGGTTAAAAAATAAACATCGCCTGTTTCACTTACAAACAACTTCAGATCCATATTTTCAACGCTTAGTTTGTATTTTTTTAAAGCGTTGTCACTCTTTATATCTTTAATGACAACTTGTTCAAGTTTATTGTCACTTTCATCTTCTGAAAAAAATTCATCTATGAGGTCATAATCATTAAGTTCATTGGTTAATGGAACTGCATTTTGCGTAAATTCTTCCTGGATCACTTGATTCGATTCATCTTTCTCAATAATTGGGATGCTTTGACAACCTGTCAGAATAAAACTGACGGTTACAAGTCCCACTGATAATTTTAAGCATCTATAATATAAAGTTTTCAATTTAATCTCATCTCCATCATTTCTCACAAGTTCATTATAATTCAATACTGTAAGTATGGGGGCATGTTTTTTACTATTTTAATGCTTTTGTAACCTTTGAATTCACTTAATATTCTAAAAAAACAATGTTTTTAAATTAACTAATTTTGAACTAATTACAACTAGATATTGCTACCAAATATCGTTATAATAGATTTTAGAGTAATGATTGTGAAAATATAATTAAATCGAATAAGGTGTGCCGTTTATCTTATTCTCATTTGAAAAGGAGTGTAAATTTATGAATTGTGTTATTCCAATTTCTGACAAAGTGCATTGGATTGGCGTCAACGACCGAGAAACAACTTTATTTGAAAATTATTGGCCTCTTGAAAAAGGGGTTTGTTATAATTCTTATCTTATAAACGATGAAAAAATTGCCATTATGGATACGGTAAAATTCAACAAAACCGACGAGTATCTCAGTAAAATCAAAGAAATAATTGGCGATCGCAAGCCTGATTATTTAGTTGTTCACCACATGGAGCCTGACCACTCAAGTTCTATGAAGGCTATCATTTCTGAGTACCCTGACATTAAAATCGTCGGCAATAAAAAAACATTTGAGCTCATGAGAGGCTTCTACGACATCACAGAGAATTATTATGAAGTTGGCGAAGGCGACATCATCGACCTTGGCAATCATAAACTCAAATTCTTTATGACACCCATGATCCACTGGCCAGAGACAATGATGTCCTTTGACCTTACAGATGGCATTCTCTTCTCTATGGACGCTTTTGGTGGTTTTGGCTCACTTGATGGCACGTTGTTTGACGACGAAGTTAACCTTAGTTTTTATGAAGATGAAATTCGCAGATATTATTCAAACATTGTTGCAAAATATAGCCCTATCGTTCAAAATGCCCTTAAGAAACTTAGCACTTTAGATATCAAAATTATTGCGCCAACACATGGCCCTGTTTGGAGAACTTCTCCTGGCACCATTATTGACTTCTATGACAAATGGAGCCGCTATGAGGCTGAAGAAGGCGTTGTCATCGTCTACGGCACTATGTACGGCAATACAGCTAAAATGGCAGACTATGTGGCAAGAATCATTGCCGAAAACGGCGTTAAAAACGTTCGTGTCTATGACGCCTCAAAAACACACGTTTCTCATATCTTAAACGATATTTGGAGATTCAAAGGGGTAATCTTAGGCTCATGCGCTTATAACACTTACGTATTCCCTGCTATGGACAACGTACTTCGAACGCTTGAGCATACAGGTCTTAAAAATAGATACCTCGGCATCTTCGGCAATAAAGGCTGGAGCGGCGGTGGTGTTAAAGGCATTCTTGAATTCTCTGAAAAGATGAAGTGGGAACGTATTGGAGAAGCGATTGAAGCAACACTTTCTGCAAAAGACGCTGATTATGAAAAGTTGAATGCCCTTGGCAAAGAAATGGCTGAAATGGTTAAAAATAACCCAAAATAAATGATATGGAGCTGATTGTTATGAAGCGAATCGAACTTGATCAATTCTGTGAAATCAGCTATGTTGGAGGCTTGTCTTCGTCACCTTGCGAAGACAAGCTTTGCTTTATCAAAAGCATAGCTTCCCTTGAAAAAAACAAATACGAAACCAATTTATGGCTGTATGAAAAAGACAAGGTGCTTCGCAAATTAACAAGCAGCAATAGCGATCGTCAAAGCACTTGGCTTGATAATGAGCATATTGCCTTCTTCTCAAATCGCGTTAAAGATGAAAAATATAAGAAAACGAGAATTTACCAAATTTGTACTTCTGGCGGAGAAGCAGAACTGCTTTTAGAAACGTGCCATCAAATCAACAGTTTCAAGGTTTTGGACGCCAATCGATGGCTGGTTTTAATCCACTATCACCCTGATCTATTTGAACTTCAACAAGAACAAGACGTTGATAAACTCAATACACATAATGAAGACAATGAGAGTTGGAAAGAATTTGATGAAATCCCATTTTGGTCTAATGGCGACGGCGTCACCAATAAGCAACGTAACGCTTTAGGCATTCTTAATCTGACCACTAAAAAAATCGAACTCCTGACAGATCAATTAACCGATGTTTATCACTATGATTTAAATGCAGACAAAACGCAGATTGCATACATTTGCAATTCATTCAAAAGCGTCATGAGCATCTATAACAGCATTGGCCTTATTACGCTACATACAAACGAAAAGAAAGACATTTCCCACGAGGAAACTTTTATATATGAAAGCTGCCAATTTGACCCCGAAGGGCAACTTATTATGCTTGGCAAATCGGCTCAGCAATACGGCTTAAATGAAAATGCGAAATTCTTTAAAATCAACCCGCTTACCGGTGAGACGATTCTTTTAAGCAAAGACCTTGATGCCTCTTTAGGTTCATCGGTTGGCTCAGATGTAAAATATGGTGCTGGCGGCGATTCTAAATGGATCTTTACTGAGAATGGCATGATTTTCTCCAGTACCCAAGGACACAGCTGCAATCTTTATCAACTTGGCAAAGATGGCAACATCACAGCAATTACTACAATTGACGGTTCCATCTTCTGTTATGAAAAGATGGGCTCTGAAATCATTTTCAATGCGTTAAACGATTTCAAACCTATGGAACTTTACAGCTTCTCAGTAAGTGGTCTCAAACGCTTAACGAGTCTCAACACCCACTACGGCGAAACGTATTTCCTCTCCACTCCAGAACATTTTACCTTTGTTAATGCAGATGGCATTGAAATCAGCGGTTGGGTTATGAAACCGAGAGATTTCAATTCCAAACGCAGATACCCAGCTATTTTGAACATTCACGGCGGTCCTAAAACGGTCTATGGCAGCGTTTATTATCACGAAATGCAGTACTGGGCCTCTGAAGGTTATGCCGTTATTTATTGTAACCCACGCGGCAGCGATGGCAAAGGCGATGCTTTTGCCGACATAAGAGGTCAATACGGTGGCATTGACTATGATGACCTAATGGCATTTGTCGATACCGCAGTTGAACGCAACCCTTGGATTCACCATGACCAAATTGGCGTTACTGGGGGGTCTTATGGCGGCTTTATGACCAATTGGATCATTGGACATACCCATCGGTTTAAAGCGGCTGCAACACAGCGCTCCATTTCCAACTGGATTAGCATGTACGCAACCACTGATATTGGCTACTATTTTGCGCAAGACCAAATTGGCGCCAACCCTTGGGATGATGTCCAAAAACTTTGGGATCATTCTCCCATGAAGTATGCCGACAAGATTAAAACGCCACTTCTAGTGCTCCACTCTGAAGAAGATTATCGATGCTGGGTTGCTGAAGGCATTCAAATGTTCACTTCGTTAAAAGTCAATCAAGTGCCTGCTAAAATGGTCATGTTCCACGGCGAAAACCATGAGCTGAGCCGAAGTGGAAAACCTAAAAATAGAGTCAAGCGCTTAAAAGAAATAACGCAGTGGATGAAAAACTATCTTCAAACATCTTCTCAAGAATAATAATTGAACTAAAAGTTCTGCCATAAAATTAAGAAAGGTTGACCCGAGAATTACAAAACATTGGGTCAACCTTTTTTATGCGCTATTTAATCTTCATCTCCATCTTGATCATCATCCTCTTTTTCAAGAAGTACTGAAACCAAATCCGGAACGAATGTCTGCTCTGAAAGCGGCGGTCTTACATAGCCGTAATTCTCTTGTTTAGGTGGTAATTTGATCTTAGGCATTTCCACCTCAGTGTATTCAAATTGGCTGAGAAAATGTCCGATGCAATTGATTCGTGCATGCCTTTTAATGTCTGCTTGCACAACATACCAAGGCGCTTGCTTAATATCTGTATGAGCAAACATTGCATCTTTTGCGACTGAATAATCCACCCATTTGGTTCGAGATTCCAAATCCATTGGACTGATTTTCCAGCGCTTTGTCGAATCGTTGATGCGCTCTTGGAAACGTTTTTCCTGTTCTTCATCTGAGACAGAAAACCAATATTTGATGAGAATAATCCCTGATCTGACGAGCATGCGTTCAAACTCGGGACAGCTTCTCATAAACTCTTGATATTCAAGTTCAGTACAAAAACCCATAACCTTTTCTACGCCTGCACGGTTATACCAACTTCTATCAAAAATAACGATTTCGCCTTGCGATGGTAAATTGGCAACATAGCGTTGGAAATACCATTGACCCTTTTCTCTTTCCGTTGGCGTCCCTAATGCAACAACACGACAGACCCGTGGGTTAAGTGGCTGAGTGATTGTTTTAATCACGCCCCCTTTTCCAGCTGCATCTCGACCTTCAAAAATAACGACCACTCGAAGGTTTTGTTGCTTAACCCATTCCTGAAGCTTTACCAATTCAATATTATATTTTTGTATGGTTTTCTCATATTTTTTCTTGCCCAGTTTCGTTTGATGATCTTTTGACATAAAAACACCCCCTAATGTTGACTATACAGGTTATTACCCAATATTAAGTCAATCATGCAGGGGGTTTTATTTTATGCTATATAAGTTGAATCTTTAATTCAACTTATATAGTTTGTTTTAAAAAGTTTAAATATTACGCCATTTTCTTAAGCACTTCTACCAAGAATGTATACACTCTTTCAGTTGAAGAAATGCTAAGTTTTTCTTCTGGCGTATGAACATCGTATAAATTTGGTCCAAGTGAAACCATGTCGATGTTGCCCACTTTTTCAGTTAACAGACCACACTCTAAACCTGCGTGAATCGCGTCCACAAGAAGTTCTTTGCCTGTCATTTCCATATATACAGATTTCATTAAATCTCTAATTGGAGATTCTATTTGGAACGCCCACTCAGGGTAATCCGCTACTAACTCAGAGGTTGCGCCGTTTAACTCAGCAAGAATCTTGATACGGTCATTAAGTTCAGCCTTTAAGCTCTTAACACTGCTTCTAACCGCATTGTTCATCATGATGACATCTTCTTTGGTTTCAAGCACGCCAATATTATTTGAACTCTCAACAAGGCCTTTAATCACATGGTTCATTGTTTGAACGCCATTAGGGAGCAATCTGAGGAAATTAACAAATTGAGTCAACGTTTTGTTTGAGTATACTTTTGCAGGGTTTTCAACTGCATTGAATTCGAAGAAAATACCTGGGTCTGCCGCTGCAAACTCATTTTGGAATATGCCTTCCATCTCTTTAAGTTTCGCTTCAACCGCATCAGAAGATGCCGCATCAAAACCGATTGTCGCATGACAGAATTTTGTGATGGCATTCATTTTTTCGCCACCGCTTACTGCAGTCACTTCAATATTTAAACCTTCAAGCGCTCTCAAAACTCTCGCCATCAATTTAATTGCATTGGCTCTGTTTTTAATAATTTCAATCCCTGAGTGACCACCAAGCAAACCTTTGATTGTAAGTTTTTTATAAACGTCTTTTTGTGCCTTTTCCCATACGATTGGTAAAGAAACGATGTTGTTGACGCCACCAGCACAAGAAGCAAGTAATGTGCCTTCTTCTTCTGAATCGATATTGATGAGCGTTTTGCCAGAAATGTTGGCAGGATTTAAATTGCCTGCGCCGTCCATGCCTGTTTCTTCGGCTATCGTGCACAACACTTCTAATGCAGGATGCTGAAGGTCGTTAGAATCTAATATTGCAAGCGCCATTGCCACGGCAATGCCGTTATCTGCGCCTAAAGTCGTTTCTTTTGCTCTTAAGAAGTCTCCATCAACCCAAAGCTCGATCGGGTCTTTTAAAAAATCGTGGTTGCTGCCTTCAGTTTTAACACATACCATGTCCATGTGTCCTTGAAGAATGACAGCTGGAATATGCTCATAACCAGGTGTTGCCGGTTTTTTAATGATTACATTTAGACACGGCTCTTGAATCGTTTCAAGATTTCTATCTTTGCCAAATTTAGTTAAGTAGTCGCTGACACCTTTCTCGTCGTCAGAACCTCTTGGAATTTGAGAGATTTCATTAAAATACTTAAAAACTTTTTCTGGTTTGAGTTCATTAATATTAGACATTTATAGTCATCTCCTTTTACTATTGAAGCGGGCAAATGGTTGTTCAATCTACACTTCTATTCTATAAAAAAAAACGCATTAAAGTTGTTAAAATTTCTTAGTATTTGTCACTTAAATTAATTAGTTTGTGATATCTTCTAAAATAATATTAATAAGACTGTTTAGTCTGTCAATTGAGCAAATCAACCATCTGAATTACAATAGGGTTAGATTATAAAACCCTTGACTATAAACACCCATAACTTAGGAGGCTTACTCATGGCACAAGTTTCGTTAAAAGACATTAAAAAAGTTTACAATGGCAAAGTAACTGCCGTTCACTCTTTTAGCTTGGATATTGAAGACAAAGAATTCGTTGTTCTCGTTGGCCCTTCTGGCTGCGGTAAAACGACAACGCTTAGAATGATTGCAGGTCTTGAAGACATCACATCCGGTGAGCTTTCAATCGATGGAAAAGTTGTCAATGATGTGGCACCTAAGGATAGAGACATTGCCATGGTATTCCAAAACTATGCGCTTTACCCTCATATGTCCGTCTATGAAAATATGGCATTTGGCTTAAAGCTCAGAAAATTGCCTGAAGCTGAAATTAAAGAAAAAGTAATGGAAGCTGCACGAATCCTTGAAATTGAAAAATTATTGGAAAGAAAGCCTAAAGAACTCTCAGGCGGTCAAAGACAAAGGGTTGCGCTTGGTCGTGCCATTGTTAGAAACCCTAAAGTATTCTTAATGGATGAGCCCCTTTCAAACTTAGATGCAAAGCTCAGAGTTCAAATGCGTGCTGAAATTGCAAAACTTCACCACCGTTTGCAAACAACTTTCATTTATGTAACGCATGACCAAACAGAAGCAATGACAATGGGTACAAGAATCGTTATCATGAAAGACGGTTATGTTCAGCAAGTGGATACGCCACAAAACACTTACAAATACCCTAAAAACTTATTCGTTGCTTCTTTCATTGGCAGCCCTGAAATAAATATTATGAAAGCAACCATTATCGAAGATGGTGGCAGATTAAAAGCAAAAGTGGATACAGGTGATGTATTCTTCCTCCCAGCAGAAAAAGAAAAAACATTAAGAGAAGGCAAATACTTAAACAAACAAGTATACATCGGCTTTAGACCAGAACACGTTCTTGAGTTTTCACCAGAAGATACTTCAGAGGAAATGAGTACTTTCGAAGCGGAAGTCACTGTTTCTGAAATGATGGGTGCTGAAGTCTTCCTCTACTTTGATTTCTGTGGCAAACAGATGATTTCTAGAGAAAAATCTTCTACCAAACTCAAAGTTGGCGATAAAGCAAAGATGCGCATCAAGAGCAAAAGAATGTACATTTTTGACATGGAAACAGAAGAAGGTATATACTAGTTAGTAGTTTCTATACTAATAAGTACCTTTGAGGTGAAACGAATGTTCAGAGCAGAACAAATTGTTCAAACACTTAATCAAACACTCAACACGACACTCAAAGTCGCTTTAAAACCAGGTTTAAACTCCTGTGATAATGTTGAAAACCATATGCGCTTGATTTTTGAGTCAAGCGCTTTCAATCTTTATGGCGATGAAAAAGACGTGGCTTATTTGGCACTTTTTAAAGCACTACTCACACTTGATTCAAATGAAAGTTCTATTTTACCACTTGATCAAGCTTGGATTGAGTTTCTCAGCGGCACGCACTCCACATTGCCTAAAACACCAAGCCTTCAGCCCGACAAAAAATATCGGCTGTGCAAACTGAGCGCTTTCGACCCTGATTTTAAAGGCGAACTCCTACAACTTGCAAATGAACTTTTACAAGGTGAACGTCTTTATAATTCAACCATAGACCTCATCTATTTGCTTGAAGATCAAAGTGGTCTATTAGAGACGTTAAGCGCTTTCTATGAAACACTTGCCCTAGATTTTAATCAAAATATACCCATTTACATTTCCTCTAAGGCAACCAGTTCAGCCGAACTCGTAACCGCGTACAGCACCATAATCGCACTTGAAGAAATGTTTGTTTCAAAGACGCCACAAGGGCCTGTAGATTTTGAAACCCACATGTGCAACTTACTCCTCAATGAATGGTTAAGCCGTGAACAAGGCGGGATTTATAAGGCGATTGAAAAATTGGGCATCTCCGCCGCCATAGATGAAGAAGCTTTAAAAACCATCGAAATGCTCTTCAAACTCAATTTGAACCTATCCGAAACGGCTAGAGCGCTCTATATCCATAGAAATACGCTCATCTACCGCATTGAAAAGATTCAAAAACAGTTTGGATTTGATCTTCGAAGTTTTGATGACTGCTACCGACTTAAATTGCTCCTCAAAGTCAACACGTTGGTTTAGATTGCTTTAGTTTGCTTCTTAATTATAAATTAGCGTTTTTTCTTAGCAGGCTGATTGTAAATGAGATCAAAAATATTGCCAGTCAGATCAATATTTGCTTCTCCTGCATCGTCTCCAATAGTAATTATTCTTGTACGACCGTCTTTGATAAGCGTGACATAGAGCTTATAAGGCGGTCTTTTTCTTTGATCCATCCAATCGATGCTGCTGTTTGCAAAAGGCAAAATATAATCTAAATTGAATTTATTTACATCTGATATCGTAAAATTAATCGGAAACGACACTTCGTAACCGAGTTCTTCTTTGTAATCATAGACATTGCCTTTAGGGTCTGTGTAACGCATGGCTTCTAGCGGTGCCTCTAGTCTAATCTTGACTTGATCGGGGTTGCCACGGCTTTCTACTACAATGTGAATCTTTTCGTAAGATAAAAATCGATTGGGTTCGTTGGTCATTAATTGCCCAAATGCATTTTTCTGACCTCTCCAGTGTTGCCACGCCCCTGTAATTTTAACGGTTTCTATGCCAAATGCCTGTATGGGTTTTACCATTTCAGCCTGTCCCTCTGCCAAATAAGGATCAATTACCACCCCTCTTAGCTTAATAGACTTGGCATTTGGTATTTCAAAAGGCGCTAAATCAAGCCCCGTTCCCGAAATGACATTTTCCTGCACTTCAAGCATTTTTTCTGGTTTCCCGTCGAAGCTGATGTAGATTTGAACCTTTAACCGGTCGCCGTCAGGGTCCGATACTTTCACTTGAACTTTTGCCATATCTGCTTCATAGAGATCTGTCGGTTCAAATTTTGCAAAGGTGATGATTGGTGCGCTGTTGCTGACACTTGTTAATTGGAATGTGTTATATTTTTTAATACTTGCATTAATATCATCATAAGCCGTGACAATGAACTGATACGTTTTATCCGCTAACCCTTTTGGAATTGCAAACAGAACATCGTGCCAGTCCCTTTCGGGGTAGGCTTCCGTTTTGACATTGCCCCATTCCTTTCTCAAAGTGACTTTGTTTAAAATTGGTACACCTTCATTGAACATCTGTATTTCTAATCGATGCGCTAACGCATAGCTTGACCATAAATTTGTGAATTTAACGTTGTTGCCTGTTTGGAATTTAGTAAGGCTTTGGGTTGGACTTTCAGTCTCTAATTTAGCGTCCATTAGTAGGTTCATGCCTGCAACGACTTGTTCTGTCACTGGGTCGCTCCACTGCCCTTCTACGTCTTTTACCCTGTAAGAGACAATGTAGGTTTCACCTGTTTCCATCGCACCGCTCATGGTCGTTCCTAGCGTTCCACTTGTGATTTGCCAAGCATCGTCAAAGACTTTTTTAAGTCCCCATTCCACTTCTACAATGCCTCCTGTCGGCTGACTGATGTGGTCAAGGTCATATGAGTTTGAATCTTTTGCCGTTAAGCTATAAGGTGCTGCGTTGGTAGTACTGATACGCATACTAGCAATTGGTTTTCTATGAACTAAAATTTCTGTGGTCATGTTGTCTTTGTTCCAAAGTCTGTAATCCGCAAAACGATCATCATCGTTTGGATTGTCTCTGACTCTTGGAATAAGTGTGTAAAGTCCTGTCTTCGTCAGTTTCCCATTCCAGTTAGGAACGTTCTTGCCATCAAAGGCATCTGTCCCTATTGGATTTTCCAAAGCATTTTGATTGTGTGTTATGGCAATAGCCGATTCATAAAGTGGGTCGCCCTCGTAATCCGAATAGACACTTTTAACGTCTATTGTTTCATCTAAAAGCTTAATCTCTCTGCTCTGATATTTAAGACCGTCATAACTGCTTTTTAATGCGGTGCTAAACTCTGCAAAAGTGCCACTGATTTTATTGGCAGCGCTTTGATTGAGCAGTTTTCTCATGCTCGTAGCATCTACTATTGGCGTACTTAGCGTTCTTGGGTCTTTGACAAGGTTCGTGGCATTAGCAGTTGTAACAACTGTACCGCCTGTTAATGAGAACCCGTACAACTTTCCTTCATGCGTTTGTGCCATACAGTAAATTTGCGCCCAACCTTCATTTTGAGTTGTGTATATATTGACTTTTTCAATGTTCAAACCTTGTGTGACTGGCTGAGTATAGATATTCCCATTGCCATCATAACCGCCCTGTGTCTTATATATATCGCCTGTTTGAGACATGAAATAAGAAGTTCGGCTAGTTTCGGTATCTCCATAGAGATAATGATAAGAATTGTCTTTATAGCCCGAATCTTCATATGCCCTTCGTCCTGTGTTTGGGATACTCAAAGCTGTAAACCCATCAGGAAGTTTTAAAACAAGTGTATTCGATGTCCTGTAACTTGGGCTCTCTGTCCCTACGCCCATAATTCTGTAACTGTCGCCGTTGGTCGTTTTTATATCTATAACCCCAGGCGCAAATCTTGACCTTCTCGCTGAATCTGACGTTGAAGTGAAAGCGCCTGTTGAACGAACGTCCACCCTTGCAGTATCACCATCTAGCCACTGGTCATTAACGCCATAAGTGTAATACCAGTCGCCGTTTCCACCTTTTACAGCCGTTGAGCTTTGCCAAATGAGTCTTGTTCTATTTGTATCTCTATAATACAAAATACTGATACCGCCCCAACCGCCATCTTTCGTAATTTCAACGTTATTGGCTTCAAGGGTTGCATTTGACAAACTGTAATCTGAAAGTCCATTTTGTGGCACATCAACTCTGTATAGGTTTCCAAAGCGTGTGAAGTAATAACGCTTTGCAAGTCCCCACCTTGGTTCATCTGCCCCAACGTTGTATATCAGTTTTTTTACCCAGTTGATATCCATTGGGTAAGTGTTAATGATTGGCCGTCCACGTCTATCTTCTTCACCGCTACCTACGGTCACAGAGCTTGCATCATTGTACTTGTCATAAGTGTCATGCGCTTTTGTAAGACTATTGCTGTCTAAAGAAAACGCCATTGTTTCTGCACGAGTTGGCAACTCATAACTATTTTGTTCTCCATAATACTCACGCCAATTCACAAAACTGCGAACCTCGTTCGGGTTATTCCTAAAGGTGTAATTGGATAACACGGTTGGGTAAGAACCTGTTTGGTAACTTCCCAAGGCAAACGTTTTTCCATCTTCCATTTTAAGCGCTATGCTTTGAGGGGCTGAATCTTCTAAGATGTTTTGAATCCAGGCACCTTCTTTATAGCTTTCAGGTGGGCGACTGCCCGCAGTACTATTTCTATAAACAAACTCTGCATTTTTAACCGCAAGACCGCCATATTGAGAAAGCATGTCAAATCCCGATATCGCCGTAACGGTTACAGATTTTTGTTTGATAAAATCTGCAAATCCTTGACTCAGTGTGGTTAGACTGTCGCCTGTTTTCATAATGAAAAGCATTTGTCTGTCTGAGCCTTCTCTAAAACTTGCGGTGGCTTTAACTTTTTCTAAATCCATGCAGTACAGTTCCAAGTCCGAATAAGAATTGATTTCACCTTTGGTAAATGTGCCATCTATAGTGGCATTAATGTCTCTAATATTTCTAAAATATTCAACCGTGCCACTGGTTGGGACAACTCTTGTCTCTGTGATTCTCTTTTTCCCATTCTTTTTGCTTGGGTCTGAGGGTGCTGACAAATCCAATTCAAGTCCATTGTCTATAATGCCATAACTTGGATTGTCGCTGTTATAGTAACCCATTGTAATGCCTACAGGTGAAGCGTTGTAACCTGGCAAATAGGCGGTTTCAAGTTGATACCTTGTTTCCCAAGGGGAAAGTTCGCTAAAGACTTTAGTGCCTGTGTTGTTGTTGATGTTGTAATCTGAGGTGTAATTCACTCTTAAATACCTTGTGTAGGAATAGACAGGTGCTTTCACACGACCCTTACTGATCTTATCCGTAAAAATCTGAACGTTTACATCGACACCCACTTCAAACAAATCCTTAGTCAAAAGGTCTATCTCTGTTCTGAGTGCGGATAAATCTGTGCCTTCGTAGTCGGTGACTAAACTCAGATCCAACTTCTTGCGTTCAACCGATATAGCCGTAATTGGCGCCACATTGATGATTTCCGTCATTTTCTCCGCTAGTGGCTGCTTGTCTGAATTGGATCTTAATGTGTCCGTAAAAGGATTCCAAAACGGCGAAAAGACACTTTCATTCGCTTCTTCAACTTCTACTCTAAACTCATAATTGCCGACATTCGGGGAATCGAAAACGATGTGGTCTTCTATCCCTTCATAAATCATTGACCATACTTCATCCGCTGTTGATTTGTCATTATCTGAATCAAATCTTACAAAGTATTTACGCTTGCCGATGTTGTCCCCATCAGGCGAATAGGACTCGTCCCATACGTCAAAATAAGACTTTTGAAGCGTATTAAAATCTCTGATGGTCTTGGTTGGAACTGATAGTTTTGCAACTGGTGGTTCATCGGGTGCGATCGTAATAATGCCATAAACTTGTTTGCTTGCCGTTCGCCACTCTTGCCCTAAGAAGGTACAAGTGCTATGAACGTCCATCCATACCGCATAACGTCCAAGTTGCTTGAAATCTACTTTTGGCTTTGCGCCAACGACTGTTTTTCCACCGATAACGGTTGAACCGACATCGTGCAGTTTAATATTTTCGACGTTCTGACCATCCATCGGTGTGATGACCCATGTGACTTTATCAATGGGGTAGAATGTTGTTCCAGTGGATTCTGTTGAATCCAGTTCAATGGTTCGATTGATTTTATAGATGCCGTTCGTTTTCATGTATGCGTCAATCGGATGATTAACAATGGTTTGATCTGTCGCACTAGCGGTTTTACCCAATGCGTCTGTGACCGTAAGACCTGTCGTGTCGGTTGTGTCATACGCTAAAAAAGAACCTTCTTTTTCAGTGTCACTAATCGACTGTATTTCTTTAAAATTTAGGTCATATTCAAATTCATAATTGCTAATGGTGCTATTAGCCGATGTCCCTTCTCCCGATATTATTGTCTTTTGCCCTGCTCTCAGCATTTTGGGTGGATAGACATATGCTTTTGGCAGTATGGGTTTATCTTCGGGTTTAGGAGGTGGGATTGGACTGTCTTTTAAAGTCAATGCAACTGTATGAGTAACCGTGTAGGTTTTATCAAATTTATCAACGACCACCTCTTCAAATAAAATTTCTTTCTTATTATCAATCTCTTTAACATAATCAGCAACCGCTGAAGGCTTAAGCGTGAAGCTAAAATCTTTGCCCCCACCAACAAAATCATTTTTCTGAGTGGTGTTGTTAAAGAGAAACCAGTTATGACCTTTAATACTATTGTCTTTTGGAACAGTGGTTATGTCTTTTAAATCAAAGACATAGTCTTTTGATATACTGGTTTCATTTGTTTGAACGGATTGATCTGTTTCATCTTTGGTTAAGTGGAAGATTCTAAATTCTGCTTTCAACCCATTTGGGATGGGTGGGAGCGCCTTTATTTCGATGGTTGCGGTTGAGTTTGGTGGTTTAAGGATGTTAATGACATCATAGGTGGCTTTTACGCTTGCTTTTCCTATAAAATTAAGCGGTTTAAAGACTGTTGTATAGTTTTGTCTAAGAAGTTTGCAAGGATAGACCGAAGCCATGTTACTTGAGTTGGACAAGTTGGTCAATATTCTTTCACTTGCGGTCACTTTGTCAAGGCTGTTGGTGACGGATGCAATGTATTTAGCTTCTTGACCACCTTGTGCAAGCTTATTCATACTCGCATCGGTATTTACCTTCACATAAATAGTCAGTTCGGTTTGTTCGGGTAAAAATTCGATTTGAGTGATTTTTTTTGTGCAAGCTGAGTCTGAAAAAATGCTTGTTGTGAGAATTGGTGTATAAGTTTTTTCGATTCGAGGAAAGATAAAGGTATTGTAATAATTTCCACCAGGTCGTGAATGAATCATTTTTGCAGAACCCCTTGAAGCTAAAGTCGCTTGGGACTGCATTTGAATGTAAGGCAACAAGGTTGCATCTGAACCTGTCTCTTTGTTAGAAAGAACCTTTCTCAATGTCACACCGTCTGGATTTTCCGTATTAGTTCCATCGTCTGAAACAAAGGCATGATTGACCATGTACTGTTGTGTTTCGGGAATAGTAGATTTCCATGTATCAAGTTTCTTGTCAATTTTAATCCAATTTCTGTTTTTCAAGGTGTTTGGATTTATTTGACCTGTATCTCCATCATTGAGTCTAAAGTCGTTAGATACTTTTTTCCCCATTAAGTCATAACCTAAATAGCGAAATTCACCGTTGCTGTCTCCATCTTCAAATCCTATAGAGGTTGTGCATTGATTGTTGTAATTGTAAACAACAATATTGTATTTTACCAACACCTTGGCACAAACGTACATAGGATCTTTGGTATTCGTGGTTTTTAAAATGACGTTTTCATTTTTTATTTTTTGCAGTGCGTTTTTTTCTGTAACGCTCAACGCTGAAAATTTTGGGTATTCCGATGCTGTAATTGTGTAAGTTGCGCCATAGCTGATAGGAGAGGGAAAAATGCTTATCAACATTGATAGACACAACAGTAACGCAAGAATTTTTTTCACATTGTTCTCCTTTTCTATTTTTTTAGGGTCATATAGGCATGTAGCCCTGTGTACTGTGAGTCAATGTAATTAATGGTGATTCCTTTGTAGGTCTTTGTAAAATCAGCATCGGGCATAGAATCTTTCCTACCCTTCATCCATGTTTTTATGTTGTTGAAAATAGCATCACCGTCTGCCCCATAAATACGGTTAAAATTTTGTCTAAACAAAGCTTCGTTTCCTGTTAAATAGAAATATGCGCCTACACTAAATGATAAGTCGGGATTAAATTTCATTTCTGCCATTTTTGCAAATTCTTTTGGATATTTATAAAAAGTAATGTCACCTTGTATAGTATTTATATTAGATGTACCTGTAATAAACATTGAAATATGATTGGTTGTAGAGAGTAATCGAAGGTATTTTTGTTCTAAAGTCGCATATTGAGTGCCATATTTGCTAATGTCATAAATCATGCGGTTTAAATTTCTTGTAGGCAGTTCATAATGTTTAGTCGCTTTGCCACTTTGCACACCATCTACGTTTACAAAGGTGATTTCGCCATCATTAGGAATATAACTACCGCCTATTCCTGTTAAATCGAGATTATCCATATTGTTAGATACGCTTAACTGCGTTGAAGTGCGCTCTTTTGAGATAGTCGCTTCCCCTAACGTCTTATCCTCAAACTCCTTATCCGTCCACAAATTAATCAACTTGCCTTTATAACTAAACGCTTTCTCCGTAAAGTCAACGTCACCATTATTGATAAACCCATTGGCTTTCTTTTCAATAATGACAGTTCGCTTCTCTACTTGCTTTCCAAAGTTTTTCAAGTACCACTCTGTCACTTCATCATAGACTCTTGGGTTATTCCCAAAAATCATCTTGTCTCTCGTAGCCTTGTCCATGACCTTCGTCACTAACACTGTCGCTTCGGCTCTTGTGAGTAGGCTCTTTGGTTTAAATTGACCGTTTGAACCTTTGATAATACCAAGTTGAAAAGCCTTTAAAACAGCTTCTTTGTTGATGTCATTCACAATTTTAAAATCTTTAAACTTATATTCAAGTCCATGATCTACAGTCACCGTCTCGCCCATGAGAGTGAGCGCTCTGTCAACAACCTGTACCGCCAGTTCTCTTGGCATTGAGCGTTCAATATACTGCTGAACTTCGTCAAAATTAGCATCGCTTTTAACCAGTCCAATTTCTACCGCCTTTTCAATAAAAGGTGCATAATACGTTTGTCCCTCAGTCGCCACAAGGTCTTTATATTCAGGCTTAATGACTTTAAGCACCATGATTAAGAAGTCCTCCGTTTTAAGGACTTCTTCAGGATTAAACTTGCCGTTGCTGCCTTTTACAAAACCCTCTTTGTATAGTCTGTTTATGTAAGTTTTACCCCAGTGGTTCTCTACGTCTTTAAATGTATTATCACTAGCTACTGCTCCAAAAACGCCTGTTGGAAGCATTGTAAGGATTAGTAGCGCTGCTATTGTTTTGGTTTTAATCACCTTATTATTATTCGTATTGCTTTTAATCGCCTTATTATTCATCTCTTTGATTTTCATTGTTTTGCTCTCCTCTGTCTATAAATCATCTCAGTTATAAGTAAACAAATACATATCACAATGATTATACTACAAATTTTAACATTTGAAAATATTGTAAATTAGTTCTTCAATTAGGAGATGTAAAATATGTATTTTAATGTTTTAAATTAGCCTTTTTCACTCCACTCTTCTATATCCCAAAACGCAAAAAACACGCTCATTTGAGCGTGCTAAATTTGTTTTTAAAATTATGAAAAGTCACTAATCCTAATAATCAACTCTAACTACAAACAAAGCATTGCCGCACCAATAATGCCTGCGTCATTGCCCAGTTCTGCTATTTTTAATGTGAAGCTTGGTGCCGCTTTAAAGACACGGTGCTTTTCAAGTTCAACATGAAGTGCATCGAGTAAAAAATCACCTGCTCTTGAAACGCCGCCACCTAAGGTAATGACATCTGGATCAAGCATGACAACCGTATTGATCATCGCCACCACCAAATAATGTACCAGTCTGTCAAAGGCTTCTTTGCAAAGAGGGTCGTTATTTTTAGCACCATCTATAATATGTTTTGCCGCAAGATCTTCCGCCTTAATACCTTGACTCTCAAGCCATTTAGAAGTTCTGCCAAGTCCAAGTTGCTTCTTTGTATATTTAATAACCGCCGTCGCTGAAGAAAATGTTTCAAGGCAACCTGTTCTGCCGCAGTTGCAAACATAATCACCTTCTCCAACGACCATGTGCCCTATTTCAGAGCCAACGCCATGAGAACCGCTAAATGGTTTGCCATCGACTATAAAGCCTCCGCCTACACCTGTTCCAAGCGTAAATAACACGCCATTTATAACACCTTTAAGCGAACCCACACGAAACTCGGCAACAGCTGCCACTGAGGCATCATTGCTTATATGTACAGGCACATTGATGCTCTTTTGAATGTCCGCCCTTAACGAATGCGGCACCTTCCAAAGCAAATTAACGCATTCATAAACGATGCCAGTATGGTCATCTGCAAGTCCAGGCACGCCAATACCAATGCCTTTCAGTACTGAATCCGCTTCAATTTTCTCCATTAAATGCAGACAAACCAAAACGATATTGCCAACAACATGATCATAACCCTCTGGCGCCTCAGTTGGAATGCTGTAATGGTGAAGCAGCACGCCATTTCCATCTACTAATCCGCCCGCAATGTTCGTACCGCCTAAATCTAGCCCTATATACATTAACTTTAGCCCTCCATTATAAACGCATTTAACCGATCAAAATCTTTTTTCATGTCTTGAATATACATACTGCCGCCTTTAAGCATTTCCTCAGTTCCAACGGCAACCACCTTCATACCGCCAGCTTGCGCCGCTTCAATGCCTGCCTGAGCATCTTCAAAGACAAGGCACTCTTCAGGCTTTAAGCCTAAACGCTCTGCGCCAAGTAAAAATACTTCTGGATCAGGCTTTGCAGTGCTCACGTCATTGCCATCTACAATCGCGTCAAAGTACTTGCTAAGTCCCGTTCTTTCCAAAATGATTGGAGAGTTTTTACTAGCCGATCCAAGAGCGACTTTCATTCCATTTGCTCTAATATGCGTCAAGAATTCTGCAACGCCAGATAAGATCTCAGACGCATCCATTTTCATTATATACTCTTTATACCATTCGTTCTTTTTGTCAGCAAGAGTAATTTTTTGACTTTCCTCTAGAGTAACTTGTCCTATCTCCAAAATGATATCCAGCGAACGCATTCTGCTAACGCCTTTTAAACGTTCATTGTCCTCATGCGTGAATTCAATTCCCAACTCCTCAGCAAGTCTTTTCCAAGCTAAAAAGTGATATTTTGCCGTATCTACCAAAACGCCATCTAAATCAAATAAGCACCCTTTTATCATCATCATTCTCCTCTGCAACCGTTATCACAAATATTCACTATAATGATAGCTTAATTCGTGCAAACTGAAAAGAATAATTGCATATTATTAATTATTTTTTTTTGAAAATAGCTTAAAAAATCGTTTAACATCTGATATAATATGGTATACAACAGAATAATAAGGCAGCTTTTGGTGCTGTCTTATTTTTCGAAAACTATGCAAGCGGTTGCACAAATTATAGAAAGTTGGTGATCTCTTTGAAGAATTTAGTAAAGCACGATGAATGGAAAATCATCCAAGAAGGCTACGATGCGCTCGATAATGAGATTTTTGAGAGCCTTACCAGTATTGGTAATGGGTATATGGGCATGAGAGGCAATAACGAAGAAGATTTCTCCGGAAAAACGCTTCAAGGCACTTATATTGCAGGTGTCTACTACCCTGACAAGACAAAAGTCGGTTGGTGGAAAAACGGATACCCTGAGTACTTTGCAAAAGTCCTCAATGCGCTTAATTTTATTGGCATCAAAGTCCTCATAGACGATGTAAGCCTTGACCTTGCAAAATGGAAAGTTCTCGACTATCAACGTTCACTTGACATGAAGCACGGTATTTTTAGCAGAAACTTTAGCGTCGAAGCCGACAATGGCGTCACCCTTCACATCGAAGCAGAGCGGTTCCTTTCATTATGTGATAGAGAAACTGGTGCTATTTCCTATAAAATTTCTTGCAAAAATGGCAATGCAAAAGTACGTCTCATCTCTTACCTCGATGGTGATGTGACCAACAAAGATTCTAATTATGACGAGAAATTCTGGCTCCCAGTTGAAAGTGCTGCCAATACAGAGAACGAATTTGGCTGCGTGACCATGGACACTAAGAAAACAGATTTTAGAGTCTCTGCCGCGATGAGAAACGACGTGTTCTTATGCGGTGAAAAGGTCTATCCAACCGAAGCTGTTCAAGACGACAAATGGGCATCTCTCACCTACGACCTTGAATTAGAAGCGGGTCAAAATGTTCATCTTTACAAATTTATTGGTGTCGCTACAAACAGAGATTACGAAGACGACATGGTTACCATCCAATCGGAAGAATCGCTTACAAGAGGCTTCACCCTTGGTTACGAAGAAATGATCAATGCTCACAAAGCCACTTGGTTAGAAAAATGGTCTCATAGTGACGTGATTATTGATGGCGATGTCGCTGCTCAACAGGGCATTCGTTTCAACATTTTCCATATGAATCAAACATATACTGGTGAAGATCCAAGGCTCAACATCGGGCCAAAAGGCTTTACTGGCGAAAAATATGGCGGTAGCACTTACTGGGATACGGAAGCGTACTGTATGTACTTCTATCTTGGTACGGCAGATTCTCAGATTGCGAAAAACTTGCTCATTTATAGACACAACCAATTGGAGCAAGCCAAAGACAACGCCGCTAAACTGGGCCTTAAAGGTGCGCTCTACCCAATGGTGACGATGACAGGCGAAGAGTGCCACAACGAATGGGAAATTACCTTTGAAGAGATTCACCGAAATGGCGCAATTTCTTATGCAATTTTCAATTATATCCGCTACACCAACGATTACGACCACTTGGCAAAGTACGGCTTTGAAGTCTTGGCTGAAATTGCAAGATTCTGGGCTGACCGCGTGAACTACGTGCCTAAGAAAGATTGTTACATGATTCTTGGCGTTACAGGTCCAAATGAATACGAAAACAATGTCAATAATAACTGGTACACCAATCTGATTGCGGCTTGGAACCTAAACTACGCTGTAGACGTTGCAAAACTTCTCAAGGAAAAGTATCCAGACGATTACGCTCGCCTTATGAAGTCGCTTGACCTGCTTGAGGAAGATTTCACCGAGTGGACAACGATTGCTGGCAAAATGTACTTGCCAGAAGACAAAGAACTGGGTATTTTCCTTCAACAAGATGGTTATTTGGACAAAGAGCAAATTCTAGTTAAGGATCTGCATAAATCTAACTTGCCACTTAATCAAAAGTGGTCTTGGGATCGAATCCTTCGTTCATGCTATATCAAACAAGCTGACGTGCTACAGGGACTTTTCTTCTTCGAAGAAGCGTATTCAGAAGATGTCACTCGTCGCAACTTTGAATTCTACGAGCCAAGAACGGTTCATGAATCTTCTCTTTCTCCATGTGTTCACAGCATTATGGCTTCAAAGCTCAACATGGAAGAAACGGCGTATGACATGTACCTTAGAACCTCTCGTCTTGACCTCGACAACTATAACAACGACACCGAGGACGGCCTTCACATCACCTCTATGGCTGGTACTTGGATGTCCATCGTCTTAGGCTTCGGCGGACTTAGGGTTGTTGACAATCAACTGACTTTAAAACCATTTTTACCAAAAGCTTGGAGTGCACTCTCCTTTAGAACAGTCTTTAGAGGCAGAACCATTCAAGTCAATATCAATAAATACGATTCTTTCTGCGAGCTTATTGAGGGCGATCCGATTGAAATCAAACTTAATGGGCATTTGACTAAGCTTTTCTAACAAAATAATAAAACAATAAAGAGCTGCCTCTAAGCGATTTTTAAATCACTAAGTGGCAGCTCTTTTTCGAGCTAAATGTTATACTATAATGGAACGATTCCCATTTTGTCTCGATATAAATATATTTTCATATTCTTTGGAGGTTCTACATGGTACTTTGGATTGACGCCGACGGTTGCCCCGTCGTTTCTATAACAGAACAAGTGGCTGAAAGTTTGTCTATTGAGCTTCACGTCGTTAAAAATATTTCTCACCACTTAGAGCTTCATTACGCTCAGGTGCATACCGTCGACCATGGTGCGGATCAAGTTGATTTCTTTATTGCCAACCGATTAAGTCCTGGCGACTTGGTCATCACACAAGATTACGGACTGGCTGCAATGGCCATCGCCAAGAAAGCATTCGCACTCACCCAATATGGCCAATTGATTGATTCCCAAAACATTGATTACCTACTTGAAAAACGACATTTCCATAAAGAGCTTAGAAAACAAAGCAACAAATATACAAAATTCAAAAAAAGAACGGCGGAAGATGACCGCCGTTACTTGGAAGCGTTAAAAGATACGCTAAAAAAACTAATGATTGACTAATGATCGTTAGCCCGACGCTTTAAATTCGCCTTATGTTGGTACATCATCTGGTCGGCTGCTATGATGGCTTCGTTTACATCGCTTAAGTCCGTGCGAATCGACCATCCAACAGCCGCAGCAGGCACAAAATACTCTTGAGTTGGAAGAAGGATGCTATTTTTCTTACAGGCAAGTTCTAGTGCCTCAAGTTCAATTTCTAAATGTTTTTCGTCCCAATTCATTAATACGACTAGAAATTCATCTCCACCCATTCGAATGATAATTTCACCTTTAAAGGTGCTTCTTAGCGCCTCTGAAAAAGCTGTGAGAAAATGATCACCATACATATGACCATAAGTGTCATTAACGAGTTTTAATCCATTCAAATCTGCCATGAGATAAATCTGAGATTGCTTTGATTCATAAAATGCCTTTTCCATAGAATTAAAGTAAAGTCGATTTTTAAACCCTGTCAGCCCATCTAAGTAGATTAGTTTCTCACGCTCTTCAGAAATTTTAAGCTGTGTTTTATGATTGATCAACTCACGAATCAACGTGATTAAGTAAATAACAACAAGTCCCAGTACAATGGCAAGGAATAATAGTATGTAGAGCAATCTAGTGGTCATCACATTCTTCTGAGAAGGTACTTCTTGCAGTGCCAAACTCTTAATTTTCTCATATTCAACTAGGCGCATCGCCTTACTGAGTATCGACGCTAAAGGCGCCTCATTTTTTGCAATACCGTAAAATAGAAATGAATCTTGTGACGTATTCCCTTTTTGAATAATATTGCTATAGCCAAGACCCTCAATGTAATAATTTGCAACGGTTGGGTTCTCAATCAAATAATCCACTTTGCCCTCGGAGACAAATTGCATACTTTCCTTAAGATCTTTCGTTTCAACAATTGTTACTTTTGTAAGGTTTTTTATTAGATAATCCTTATGCCAATACCCTTTTACAACCGCAATACGCTTCCCTTCAAGTTCATAAATATCTTGTAAATAGGGCAACTGACGGTTTCCAAAAATTTCATCTCTTTCTTCGCTAAACGAATCCGTAAAGACAAAATCAGACAAACGATCATCCGTTTTCGCCATATTAAGGACATGCACTTCCCCTTTTAAAGCATTTTGATAAAGCAGATCAAAAGGAGCATGAACCACTTCAATTGTCAGACCAATTTGACTTATCAACTTTGTCAAATAGTCACCTGCAATGCCTTTGTACTGACCATTTTGATAATAGTCAAAAGGCAAATAATCGTCCGCAGCCCCAACAATAATTTTTGGATGCGCTATAATCCACCATTTTTCCTCATCCGTTAAGCCAAGAATATAGCGGTTATACTCTTTTTCAGCACTACTAATGCTTGATTTTATTTCAATGGCACGTTTCACAAAAATTTTATCCATAATTTGCGAAAGCACTTTGTTTTCAATTTGAGTTGAAATTGTCATTTCTGAAGTGAATGTTGTCAAATCTGCAATGATTTTTATTTCTGGGTAATCAATCGCGTATTTTTTTGTAATGCCACCGTTAGCGGTAATAAACACATCTATTTCACCAGCCCGTACCGCTTCAAGTCCTTCGACTTGGTCTGGAAAT